>DASZGW010000053.1:0-18430 GCA_035938475.1 Candidatus Udaeobacter sp.
CACCCACACCCACACCCACACCCACACCCACACCCACACCCACACCCACACCCACACCCACACCCACACCCACACCGACACCCACACCCACACCCACACCCACACCCACACCCACACCCACACCCACACCCACACCGACACCCACACCCACACCGACACCCAAACCGACACCGACACCCGGGCAGATCACCCTCAATGCGCGCGGCTACAAAGTGCACGGACGCCAGACGGTGGACCTCTCCTGGAGGGGAGCGACTTCGAGCAATGTCGACATCTATCGTAATGGCGCGCGAATCGTCACCACCCTGAACGACGGGTTCTACACCGATTCCCCGGGTGGCCGTAGCCATGCCACTTACACCTATCAAGTGTGCAACGCGGGCAGCCAAACCTGTTCTAATCAAGCAACGGTGAAGTTCTGACGGCGGCGGGTAACCGTGGCGGGGATTGCCAGCAGGACTGTAGGCAACACCGTTTCTGCCGTGCACCCGGAAGCTCTTTAGCCGCCATCGTTGATGCCGGTTTCTAAAGCAGTGCGCGCTCCGCGGGCCGAGATTATTCTTCGCCCGCCGGCTACGGCGTGACAAACCGATCCCGGTTACAGTTCAGTCAAATCGACGAAAACTGACAGTCGCGTTACTTTTCTGCTCAGATTGGTTGCCGTAATCCTTGACAGGGGTGCAGAGCGCTGTGTTAAAAGGCAGGGCGGCCAGTCGCCGCTAATCTATGAAATCTCTTATTTTCGCCTTATCACTTATCGTTATTCTTTTTTGGACTGCGATTCTTCCAGCAAATGCGCAGGTTAACGTTACGCAGAAAAACAATAATCCCTCCCGGGACGGCCTCTATATCGACGGCGCGTTCACGCCGGGCAATGCAGCTAACCTGACGCGCGACTTGAACTTCAACGGAACAATCTCAGGGAATGTTCACGCGCAGCCGCTCTATATCGAGGGCGGTCCAAACGGCTCAATGGTCATTGTTGTGACCGCATCAAATAATGTATATGCGCTTCATGCCGATACGGGCACGGTGATTTGGTCGCGTACCGACATTGGTCCGGCGGTAACTTCAGGTCTTCCGTGCGGCAACGAAAACCCGGTTGGCATTATTGGCACGCCCGTTGTCGATCTCGCGTCCCGATCGCTCTTCTTCGATGCATTAATCCAAGGTAGTCCCATCAAACATTTCATTTATTCATTGAACGTGGACACCGGTGCGACTCATGCTGGCTGGCCCGTTGATCTGAATGCCACGGCCGTTTACAATAACCTGCACTTTGTTTCCTTGGCACAGGAGGAGCGGGGAGCATTGGCTCTGGTAAACGGCATCGTTTACGTTCCTTTTTCCGGATACTTCGGCGATTGCCCCACTTACTATGGCTGGGTGGTGGGTGTGCATATCAACGATCCTACGATGGTGCATGGATGGGCTACAACGGCACAAGGCGGTGGTATCTGGGGCCACTCGGGAGTTGCCAGCGATGGCACTAACATGTTTGTAATCACTGGAAACACGTTTACTGCCCCAACGGACCCATGGAGTGGCGGCGAAGCGATTGTTCGTTTGCAAGCAGGTCCGGTATTTAGCGGACAACCCACCGACTTCTGGGCGCCAGCCAATTGGCAGTCGCTCGACCAAGGCGACACTGATTTGGGGGGTTGCAGCGCCATCCTTATCGACGTGCCTGGCGCGACTCCTTCAGACTTGGTGCTCGCCCTGGGCAAGGATGGCAATGCGTATTTGATTAACCGTAACAACCTGGGTGGTGTCACTTCGCCAGTCGCGTCGGCAGGCGTTGATGGAACCCTCAAAGGCCAATCGTCTGCGACCTACACGACTGCACAGGGGACATATTTTGTTTTTCGCGCGGAAGACAGCAGTCAAATTAAGGCCTATAAGATTACTCCGGCAAATCCGCCTACAATAATATTCGCGTGGAACGTGAGCCAGAACGGCAACGGCTCGCCTTGGGTTACTACGACCGATGGTACCAATAACGCGATCGTATGGGTGGTCGGAGCCCAGGGGGACCATCGATTGCACGGCTATAATGGCGACACCGGCGCAGTTGTTTATGCCGGCGGCGGCGCCCATGAATTGATGACTGGCGATCGCAAATGGAACAGCGGCATGGTGGCTCGCGGTAGCATTTACGTGGCCAACGACAACAAAGTTTATAAGTTCCATGTGCCAGGAGGGACGCCTACGCCCACACCTACAGGGACTCCTACACCTACACCCACTCCAACTGCAACGCCTACGCCACCTGTGACTCCAACTCCATCAGGCACACCTACAGCTACACCGACACCGGTGGGCAGTCCCACACCAAGTGCGACGCCTACAGGTACCCCGAGAGTGACACCCAGGCCTCATCCGACGCGGCGACCGCGTCCAACGCCCCCGCCTCGGCCATAGGCCATCAATCCGCGATGATGCGTGGTCAGCGATTGAAACTATCTGATAATTACGCGGTGTTGCAGCCACGGCGCTGTGTCGCCGTGCTGGCCGGGGAAACGAGGGGGGCGCCTGTGATCCTGGCCGTCGGTAAAGCCGCGGCGACCGTTCCACCCGTGTAGAGGCGCGCACGTCTAGATCCAGACCTGCGGCGGACACAGCCGCCACTACAGTGCGCACCGCAAAGATAACCTGATTGTTACAAATCCTGTTGTCAGGATACTTGACAAGAAGGCAGGGTATTATGGTAGAACGCAGCCTGGGATTATCGACTACACATTTGAAACCTTTACTTCCCATTTCTTCGCTTGTCGCTGCAGGTTTGTGGAGCGCAATCCTTCCAACAAACGCACAGGTTAACGTTACCCAGTATCACAACCACGCTTCGCGTGATGGCCTTTATATCGATTCGGCGTTCACGCCGTCGGCTGCCGCGAACCTGACGCGCGACCTGAATTTCGACGGCACGATTGACGGCGATGTTTTTGCCCAACCACTTTACATCGAAGGCGGTCCAAACGGCCCGATGGTCATTGTGGTGACCGAATCGAATAATGTTTACGCACTGGATCCTGTGAACGGCACGGTCATCTGGCAGCGGAATGTAGGGCCTCCGGTACCGACGACGGCAGCACACTGGCGACTTTTGGCATTACTGCAACCAGTCCACCCACCATCAACTATCCCATATGGAGTGTGAGCCAGAATGGATGCGGGTCACCTTTCGCGACCTCTACGGATGGCACCAATAACATGATCGTCTGGGCTGTCGGCACCGCGGGCGATCAGCGCTTACATGGCTACAATGGAGATACCGGCGCTATTGTTTATGGCGGTGGCGGCGCCAACGAATTGATGGCGGGGACGCACTCGTTCAGCACTACCGGCATTGCAGCCCGTGGGCGCATCTACGTTGCTACTGACAACAAAGTCTATGCTTTTAAGCTGCCGGGTGGAACGCCGACACCCACACCCACACCTACTTCGACTCCCAGTCCTACTCCAACAGCGACGGCTACTCCTACGGCGACACCGACACCCACCGCGACTTCTACTCCAACAGCGACGGCGACAGCAACAGCAACAGCAACAGCAACAGCAACACCGACGCCTACCGCGACTTCTACTCCAACGGCTACGGCTACGGCGACAGCAACGGCAACACCGACGCTTACCGCGACTTCTACTCCAACGGCTACGGCTACGGCGACAGCAACGGCAACACCGACGCCTACCGCGACTTCTACTCCAACAGCGACGGCTACGGCGACAGCAACGGCAACACTGACGCCTACCGCGACTTCTACTCCAACCGCAACGGCAACAATTACACCGGCCGCGACACCCACGCCGACTGGGATACCAACAGTCACCCCCACACCAACCGCTACGCCTACGGTTACGCCCGCGCCAACACCTACCGCTACACCAAGAGCAACACCCAGGTCACGCCCAACCCCGCATAGGCGTCCGACCCCGCTGCCGCGACCTGCTGAGCCGATGCCTCGTCCGACTCCTCCGTAGTAAAAAGGTCAGAGATCGGAGTCAGTAATTGCCCGTAGTTACACCGGCAACGCGTTGAGGAGTCGCCGCGGCGACCGTTCCACCTTCGGTGGATCGGCTTCTCCTGAAGACGATGCCAAAACAAATTCGCCTAAAGGCGCAAACTAGGCTGGAGTAAGCACTGTCTTCGGGTTAACGCGATAGGTCCAATCAACCCCGGAAGCTTTCGGGGTTGATGAATTCAGATCGCGCAGGACCTCGTCCACTCGCGCGCGATTTGGCGACAGTTCGCAGACCGGGTCTGTGTTACCAGCATTACCGGTCAACAAGGCCGCCTGACAACGGCAACCGCCAAAATCGATTTCTCTTTGCGGACAGCTCTGACATGGCTCCGGCATCCATTCAGTTCCACGGAACCGATTGAAACTCTCCGATTCCCGCCAAATCCAATCGAGGTCGCACGCCCGGACATTTTCGAAGCGTAAATCCGGAATGGCCGATGAAGCAGTCGGGCAGGGGAGCACCTCGCCGATTGGATTAACTGTGAGATAACGCTGGCCCCAACCGCTAAGGCAGGGTTTGGGCCTGTTTTCGTAATAATCCGGTAGCACATAAAAGATGTCGATCTTGCCGGCTAGCCGCGCCTTGGCTGCTGTCGCGATTTCTCGCGCACGAACAACTTGTTCACGTGTTGGGAGTAAAGCCGCGCGATTGAGAAACGCCCAGCCATAAAACTGGACATTCGCCAGCTCGACTCTCTCGGCCTGGAGCGATTCGGCGAGCGCAATCATTTGTGGCAGGCGATCGATGTTGCGCCGGTGAATGACGAAATTGAGACTAAGCGGAATTCCGGCTGCGCGGATTTTCGCGGCAGCATCCAACTTATGCTGATGCGCGCGGGCGCCAGCGATTTCATCAGCAAGATCCGTGTTGTCCGATTGAAAACTTAGCTGGACTGAGTCCAAGCCCGCATCGCGCAAAGCGCGCAAGCGATCGTCATCCAGGCCGATGCCGCTGGTAATGAGGTTGGTGTAAAGGTTTGCCTCGCGCGCTGCGCGAACCAGATCGGGCAGGTCACGCCTGGCGAGTGGTTCACCTCCGGAAAAACCAATTTGCAAAACGCCGAGCGCAGCGGCTTCACGAATTACGCGCGTCCATTCATTTGTCGTCAATTCTTGATCGTTTCGTGCCTGCGTCGGGTTCGAGCAGTACGGGCAATGCAAAGGACACCGATACGTAATCTCGGCGAGCAAAGCGTATGGACGCGGCGCGATCATGTCAGTTCGATCAGTTTACGTCGTTGCAGGTCCGCAAGGGTTTGCCGCACATCGGCGGCAAGCATTTCAAGATCGACATTATATTCTTCAGCCAACGCCTGGACGATCTCGTTCACTGTGCGTCCATCGCAGCGGGTAAGAATTTCCTGAGCGGTCTCGTTTAGTTCGAGGACGCCTTCTGGAAAAAGTACAACGCTGTTCCCGGTCTTGGGATCGGTTTGCAACCGAACTCCGCGGGTGAGTGTTGGCTGAGCAGAGTCAGCGATCGTGGGAGTTTGCATTTAAGAAGGACCGTACGCGTGATGGATCGCATCGAGCATGGACCAAAGCACATCGCATTTGAACTGGAGCGCGCGCACCGCCTCACGCTGCAGTTCAGGCGTGTTGCAATGGTCCAGCGTCATCGCAAGCGCTTCATCGGAGTCGTGTCGCGCCTGGGTCACCCTTCGACGGAAGTAATCAAGGCCGCTCGAATCGATCCAGGAATAATATTTTTCGAAAGCCGCGAGGCGCGTTGCCATCAGATCGGGTGCGAAAAGTTCCGTGAGCGACGATGCGACCGCAATCGGCCACGGCCGAGTGCGAGCGAAATTCACATATGCATCTACGGCGAAACGAACTCCAGGTTGCAGAAGTCGATCCAGCAGCAATTCATCTCGCGATAACCCGCATGCCTCGCCGAGGCGCAGCCACGCCTCAATGCCGCCCTCGTTTTCTGATGCGGTTGCCGTAGGCTGGGCTGTCCTGAGCGCATCTTGGGAGCGTTCTCCGCTGAGAACGAGGGACTCCACTTGCCGCGGGATAACGCCATCGTGGTCGAGAATGCGATGAATCCACAATCTGCGCACTTCGCGCGATGGACAGTTGGCGAGAATCGCGGCGTCTTTAATTGGAATGTTTTGCTGATAATAGAAGCGATTGGCCACCCAGCCGCGCAACGCCTCCCGCGAAAGCCGGCCTTCGTTCATACCGACATGGAACGGATGTTTGTCGTGATAAGCGCGCGTGCCAATCGCGCGCAAATTTTCCAGAAAAGTTTCGCGGTCCCAGAGTCCGGTAGTCATATGACGATTTCCAATCCGTCGCGCGCGATTTCGATTCCTGACTGCTTTACATGGGCGCGTTCCCGGGAGCTGGGCATAAGAATCGGGTTCGTATTGTTTATGTGCGTGTAAATCTTCCGGCGTGCCGGCGATTGATGCAAGAAATCGAGGCTCCCGTCGCTGATGGGCAGATGGTTCATCTGTCGCGCGCTGCGGGTGCCCGGCCGAATGGCGGCCAGTTCGCCGTCACTCCAGAATGTGCCATCGAACAAAACAACGTCGGATTCGTGAATGGCACTTTGCAATTCATCCGTAAGTTCACCGACACTCGGCGCGAAGAGTGCGGTTGCTCCTGACGAGTCGTCCCGAAATTGAAACGCGATGCTCCGGGGCAGTTCAATCGCACGAAACGCGACGGTGCCACTCAGGGTTTGAAACTCAGGGCTCGTCTTGTGCCATTCGATTCCGCAGAACCTCGCAAGGAGGTCATCGAGCCAGGCGAGCGCGGATCGTGTTTCGTCGGCCGCGTAAGCAACCAGCGGTATCTCCTGTTCCCGCAGGAGCAATAGACCCAGAGCATGATCGATGTCGCCATTTGTCAAAAGAACGCCTGCAATTGGAGTGTTGCGTGGCGAATCACGGCGCGGCTGCAACCGCGGCATGCTTTCGATTTGCCGGGTTAAATCAGGCGATGCGTTAATCAGAAACCAGCGGTGAAAACCTTCGGAGTCGCCGCTGATGGCGATGCTCGATTGCGTCAGCGGCGTAATCTTGCCGGTACGCGCAGCCGTACAATTCGCACAGGCACAGTTCCACTGTGGCAGGCCGCCGCCGGCTGCGCTGCCTAGAATATGGATGCGAATCAACCCGGAGTTTTCGGAGTCAGATAATTACGTTCGATCAAACCGCGCCTGCGTAACAGGTGCACTCGAAAAAGATCGGAACGGTTTTCAGCATCGGTTTGAACCAGTGCTTCTTTGTTCGTGTCATAAATCCCATGCGTACTTTCTTTTGTCACTTCATTCTACGGAAATAGTAGAACGAAGTTCCCGCGTCCCATAAGGCATGCGGGCCATATGGGTCAAATTATTTTTTGATAAAACTAATGTCGCCGCTGCGTTCGATACGAGCGACCCGAACTTTCGACAGGTCGTCAAGGTGAGCGTTAAGACGCATGTCTTCTTCCAGATCGTGGATTGAAACATGGTTCCGTCGCATCACCGGGAAATCACATTCGCCGTCGTGCACGATGAGATCGGGCTTGCCTTTGACCAAAATGCCAAACCCGTGTGAATAGAATGCAAAATACGCGAAGAGACGGTGAATCAGGACTAAAACCACGCCGCCGCCGATTGTGGCAAAAAATGCGGCTGAACCATTGATTGCGCGTGAAAGTACCGAGGCGAGGATTATCAACAGAACGGCGTCGAACGGTGTCTTGTGCGAGAGCGAGCGTTTATGCCCAAGCCGAACCATGGCCACTGTCGCCAGGAAGACGATGATCCCGCGCAGAGAGATTTGAACAAACGTCAAATTTCTCGGTTCCACGCTTAAGCCGAGGACAGTTTCAAAAGTATTCCAGAGTGCATTCATAGATATGATTGTATAGCCCTAAAAAGCCTGGTCGAGCGTGCAGGGCCCTAGTACCGCTTGCGCGAGAAACCATCGCGTGGCATAAGACGACCGCTCGCCCGGTTTGAACCCGCAGAGCACATAAAATTTATGCCGACAGCTCCACCTTCTTCTCGCGATGTTGCGCTGGAAACGCGCTTCTTTTTGGAGCGCTTTAAGAAGGAGATCACCACGGTGCTGATCGTAGCTCTGCTCGCTGTCATCGCCTTTGCTGGTTACCGTTATTATTCCGATCGACGCGCCGCGGCGGCGGCGGCTTCGTTGGCGGGCGCGAAGAGTGCTCAGCAATATCAAGAGGTGATTGATCGCTACCCAAACAGCGTAGCGGCGGCTGATGCTTACCTGTTACTCGCTGAAGCTCTGCGGAGCGAAAAGAAATTTGCCCAGGCAAACACAACGCTTCAGGCTTTTCTCGAGAAGTTTCCGCAGCACGAGTTCGTGAGCACGGCGCGGATGGCGATGGCTGCCAATCTGGAGTCGATGGGAAAAAGTGATGAAGCGCTGGCGGCCTACCAACAGATTGCAACAACTTATCCGAACAGTTACAACGCGCCGCTGGCTTTGCTGTCGCAGGTGTACATTTTAAAGGGAAAAAATAAGAGCGAGGGAGCGCGCCGCGTCTGCGAAACCATCGTGACACAATATCGAACAAGCTTTTGGGCCGGCGAGGCGATGCAGGAACTGCGCTTGCTCAAACCGAGCAGCGCGCCGGTGCCGGCCATGGCACCGGCAGCGACAGTTCCACCGTTCTTAGCGCCTCCGGCGCCAGTACCGGCGCCTCAAGGCGCGCCGTCGCCAAACAAGCCGTAAAACCTGTTCCAAAGATGCGCGGTGTTGTAGCCATGGCGCTGTGCCGCCGTGCTCAGAGGCAACAGCGCTAAACGCCTCGAGACAGGGAGGCGGCTACAACTATTATGCGCTGGCGGTCTTGTGCGCGTGCTCGCAGGGCATGTAGACCCCTACGCGTCCATTAACGTTTCGAGAATTGGAAGCGTTTACGCGCGCCGGGTTGACCGGACTTTTTGCGCTCCTTCATGCGCGGATCCCGGCGGAGCAAACCCTCAGCTTTCAACGTGCTTCGGAAATTGACATCGACCTGAAGAAGAGCACGCGCGATTGCAAGCTGCGCGGCGCCAGCCTGCCCCATGATGCCGCCGCCGGTTGCGTTAATCGACAAATCGTAGGCATTTACTGCCTTGGCAGTTTGAAGCGGTTGCAGCACGACGTTCTGTAAAGGCACAGTCGGAAAATAATCTTCAAAACTGCGGCCATTGATATCGATCTTTCCTGTACCCGGCGTCATCCGGATGCGCGCGACCGACGTCTTGCGGCGACCTGTGGCAACGAATTCCTCAGTTTCTGGCATAAGACTATTTTCCGGTGAGTTTAACGACCTCGGGCTGTTGCGCCGTATGCGGATGAGAATCACCGCGATAAACTTTCAACTTCCGATAAACACGGCGACCGAGCCGATTGTGTGGAATCATTCCGCGCACAGCGCGCTCGATTAACAGTTCGGGATGCCGCACGCGGCGTGCCCGGACATTCTCCGATTTGTGGCCGCCCACGTATCCTGAAAAACTCATGTAGGTTTTTTGTTCTTCTTTCTTTCCGGTGAGTCGCACTTTGTCCGCATTGATGACGACCACAAAGTCACCTGTATCGACGTGCGGCGTGAAGACGGTCTTTTGCTTACCGCGTAACAGATTGGCAGCCTTCACCGCTACTTTTCCCAGCACCTGGTTCCTGGCGTCGATCACCCACCATTTGCGTGGGACTTCGCTGGCTTTGGCAGAAAACGTTTTCATCACAGCAGAAAAAGGGCACGAAAACTACGAGGAGTGCAAGCGTCTGTCAACCTGTGCGGGCACACTTGTTTGCTCGTCATTTGTAAAAATCCCAGTTGGCGGCTGACACAGCCGCCCTACAATTGTAGGGCGTTTCTGTGAAACGCCAGTGACGATGAATACGACAACTGCAAAAACTGCGATCACGCCACGGCGAGACCAGGACTTTCCGGAGTGGTATCAGCAGGTAATCCGCGCCGCGGAGTTGGCTGAGCCCTCGGACGTGCGCGGTTGCATGGTGATTCGACCCTGGGGTTACGGCATTTGGGAAAACATGCAGCGTCAACTCGACGCCATGTTTCGCGCAACCGGCCATCGCAACGCTTATTTCCCGCTTTTCATTCCACTGAGTTATTTCGCGAAGGAAGCGGAACACGTCGAAGGCTTCGCCAAAGAATGCGCCGTCGTCACCCACACCCGGTTGGAAGTGGGCGCTGATGGAAAAATGAAGCCAGCCAGTCCGTTGACAGAACCGCTCGTGGTCAGGCCCACTTCGGAAACGATCATCGGCGCCAGCTACGCGAGATGGGTCCAATCCTATCGCGATCTGCCGGTCCTCATCAATCAGTGGGCAAACGTCGTTCGTTGGGAAATGCGGCCGCGCCTGTTTTTGCGGACAACTGAATTTCTCTGGCAGGAGGGCCATACTGTTCACGAAACGGAAGCCGAGGCCCGCGAAGAAGCGAAATTGATTCTCGACCTTTATGAACGGTTTGTCCGCGATCATCTGGCCGTGCCCGTTTTCACTGGTGAAAAATCCGAGAGCGAACGTTTTCCCGGAGCGGTGCAGACGCTCGCGATCGAGGCAATGGTGCAGGACCGAAGGGCAATTCAGGCAGGCACATCGCATTTTCTCGGCCAAAACTTTGCGCGTGCGAGTGGCATCCAATTTCAAAACCGAGAAGGCAAACAAGAATTTGGGTGGACGACCAGCTGGGGAATGACTACTCGGCTGATTGGGACATTGATCATGATGCACGGTGATGACGACGGAGTTGTTCTCCCACCACGCATCGCGCCGACTCAGATCGTCATTTTGCCGGTGACACCCAAGGAAGAGACGCGCGCGAAGGTTCTGGAGGCTTGCGACAACCTTGCAGCGCGCTTGCGCGAGACTCGGTACGCCAATTCTCCCATCGAAGTGACGGTCGACCGGCGCGACCTCGGCGGTGGCGTCAAGAATTGGGAGTGGATCAAGAAGGGCGTGCCGTTGCGTGTGGAGATTGGCCCGCGCGATCTGGAAAAAGACGCCGTCGAAGTCAGCCGGCGCGATCAAGCGGTAAAGGCAAAGGAGTCAATGCCGATGGAAGAATTCGTCGCGCGTGCCCCGGAAATTCTCAGTTCAATCCAGGATTCTCTATATGCACGTGCGAAGAAGTTTCGCGAAGCAAACACGCGTGTGATCGAATCAAGAAAGGAGTTCTACGATTTCTTTACGCCTAAAAACGCCGCCAAACCGGAGATACACGGTGGTTTTGCGCTCGCACACTGGAACGGCTCACGGGAAATCGAAGAACAAATCAAGAACGACCTCAAAGTCACTATTCGCGTTATTCCGCTGGATAATTCATCCGAGCCCGGGAACTGCATCTTCACCGGCGAACCAAGTGCTCGGCGCGTTGTTTGGGCGAAATCGTATTAAAGTGATGGGGCGGACTGTGACATATGCGACTTATGGAAAGCATGTCAGTTGACGCCGCGGCCATCGTTCGTTTATTTCGGCGCTGCCGATGGAACTGACGCTCTACAGCCGCAAGTGGTGTTCGTGGTGCATCGACGCGAAGGATTATCTGAACGAGAAGGGGTATCGTTTCGAGGAAATTGATGTCGGCAAAGACCGCCAGGCGTACGAAGACATGAAAAATCTTTCCGCTCAAACTTATGTGCCCACGTTCGTGGCGGGTGATAAGGTTTTGGCCAATTTTGATACCAATCAGCTCGAGAAATTTCTCACCGAGCACCAGATCAATCCGCAGGAAACCAGTTCCTGATGCTTTTTGGTGTCTTTCTTACACTTGGCGTAGTCGCGCTCAGCGCGGGCTTGCGCAGTTTTCAAAACTCGTTTGCGCAAAAGGCCGGCGCGCTCGCGATTCTCGCTGCCACTTTTCTCGGCGTTTATTTTATCACCGACAGCTGGATGTGGGGTTTTATCGGCGCAATGAGCTGGCTCTTTCTGCCGTGGCTGGAGATTCTCACTCGGATTCGGGCGCTTCGGCTTCCCAAGGAAAAGCGCCTTCGACCGAAAAGCCCGCCGTCTTCGGACACATTTCCAGCGCTGAGCGAAATCACTCGCGAGATCGAGGATGAAGGGTTTGTCCACGTAGGCGACGCAGGATGGGATTGGGAAGATTACCGGCAATTTTTCCGACTATTTTATAGAGAGGAAGATCGCGCCCAGGCTGCTATCTGCCTGAATGAACAGCGTGATTTCTCGTTCTATTATCTGCGCATTTCATCGCGCGCCAAAGGCGGCACGGTTTGGACGACGTGGAATTATCCACTCTCCTATGGCCTGAAGCTAACTCCCCTGTTCCGGATTAATCGACAACGTCCTGACAGATCATTCTGGCAGCTTTATCAAAGCCATCGCGAATTTCTCCGGCGAAACGGCGTGAATCCCGCCGCAATCGACCCGCTCAACGAGGAACAAATTGAAACCGAAATGGAGAACGATCTGCGCGACCAGATCGCGCACAATATTCACAAGGGCGTTCTCAAACAAACGGCAGCAGGCGACGTAAAGTATTCCTGGCGCGGGATGTTCTATCTTTGGTGCCAGTTTCTGGTGGATCTCGTGCGGTTGTAGTCGACGGCTGTCATCCCGAGCGAAGGCGAGGGACCTCACAGTTGGAGCTTCGAACACCTTAGCTAAATGGCGTGACTTAGCAGCCTGCGGGAGATTCCTCGCTCCCGCTCGGAATGACCATTGGCGCGGGAAGTTATCTCTGGTTGGACCGGCGAGATCCAAAGGATTTCATGTTCATTTGAACTTGCATTGGCCACCGTTCACGATCATTATTAAACATGCTGACCGACGGGCAAAGGAGGGTTCTCGATTTCATCCAGCGCGAGCAACGGCAGAAAGGGATCACGCCAAGCACGCGTGAAATCCAAAATCATTTCGGATTCGCCAGCCAGACATCGGTAATGCAGTACATTGCCGCGCTGGAGCGAAAGGGTTTTCTCGATCGGCATGCGCGCAAGGCCCGAGCGTTGATCACTCCAGCCATGAAGGTCAGGATTACCGATATTCCCATCTACGGGCAGATTCCTGCCGGTATGTCGGCTTTGACCGAGCAGACCATCGAAGGCCACGTATCGCTCGATGCCCGCTCAGCCAACGCGCAAAAAAATCGGGGCACGTTTGCTTTGCGCGTCCGCGGCGACTCAATGCTCGGCGCGCACATTGTTGATGGGGACATTGTGATTCTGGAAGACGCCAAAGATGTGAATGACGGCGACATTGTTGCGGCATTGATCGACGGCGAGACGACATTGAAACGTTATGTTGTCGAGCGCGGCCGGCCATATCTCAAAGCGGAAAACCCGCGGTATCCAGATCTGGTTCCGGCCCGCGAACTGAAGATTCAAGGGGTGATGGTATCGCTGGTTCGGAAGCAAGAGCGCAGAAAACGTCATTAATGATGGGTTCCCGTCGCTTCAGCGTCCTTGCGTGCCAGGCAGTAATTGATGTGGAGATGCGAGAAAATCTCTTGCGATTGGACTGTTGGTAAAACATAGTATTACACGATGACCAAGACGATCTCGAAGGTAGGCAATTCTCAGGGGATCATTTTGGACGCGGCGCTGATGGACCTGGCGCGCTTGAAGGTAGGCGATAAGGTAAACGTGACGGTCATCCCGGAAAGCGGCGCGGTTGTGGTGATGCCAATCCGAAAAGGGCCCTCACAAAAGCAAATCAAATCAACTATTAGGAAAACGGCGAGCGATTACCGCAAAACATTGCGGAAACTCGCGTGATGGCGACGCCGAATGACTGCTTTCATCTCACGATCGGCATGGTGCGTGAGATTCACGGAGAAGCACTGAGCAGGTTCGGCGGCCTAAACGGTGTTCGCGATGAAAACCTGTTGGCGTCTGCTGTGCTGACTCCGCAATCGAGCTTTGCGGGAAAATCTCCTTACACTGATCTTATCGACGTAGCAGCAGCGTATCTTTTTTACATTTGTCGTAATCATCCGTTTCTCGACGGGAACAAACGTACAGCGATGATGTCGGCGATTGTGTTTTTGCGCCTCAATGGAATAGACCCAGCCCCCGACAGTGGGCGATGGGAAAGGCTGATGTTGGATGTGGCGGCAAGTAAAATCGATCGGCAAGAAACTACCGAGCGCTTGCGCAAGCTGGTGAAGGACTCGAAACGCTAATCCTTTCAATGTTCATTTGAACATATCTTCTAGACATGCCATTTTCTGCAATGGCTATGAGCGGGAAGATTCTTGATCTGCGCAATCTTCTTGCGATTCGTTTCCCTCAGGCACCCATACTGGTGGGAACGAGTTTAGTCACCGGTTTAGCTTCCTTCGATCAATCTATTGGCGGTGGTTTGCCCAAAGGGGCGATCACCGAATTAATCAGCCCGCCAGAAAGCGCGGGGAGCGCATCGCTCATTCACACTTTCATCCATGCTGCATATCGCGATAAGTATTTCGTGGCGCTGATCGATGGGCGCGATTCGTTCGATCCTTGTGCGCTGGCCAATTCCATTCTGCGTCAACTGCTTTGGGTGCGCTGCACTAAAGCCCTTGAAGCAGTGAAAGCAGCGGATCTGCTCTTAAGAGATGGCAACTTTCCCCTGGTGGTTGTTGATCTGATTCTCAATTCGCCGGAAGAACTGCGGAAAATTCCGCAAACCACCTGGTATCGCTTGCAACGACTGGCCGAATCGGTGCCCACGGCATGTCTGGTTCTCACCCGATATGAAATGGTCAGCAGCGCGCAACTGAAGCTTGTTCTCGAAAATTCCTGGAACCTGGAAACTTTGGAAAAGCAGGAGGCGATTTCTCAACTGCGGATCATTGTAAAACGATCGCATCTCAAATCAGTGGTCCCGCCTTCACTGCGCTACGGCGTGGCAAGCAATAGTCAGTGATGAATTAAATCGATGTTTGCGACGATTTATTTGCCGAACTTTTATTTGCAGGCCGCTATGCGGCATCAGCCCGGACTTTGCGCAAAACCGGTAGCCTTAATTGAAGAACAGGAAAAGAAACCTGTTATCATTCAGCTGAACGACGTCGCGGAAAAGGCGGGGATCTACCAAGGAATGACTCCAAGCCAGGCTCTGGCGCGATCTTTACAGGTCGTGATCAAAGTGCGGGCCTGCACGCAGGAAAAATCGATCCAGGAAATCTTGCTTCATTACGCATTTACCCTCAGCCCATTTGTGGAAGCAACCGCACCGGGCATTTGCACAGTTCAATTCACAACGTGGCATCGGCATCCTGCCGATAATCGATTGGCTCGCCACGGCGAGTCCGTCCAGTGGCGGATTGGAAGCCAGTCCCACGACAACGTCTTGCGTGTTATCGAGCAATTAGCCGAATGCGAAATCTTGGCTCAAGCGGGGATTGCTGTTACGCCGGATACCAGTTTTCTTGCAGCGCACCTTGCGAAGCCGGTTTTGCAGATCGAGAATGCAAAAGAATTTCTTGCTCTTTTGCCGATAGAAGTTCTCGAAACAGCTTCCCCGGATTTTTGATAGAGACATTGCGGCGCGATCTTCAGTTCCACGCTAAGACCGCTGATCAGCGGTTCTTCTTCGGTTTCCTGATCGTTTCGGTTTGCTTTGCCACGAATGATTTCACGCGCGCATACTCCTTCTGAACGCCATTGGCGAAATCGTGTGGCCCGTACTCGAACAGCACAACGAAACAAAAAGTTAGAACAACGAAGAGAACGAGCCAAAAAAGACCGCGCACGAGCGCCATACAACAGGCTAACGCGTGCGGACACGGCGATCAATACTGCCCCACGGGACGACAACCTCTTGAATGGCATGGCGAAACTGCCAAGCTATTTGGCCATGCGCGTGCCGCTGCTCGATCTTAGTGAACAATATCGTGCCCTGGGCGATTCAATTCGCGAGGCGATTAACGACGTTCTGGGAAGCGGCCGTTTCATCCTTGGCCCAAAAGTCGATGCATTCGAGAGGGCGATGCGCGCATATTGTAATACGCCACACGCGATAGGTGTTTCGTCTGGAACCGATGCTTTGCTGGCTATTTTGATGGCGCTTGGAATCGGACGCGGCGATGCCGTTATCACGACGCCTTACACATTTTTCGCTACCGCTGGATGCATTGCCCGCGTCGGGGCGCGACCGCTTTTCGCCGACATAGATCGAGAGACATGCAACATCCGGCCATCCGCGATTCAGGAATGCATCGAGAAAAATTGTGAGCCTGACGCGGGTGGCACTTGGAAAACAAAGAGCGGAGAAAAACTCCGCGCAATGATTCCGGTTCATCTGTTTGGTTTGTGCTGCGAGATGGAATCGCTCCGTATGATTGCGGAGCATTACTGTCTAGTTTTGATTGAAGACGCGGCGCAGGCGATTGGTGCAGAATTTCCATTTCCTGAGAGAACCGCTAAAGCTGGAACGATGGGCGAATGTGGGCTGTTCAGCTTTTATCCTTCAAAGAATCTTGGAGCTGCTGGCGATGCCGGCATGGTCGTTTGCCAGGATGACGAGCTGGCGCAAAAGCTACGCACCTTCAGAGAACACGGTATGGAGCCGCGCTACTTTCACCATTTCATTGGAGGCAATTTTCGCCTGGACGAAATGCAGGCTGCAGTACTCGCGGTTAAGCTTCCACATCTGGAAACATGGGCGGTCGCGCGCCGCGCCGCTGCGGATTTCTACGGAGCCGAACTCGCGCGCGCGGGGTTGAGTGAAAAGATCGCTGTGCCCGTCGAACCCTACCGCAAGCGTGGCCTAACGAATCACCACGTTTATCATCAATATGTCATCCGCACGCCCATGCGCGATGCTTTACGCGAGCACTTGGGCAAACGACAAATCGGGACAGCAATTTACTATCCGCTCGGACTCCATGAGCAGAAATGCTTTGCATATCTGGGCTACAAAAAAGGTGATTTTCCCGAGACCGAACGTGCCGCTCGCGAAACGCTCGCGCTACCCATTTATCCCGAGATGTCTCGCGAAGCGCAGCGGTACGTGGTTGGCGCGATTGCCGAATTCTTCAGCTGAAGCCTCGAGCGCTGGCCAAACTACTTGCGAGCCGTAGAGTGCGAGCTATATCAACGCGGAAAGCTTTCGTGGTACTAACGGGTAGGTACCGAAGTGGCCAAACGGGGCAGACTGTAAATCTGCTGGCTTTACGCCTTCGCTGGTTCGAATCCAGCCCTGCCCAAACTTTGTCAAGACGTTGACGCCGATGTAGTCGCCTTGCTGCGTCGAGAAGCCTTGGGCGGAATCATCCCTGAGCACGGCGAGACCCGCCACCACGGGCAAGTTTTGCCGGGGCTACAAAAAGTAGCCGAGAGCCGTGTGCGAATTCCTAGTAGCCCCTTCGCTGGCCGCCTTCGCGACGGCCACCACCGTACCCTCCACCGCCACCGTAGCCGCGTCCGCCGCCGCCACCGGGTGGTCGCGGTTCCCGCGGCCGAGCTTCATTCACCGTCAACGCCCGGCCTTCAACGGTTTGGCCATTGAGTTTTGAGATGGCGTTTTGAGCGTCCTCATCGGAGCTCATGGTGACAAACGCAAAGCCGCGCGATTTGCCGGTGAATTTGTCTTGCATGAGGGTAACTTCCTGCACAGTGCCGGCCTGTGCGAAAAGCTCCTGGAGTTCGTTTTCCGTCGTGTTGAAGGAAAGATTGCCTACGTATAGTTTAGTTCCCATTGAGTTTACTCTGGAAAAGGCTGCCAGGTCACTGTTCCCGCTTATCGGATTTCAAATCGCCACTGAATAAACTCAACTGACAATCCACCAACTTCCAGGCTTCCGTTTCCGTCTTCGACTCACTTGTAAAATGCTTCCCTTAGGAAAGCAATAGAAAATAGCGTAACAATTTTTGCCTCCACATGGCCCAATTAGGTAGTACGACCGGAGTAAAGACCCCTGAACGGGTAGCAGTCGTGGCTGCGGGAGTGGTGAGCCCGTTGGGGTTTGGACTGGCGGAAACGCTAAATTCGTTACAGAGCGCGAAAGACTGCGTTACCGCTGTAGCCCGATTTTCGGTAGCTGAATGTCGCTGCAAAACCGCCGGTCAAGTACCCGATGATCGTCTCCTTGCTGGTCCGAATAAAAAGCGGCGCGCCAAACGCCTGCATCGGGCGTCGCATATGATGATTCACGCGCTAAGAGAAGCCGTGATGCAAGTGCCTCAATTCGAGCCTGAGTTAACGATAATCGGAACGACAAGCGGCGGCATGTCTTATGGGGAACAATACTACCGATCGCTGTGCCGATCAGGAAATCTGCGACACGCGCCGACGTGGATCGCTAATTACCCGGCGCAAAAGCCGGTAATCGATGCACAAGAGCAGGTTCTTGGGGTTTCTGTGCCATGCCAGGTCATTGCGAACGCCTGTGCTTCGGGCACAAATGCCATTGGTCATGCGTTCGAATGCGTGCGGTCAGGTCGCTACCAGCGCGTATTGACTGGAGGCTATGATGCT
>DASZGW010000054.1:0-5307 GCA_035938475.1 Candidatus Udaeobacter sp.
TGGCAGACATGCTTTCAGTATGGCGACAATCCCCAACTGAAATTTGGTACGCCAAGCACCTGCCGGCCGAGTCAGGCCGAAAACCTAACCTCAGAACGCGCACTTCTGGCAATGCGCGCAGAACCACGCCGTGCGGCCGCCGATCCTCGCTGATCTCAGTTTCCTTCCGCACCGAGGACACTTTCCGCCTTTTCCCCGACGCGGGAGAAGCCATGATTTTGGCATTCGGTTCACGTCAGCCCTGGCCGTGATCGCTTTTTCCAAGATGTCGTGCGTACCCCGAAAGAGTTTTGTGAGGGCTTTGTCGCCCAAACGGGAGATTTCCGTCGCGGGATGCATTCGCGCGCGGAAAAGAATTTCATCCGCGTAAATGTTGCCAATGCCCGCGATCAATTTCTGATTGAGCAAAACCGCCTTCACCGCGCCACGATGCTTTTCAAGGATTTTCCGGAATTGTGGAAGACTGACGTCAAGCGCGTCCGGGCCGAGGGCGCGCCTTTTCAAGAACTCATCGACGTCTGTCAGCAATCCGACTTCACCGAATTTGCGCTGATCCTCGAACGCGAGGCAATGCGTGTTGGCGAAAATAAAGAGCACTCGTGTATGCGGCGGCGCTTGTTCGTTATGTTGGAAATACCGGAGCGAGCCAGTCATGCCGAAATGAAGTCGTAACCAGATGTGGCTATCGACGCGCACGAAGAGATGTTTGCCATGGCGACGGCTACATTCGAAGCAACGTCCTTTCAATCGGTGCGCCAGCTCGCGCGCGGAAACCCCTTTCAACACATATGCGCTTTCCACGTCAACACCGTCGATCCGTTGGTGCAGGGATGTAGCGTCCAGGTAACGCTTGAATGTTTCGACATCAGGCAGCTCGGGCATGGCGTTTGTATCAGTTGCTCAATGTACCCCTAGTCGTGGCACAGACGATTGCCTGCGTCACATCATTGCCGAAGCTTACCCAAGCGATGTTCTGCAAAGAGATCTATGACTTTCTGCAACTGCTAAAAAGCTCGCCGTCCGGCGCCGTCTTCAATCCGTGGTGGCAAGTCGACAAGCAAAACGACGTCGGCGTCACCGTGCCCGCCATCCGAAGAAAACAGTTAGCCGCCTATCTTCGAAAACGCCTCGGCAAGATAAAATTCGCCGTGATTGGTGAAGCGCTCGGTTATCGCGGTGGTCATTTTAGCGGGATCCCTATGACCTCCGAGCGAATCCTGCTCGGAAAAAAGAAAGATAGCGGGATTGAGCCGGAACAAGTTTTTTCCGACATCAAAGCACGTCGAACGAGCAAGGCTCGGATATGTCCGGGCGGTTTTTCTGAGCCGACGGCAACTATCGTCTGGAGCACACTGCTAAAGCTCGGCCTGAAGCCGGGGCAATTCGTGCTGTGGAATGCGTTCCCCTGGCACACGTTTGATTCGCGCCGTGGCATGTTGAGCAACCGAATGCCCAACAAGTGCGAGCGATCCGCTGGCCTGCTAGTGCTAAAGGCATTTCTAAAACTGTTTCCGTGCGACCAGATCGTGGCCCTTGGAAAAATTGCTGCCGCTCAGCTGCAACAACTTAGTGTGAATGCGCACTATGTCCGCCACCCTGCCTCCGGCGGCGCCAAACTTTTTCGCCAGCAAATCGAAAAGATCGTGCAGGAGTTGCGGTAAGCGCGATGTTCCCACAATTGCGCCGTCTGATATAAAGATTGCGATGCCGCGAGCAAGCCTGCGCAGCGCAATAATTTTGACTACACTGCCTACGCGCACTCGACGTAAAATGGCACTGTCACCAAGGAGAATGAATGCCCGTTGATGAATTCGGCGGCGATTGGACCGCCGAAAAACTGGAACGGGTGCGCAAGTATTTGGCAGCCTACACGGTTATTTTCGCGCGCAATCCCAAGGCACAGAAACTTATCCCAATTTACGTAGATGCGTTCGCAGGAACTGGCTATCGAACAAAACCGCCCCGACTCGACGCTCAAACGGCATTGTTTGAAGAATTGGCTGAGCCTGAGGCCGAGGCGTTCTTGAAAGGCAGCGCACGCATCGCGTTGGAAGTTGATCCGCCATTCAAGCAGTACGTGTTCATTGAGCAGGATGCGGCGCGCGCGCAAGAGTTGGAGAAGCTGAAGCAGCAGTTCGCTGAGAGGGCGCCGCTTGTCAACATTGTGCGGGAAGACGCGAACACGTACTTACAAGCGTGGTGCAAGCGGACAGACTGGCGGATTTGCCGCGCGGTCATGTTTCTCGATCCGTATGGGATGCAGGTGGACTGGTCTCTCATCGAGGCAATCGCCAAGACGCGGGCGGTGGATTTGTGGATTCTGTTTCCGCTTGGTGTGGCTGTGAATCGTCTATTAACGAAAGCCGAACTCCCTCCAGAGAAATGGGCGCAGGCGTTGACGCGAATTCTGGGAACTGAGGGGTGGCGGGATGCATTCTACTCGCGACAGGTTGAGTCCACGCTGTTTGGTGACGAGGAAGTCAGAACCAAGGAGGCCGACTTCGGCAAGATCGGTCGATACTTTGTGGAACGCCTGAAAACGATCTTCACAGCTGTAGCCAACAACCCAATGCCCCTGCGAAACTCTCGAAATGTCCCGCTGTATCTGCTGTGCTTCGCTGCCGGCAATCCGCGGGCGGGATCGACAGCATTGAAAATTGCGCAGAATATCTTGAGAGCTTAAACGATGGCAGAGCGTTCACATATCGAATGGACCCAAGCGACGTGGAATCCCGTCACCGGCTGCACGAAGGTCAGCGCAGGATGCAAGAATTGTTACGCAGAGCGACTCGCATTGCGGCTGCAAGCGATGGGTAATCCCAGATATCGCAACGGCTTTATGGTCACGCTCCACGAAGATCTGATCGAGCTGCCGAAGCGCTGGCGTGAACCGCGTTTGATTTTTGTGAACTCAATGAGTGATTTGTTTCACGAGCAAGTACCGCTCGAGTTCATTAAGCGTGTGTTTGCGACGATGCGTGCATGCTCTCAGCACACCTTCCAAATTCTAACTAAGCGAAGTGGTCGATTGACAAGCGTTGCGCGGAAAATCGACTGGCCAGCCAACGTGTGGATGGGGGTAAGCGTTGAGGATTCACGCGTCTTGTCGCGCATTGATGATCTACGGAGAGTTCCAGCCGCTATCCGCTTTCTTTCATGCGAACCGCTCATCGGTTCGCTCGCGGGGATTGATCTAGCCGACATTCACTGGGTAATTGTCGGTGGGGAATCCGGATGGGGCGCTCGACCAGTGAAAATCGAATGGATTCGAGAAATCTTTAAAGCGTGTCGCAAGCAAAACGTTCCATTTTTCTTTAAACAGTGGGGCGGAGTCCGCAAAGACCTGACCGGTCGCTTACTCCGTGGGAGAACTTACGACGAGATGCCGGTCAGAGTGGCGGCATGAGCTTCACGCCTTGGGCGGCTCGCTCTTCTTAAATGGCGCGAACAAATCAATCGGGACGGGAAGAAACGTAGTCGTGTTGTGTTCGCTGGAAATTTCGCGCATCGTTTGCAGGAAACGCAGTTGCAGCGCAATCGGTTCCTTGCTCATCATCGCCGCGGCCTGCACCATTTTTTCAGCGGCCTGAAATTCGCCTTCGGCGTTGACGATCTTTGCGCGGCGCTCGCGCTCGGCTTCGGCCTGCTTGGCCATGGCGCGCTTCATCGTATCGGGCAGCGCAACGTCCTTGACCTCGACCGCCGTGACTTTGACGCCCCACGGTTCGGTTTGCCGGTCGATGATCTCCTGCAACTTCAGGTTGATCGACTCGCGCTGCGAAAGCAGGTCATCCAACGGGGCCTGGCCGAGCACGCTGCGCAGCGTCGTCTGCGACATCAGAGAGGTGGCTTTGAGAAAGTTCTCCACCTTCACGACGGCGGCTTGCGGATCGACCACCCGGAAATACACGACCGCATCGACCGTCACCGGCACGTTGTCACGCGTCATCACCTCCTGCTTCTCGACACTGATGGTGACAACGCGCAAATCCATCCGCACCATTTTATCAACTATTGGGATGAGAAAAATCAATCCCGGCCCTTTCGAGCCAAGCAATTTTCCTAAACGAAAAATCACGCCGCGCTCGTATTCGCGCAGGATGCGGATGGCCTGCGGCAGAATGATTACGGCAAGAATGATGAGGGGTATGGCCCAACTAATTAATTTCGGGAGTGCTTCGAGTAATTGCATGGCTTTATTTTCCTTTGGTTTTCAGTTTTACAGTCAGTCCGTGTACGGCGGTGATCTCGGCCAGTTCGCCTTTTTCGATGGGTGTGTCGCTTGCTGCGTTCCAATATTCGCCTTCGACGAAAACCCTGCCGCCGCGCGAATCGATTGCCGTCAATGCGGTCACCGTTTTTCCAATCAACGTTCCCGCTCCCACTTTCACCGGCAAGAGTTGCGCGCGCAGGCCTTTGCCGATGACGAAAACAAAGAACGCCGCAGTAACGAGTGTCGCAGGAATGATGTAGTTGAGCGATAAGCGAAAGAGCGGGTCGCCGCGATTGAAGAGCATGAGCGAACCGATCAGAAACGCAATGATGCCGCCGACCGTCAACACACCGTGCGTGGTGGCGTAAACATCAAAGACAAAGAGCAGCAGCGCGAGGGCGATCAAAGCGAGGCCGGTGACGTTGACCGGCAAAACGGCCGCCAGATAAAGCGCAAGGACCAGCGCGATCGCTCCGACGACTCCAGGAAGAATCGCTCCTGGCGTCGTCAATTCACCAATGATTCCATAGATCGCGATCAGCATAAGAATGAACATCACTTCTGGTCGCCAGAGTTTTTGAAAGACGTGTTCCGAGGCCGACATCTTGATTTCTGAAACCTCGGCGCCTGCCGTCTTGAGCATCTTTCCATCCACCGCACGGCCGTTCAATTTTTGTAGCAGATCGGGGATATCGGGGGCGATCAGATCAATGACTTTCAATTGCAGCGCTTTTTCAGCAGTGATTGATGCGCTTTCCTTCACCGCGGACTTGGCCCATTCGACATTACGCTGACGCTTCCCAGCGATTGTTTCGATGTAGCTCACAGAAAAATTCTCCAACTTCTGTTTCATCGTTTCGTCGGTCTTTTCTTCTCCGCCACTGGGAAACCCGCCTATCGAGACCGGATGCGCGGCCCCGATTGTCGTGGCTGGCGCCATTGCCGCGACGCTCGCGGCAACAGTGATGAAACAACCTGCGCTGGTTGCGGTTGCGCCAGTCGGAGCGACATAAACGACGACCGGCAGCGGGGAGCCGAGGAAGCTTTGCACGATCTTTTGCGTCGAATCGAGCAAACCTCCCGGAGTGTTAAGT
>DASZGW010000055.1:0-13224 GCA_035938475.1 Candidatus Udaeobacter sp.
CTGGTTCGTCGCCGAATATCTCTGCGAAATTCCGCATGTTTCATTACTCACACCGGCGATGGAAAAGAACCTCACCCGCGTCGACCGCCGCACTGTGCGCGGCGAAATGGTCGGCCACAGAAAAAATAATCGGCGTGGGAAATGCGTGAAATGACAAGCGACGAGTTTCGAAAGATGGCGCTTGAAATTCCGACGGCTGTTGAGCGGTCGCACATGAATCATCCCGATTTCCGCGTTGCCGGAAAGGTTTTCGCATCGCTCGGTGTGCCCGACGAAAACTCGGGCATGGTGAAGCTCGCACCAGAGCAACAGCGCACGTTCATCGAGAAGGCGCCCGACGTTTTCAGGCCTTCCAATGGCGCCTGGGGCCGGCAAGGTTACACGAATGTTTATCTTGCTTCGGCAAACGCGAGCATCGTGCGTAGCGCTCTCGACGCCGCGGCAAAGAATGTCGCCTCGCGTGTGAAGGGAAAGAGGAGATAGAGACAGCGCTCTCGGCGCTTTTTACCGACGGCAGTCACAGACAGCCGCTACAGCGTCGTTTGGAAAAACGCGTTCTCGAACGTCGGTTGAAATGCGCCTGGATCAGTTTCACCGATTCGAAATTGCGGAGTGATTTCGAACTGCGTGGCGCAATGGATTTCGACATCCATTCTGCCGCGCTTTACCAAGGACGCGCGCACTGTTTCCAACGCCAAGTCCGGCGTGTTGCAATCCCGGCTGAGATGCCCGAGCACAACCCGCTCGATTTTTCCCGGTAACAATTCCTCAATGACGCCTGCCGCGGCCGTGTTCGACAGATGTCCGTGTCGCGATTGGATTCGCTGTTTCACTGGCCAGGGTCGATGCGTGTCGTTCTGCAACAGTTTCTCGTCGTGATTGGTCTCGATCACGAGTGTTTGCACCTGGCGCAAGCGCTCGACGATCATCTTTGTCACATAACCGAGATCAGTGATAAATCCAAGGCCGCCTGAGCCGGCATGAAAAGCGAACCCCAGTGGATCTACCGCATCATGGGGGACGGGGAACGTTTGCACCGTGATGTCGCAGATCGAAAACTCAGCGCCGGTAGCGAAGATTCGCCAGTTGCGATGTCGCTCGAATGAGCTGTCGCAACGCACAGTTTCTGCTGTCAATGCGTTGCAATAAATCGGCACATCGAATTTGCGGCAGAGAACTTCAAGACCGCAGATGTGATCTCCGTGTTCGTGTGTGAGAAGGATGCCGTCGACCTGCTCGGGCATAACGCCGCACTGCTCCAGACGCAACACCAGCTGCCGCGCACTTAGCCCGCCATCAACGAGAATTTTGCAATGATCGGTAGCAACCAAGGCGGAGTTTCCCGCACTCCCGCTGCCGAGCATGGTCAGGCTGAACACGGAACTTAAGTTAGCTGCGTTGCCTCAGCTTGCGCAAACGGAAACGAATAAATTTATCGCTACGGCGGGCACTCGCCCCCATCGTACGGCGGCTGTATCCAGGACGCCCTGTCCAACAGCGGCGAAGTACCAACCGATACCGGCACCGGTATTTTTATCGCTTGATCCGCGCCAGCCTGACCGTACACCTGGACCTTAATCTTTCCACATGTGACGTTGGCAGGGAAAGGTGCCGCCGGGGCGAAGCGATCGTCGAGCGCAATTTTCCCGGGGCTAAGCGCAGGATTATCCGGACCATAGAGGCCCGAGCTCAGGCTGTTACATGCGCCAAAATTCGTCTTGTCCGAGTAACAGCCGAAGTAGTAGGGGGTAAACTTGTTTTGCAGCATTACGAACGTGTTCCCATTTACCGAGGGCAAGGTATACACTTCCACCCTGTCGGGGTCCTGATTCGTGGAGTCAAAAAAGTATTCAACTCTTACATGGCTGTTGGCTCGGATATTCGGATCTTGTTGCCAACCGATGTGGAGCGCCGGGTCGGTGTAAACAGTCATCTGGGTGAATGGCTTCGAACCCACCAGGTTGCCCTTGAAAGTGCCGGTCCATTCGGCATACGCTTTGTTACTGTTCATACAGTTCGGCCCTCCAGGTAAATCGAGGTCCGAGCAGTTACCGGTAGCTACCGGAACGATGCTGAGCGAAGGCATGATCCGGCTGATATCGGTACTCAACCTCGGGAATGGAAAAGTTCCATCAGGCGGCAACCAGGTGCCCGGCGTGCTGCTGAGTTGCCCGATCATTGGCAGCGGGGTAGGGCCCGTCGTCGGTCCCAGGTAAAGACGCGACGCCGAAGTCGTGATCTGGCTCGGCTTGAACGTAGACGTGGTGCGGCCACCCGACCTGGCCACGATGCTCTGCGCCGGGACGCTGAAAGTGTCGACAGCATTACCTGTCGCTCGTTGTGTGAAACGCACAGTGATACTCTGGTTGGTTGGATTGTACGCGACCAATCGGCTTACTTGCGTTCCAGTTTCCTTGAATGCGCCGTATGCTGGAATGTCGGCAACGATAGCTGTATCCACCTGTCCGAGCAGTGCATTGGTGTACGCCCAGTATTTGGCCATCGTATTGGTCCCATAAAACTGAAATGCATGTTCCCGTGCGATGCGTGTCAGCGCCGCGGTAAGCCCGGTCCCGTTAAGACCCTGACCGCTCGTTGGCATTCGCGCCTGTAGCGCGGCTATGAAGACCTCATCCGCACTCTGGAAATTAGGGTTTCCCTGCGCGCCGGTATCCAGCAGATACTGCTTCCATGTCGCCTGGAGCCAATCCTGGTTTCTGCCCGCATAAAGCGTGTTGGCGCTCATAGGGATGAGGTGGATGAAATAGGTTGCAGCGATGCCGCCGAAGAACGTCTCGCGCTTGACAAACCGCTGCCCGACGATCCCGCCCAGGGTCGTATGCCAGACGCCATTGTCAGGTCCTTTATAGGTCACGAACTGCTCTGGCCAATTGCCGTTGTAGCGGACATCATTGGGATCAGTCGGAGGCCGCGGTATTATATTGCCCAGCGTTGCATCCTGGTTGAACCAATATTGCTCCGCTGCCAGTATCTCCTGCTCGTACATGTACATGCCCATATCACGCCACTCGTTGTTGCCCAGGAGAAGTCCAAGCTCCATGAGGCCGGCAGAGAAGTTGATGGCTTCGCTGGTCGATTCCTGGTTGGCGCCGTCTTGGCTCGTGCCATCGGCCCAATTATGTCCGTAGAAGGGACTAAAGTTACGCAGAAATGGGTAGTTAGTATCGTTGCGATCATAGTTTGCGACATCCTTGCGCAGCTCTTCAACGAACGGCAAATATGCATCAAGCCATGCTCGATCGTAGCGACCGATCGCGGCAGCCGCTCGCAGAAAATATCCAAAGTGAAAATGATGATCGTTCAGGTTCTGAACCGAGCCGAAGCCCGCTGGAAAGCCGTAAGTGGTATTAAACTGTGGGTTGTGCTGGATGAATTGTGCCGTGTACACGTCCGCCCATTGTCCAACCAGCTCCTTGAGCGCCTGCAAGATGTAGTCGCGCATCTCTGCCGCAACCTGAGTTTTGGGTTTGCACAGACAAGCGTGCAGGTTGTTAGTCGAAGTGTCGTTGCCTGTTAACTTGGTGGCGTGCGCTAACTGATCTGCGATCATTATCGACTCGATCAAAGTGGAGAGGCCCTGCTCGTAGGTGTTAAACTGTTGATTGTCGTAGGTACCGATGTTGCGCAGAAAGGAATCGATATGGTTTCCACCGGTCTGAAACTCTTCCTTATAAAACCAGTTCCGCATCGTTTCGTAGATGTCGTCCAAGGCCATTTGCGACGGCGGAAGCGGATTTCTTAAATCGGATTCGACCGCCTCATCCGGGAAAAACGGCAGGAAACCTTTTGTATCGATCAGCTGTACGAATGAACTGCTTTTGTAAAGCCTGAGCAGACCCATAATACTGTTCCAAGTGTAACGCCCGTCCACTTGCGCTCTTTGGTCGGGGTGCAACGACTTGAAATGATGTGGAAACAGCAACTGGGCGGTCTCGGTGCAGGTTCCAGGTAAGAACGGCTGCGTCTCCACTCGAAGTTGCAAAGCCACGCGGTGATCTGTTGGGGAATATCCCAATGTTACGGTCTGGCCGTTTATGTTGACCGAGGTCTCCGAACCCGGAATTGGGGGATAGTCGATTCGCGAATCGACGATCTTGCGGCATGCAAAAGGTTTCAGATCATTCGCGGCCCGCTGCAGTGAAATCGTGTCGAACCGGATGTTATGCGGCATAGCGAGGACCACCACGCGCGTCGCGGTGCTGTTCCTGAACATCGATTGCTTGCCATTGTCGGCGTCGGTCCGCTCCCAGGTTCCTTGATCAGCGATAACCAGGTACGCTGCCTTGGATACGGTCGTGGAAATACCGTTGTCCGGATTGAACGGCGAACTAACTGTCACTCCGAGCACCCCATTCTGGTTTTGCCACACGGTGGGCGCATCGCCGCCGGCTGCGGAGCCTCCGACCCACACGAGAAAGTTTGCCTGTCCCAGGGTTCGCTCGAACCAGGTGCACGGCGACCCATTGGCCATCGTGATTTCCATCTCATTGGCTCCATCCTTGTAGGCGAGCACCACGCCCCAGTCCGAGTACTGTCGCACCCGCACGTTAGTCCACGGCGGCCCCGTTGGCTTGGTGGTGCCGATCGGATGTACGCCTTCCAAGCCAACGGTCACCACTGCCTGGACTTGGGGCGCGAGGAAAGCGCGATCAACAAGGTTGTTCGCAGCATCGAACCGCGCACGGGTTGGGGTGGGTGTTGGGCTACCCGATGGCGTTGGTGTTGGGATTGATATCACACCGTCGGTTTTGACTGCAATGGCGTTTTGGTTCCATAGCCTCAGACCGTGTGGCGGTTGAAGCGGAGGCTGTACACTGCCGTTCTGGCCGGTGAAATCGACGAACTGAGAATAGAACGGTTCGCTGATGAATCCCCTTGACAGAATAACGCCGGAATCATAGCTGCCAGCCCAGCCGGCATCAATCTGAGCCACGTACCATTGGAGACCGACGCCCGTCCACCAATCATTCGATTGAACAGGCAAGGCGGTCGGCTCATAAGCGATGGAGAACGGCTGGTTTGGAAGCTGATGCTGTTGCGGATGGCCCGCTAGCGGTGACTCGCCTTCCCCCGGCCGCACGTAGAACAGCGAATTGAACTGTCCCCCCCCGCCTTGCGTACCAGGACGCGGATTGATCGCGTCGCTGCCCTTAAGAATGCTAACCGGACCGTTCGAAATGATGTCCGCGCCCCATGCGATCGGCGCGGCAGGAACCAGGAACAAAATTGCGATCCACACCGATGCCTGAAAACGCATCCCTATTTTCGCAAACGAAAGAAAATTCACTGCTAACGGTGTATTCATATGGTTCTTCCTTTGTCTCTCCCCGCCGATTCTTTCTGTTAGCGCGGGTCCGGAGGAGGCGAAGAACCGAGCGGGAGAAGAATTCTCCGCCTGATTCGGATCCCTTTTGAAACCTCGAGTTTTGAGACGTTCTCGTTACGCAGTCAAGATAAATTCATGGCCCCGCATGTTGGACCTTAGTCGTATGGGTGTATTGAACCTTAGTCGTGTGTTCACGTGTTAAGAAGGCTTAATGACCTCAGTGTTTAGCGCGTCTTTCGGCGTAATAAGTTTTCGCGCGAGCGTTGCGTCACGAATGAAGCCACTGGCAGTCTCATCGTTACTCGCGTCAACGCTCGGAACAGGGTTTCTTTTTTGGACGGCAAGCATTTTGTTAGTTCTTCCGAGAAAGACGCAACGCCTAATTTACTGCCTTGCTCGACATCATCGGAGGTGAGAACTACATTCGTCCGCCTTGAAAACGCGCACCTTCATCATCGTCGCAGCAGCAGGCGCGTTTTTGGGAGGTATTGGCTATGGCGCATCAGGCGTCGCCGCTGCGAATACCGGCAATCTGGATTTCAAGCAGTGGGGATTGCTCGCGATTCAGGAGGGTGGCCGGCGCAAACCTGTGGACACGTTCGCAAAAGAAACGCTGATCCGGATCACTGGAAGATCGACATACACAGATAAGACAGGTCGAACATGGCGGCCGAACGATTTCACCTTGTCGGCTTTGGTCCAGACGCACGATTGGAAGAATGAGCCAATGGTAGTGATCTCGTCGGGCCAGTTAGTCGAACAGCTTGGGCTCGACAAGACGCAGCGACGATTCTCGTTCGCACAACTAACCGGACTGACCGAACTGCAGCGGCTGGTGACTGAGGCGCAAGCGCTCAAGCGCGCAGAGAAACCGTTGACCCGGGTACAGCAGGAAGCGCTGAGTGTGAGTGATCGGCTTACGCTTCTTGCTCACATGATCGATGGTAGCGCATTGCTGATCGTCCCTGCACCGGCCAACGAAACAGACTCGTGGGTCGATCCATCGGGATGGTCGAAATATTATTCCGAGGCGCAACTCGCGCCTATCCAGACTCAATTGCAAACGGTTGCCGCCGGGTATGTCAACGGCGATCCATTTAACCTAAGCCGCGCCGCGAATCAGCTTCGCGAAAATCTGCGAAGCTTGAGTCCATCAATTTATCCAACCGACCAGCAATTGCGGCTCGAATATTTCTACAATCATTTCGAAGCGTTTTATCGCGCAATCTGGTGTTACGGAATCGCGCTCGTAATTCTGATTGTGGCACATCTTCGGAAGCGCGGGCGCGCGCTACAAAGCATCGGCGTCGCAATCGCGGCACTCGGCCTCGCATTTCAGGCCGCTGGGATCGTGATGCGCTGTATGATCGGCGGCCGACCGCCGGTTACGAACATGTACGAGTCGATCATTTGGGTTTCGTTTGCGGTGTCATTCTTCGGAATGATCTTTTTTATGCGTTATCGGGCGCCTATCTATCTGCTGGCGGCGTTACCGGTCACGCTGATCGCGCTGTTGCTTGTGCATCAAATGCCTATTGCCATGCCTTCGAGCATCGATCCGCTGGTTCCTGTGTTACGCGATAATTTCTGGCTCACAGTCCATGTACTCACCATCACACTGAGTTATGCAGCCTTCGCGCTGGCAATGGGTTTCGGGCATATTTTGCTCTGGCGATACGTGCGGAATCCCGCAGCCGCACGCGCGGACGCGCCGATGCATTTTTGGCTTTATCGCGTGCTTCAGCTCGGTGTCCTGTTGCTCGCCGCTGGAACAATCCTCGGTGGAGTGTGGGCAAATTATTCCTGGGGCAGATTCTGGGGATGGGATCCAAAGGAGACATGGGCATTGATCGCGTTGCTTTGTTACATTCTGGCATTGCACGGCCGGCTGGCGGGTTGGTGGACGCAGTTCGGCCTCGCAGCCGCAAGCGTAGTTTGTTTCCTCGCGGTGCTAATGGCGTGGTATGGCGTGAACTTTGTCCTCGGCAAAGGTCTACATAGCTACGGCTTCGGCATTGGCGGCGAGACTTATGTGGCGATATTCGTTGCTCTCGATCTTTTGTTCGTAGCGTTCGCAATCTGGCGATACCGAAGGAGCACGAGCATCGTCGTTGCGCCGAGCGAAATCAGAGCCGAGCGCGCCGCAGTGTAGCTGTAGCCGGGATCGTTGATCGGTGGACGAAATTATCGATCGCGGCTACAGCTCGCGTCCACAAATTGGATCGCGCGCTTTGACCAGATTCGTTTAAGCTTCGGTCTTTCCGCCAAAAATCATCAGAACGCAGAAAGGAAAAGAAAGTCATGCCCCTCACCCGCCGCGATTTTCTCATCAGTGGCTCACTGTCCCTCGCTGCTGGAGCGTTTTCACCGCTTGTTGTCCAGGCTGAGAAAACGAAGCCGAACACGCCTGCCGACTTCAAAGATTTGGGAATCCGTGCGCCGGGAGTTTGAACTGGCTCCCGATTACGTGCATCTCGCCTTGTTCTTTCTGGCGTCTCACCCCACACCGGTACGGCAGGCGATTGAACAGTACAGGAAAAAAATAGATGCAAATCCGTTCATTGCCGTTGATAGGGCGATCTTTGAATCGGGTGACGAAAATATTCCGTTACAAGTCTGCCGGGCCATCGCCAGCTACATCGGTGGCGACCCGCAGGACATCGCCCTGACCCAGAACACCACGACCGGTCTCGCTCTTCTCTACCACGGACTGCCGTTGCGCGAAGGCGATGAGATTCTAACGACTACGCACGATCACTACGTGCATCACGAGTCCATTCGACTGGCCACCGGGCGTTGTGGAGCGACCTGGCGCAAGATTCCGCTTTTCGATTCCTACGACTCGATTTCGCCGGACGAAATCGCGCAACGCGTTCGCAAGGCAATCGGACCAAAAACGCGCGCTGTCGGCGTGACATGGGTGCACTCCAGCAGCGGTGTGCGCCTTCCGATCGCACGCATTGCAGAAAGCATTGCAGACGCGAATCGCGGCCGGGAAGAGAACGATCGTGTGCTGCTGATTGTCGATGGCGTGCATGGGTTGGGAGTGGAAGATCCGAAGATCACCGCCCTGGGGTGCGACGCGTTTGCAGCCGGCACCCACAAATGGATGTTTGGGCCCCGCGGCACAGGGTTCGTTTGGGCAAAGCCCGCAGTTTGGCAGAAAATGCGCCCAGTGATTCCAAGTTTCTTTTCGCTCGAACCCTTCGAGGCTTGGGAACAGGATCACGCCCCCCAGACTCCGGCGCGCGCAGCATGGTTTTCACCGGGCGGCTTTCAGGCTTTCGAACATTATTGGGCGTTGCCAGCGGCCATTCGTTTTCATCAGAACATTGGGCCCGCTCGAATCACGGCGCGCATACACGAGTTGAACGGTCAAATGAAGGAGGGACTTGTCCGGATGCCGAACATTCAGCTCTACACACCGCGTGACGAGAATCTTTCGGCCGGAATGTTTGCTTCGATGTAAAGGGAATGAAGCCCGAGCAAGTCGTAAAGCATCTTCTCGATGAGCGCATTGTCGCTTCAACGACTCCTTATCGCCTGTCGTATGCGCGCTTAGCGTGCAGCGTCGTCAATACTCCGCAGGAGGTCGACGCGGTGCTACGCGCAATCCGGCAACTTGGCTAAAGCGCGCGTCTCACCCGCCTTCACACCGCTTCGCCTGGCAGGCAGAAACGCCGCTACAATGTCGCCGTAAGCGTGTCGATAAATTCGCGCGGGGTTTGCGCGTGGAGCAGCGCCGATCGTGTCGCATCATCTCTCACCAGCCGAACGAGCGTCCCAACGCTAATCAAATAATCATTCACTAACCGTTCCGGAACGCCGATTACAAAAATCAAACGGGCGCGTGCTCCGTTGTGGCCGAATGGTATCCCGGCGCGGCTGCGTCCAATGCCAACGACAATTTCATCAACCAGGTCTGTCCGCGCGTGAGGAAATACGGCGCTGTTTTCGACCACACTGGTGTGCGCCCGCTCGCGCGCGAGCACCTTTTCCAAGAACGCTTCCGGGTTATCGATCTTTCCGTTTTGCGCCAGCAAGTCGATAATCTCGCGCAGTGCGTTTGGCACTTTTCTCGAGCGCAACCCCAGGATCACCTGTTTTTCGTCAAGCAGATCAGTCAGCGCGATAGCCATTGGGAGCAGAGAGATTTATTGGATTATCCGGCAAAGCCAGTTATCCAGTTAAATAAGGAGCCGTGGCAACTGAAAACACAGCATTAGCAGAGAACGAAGAGAGGAACGTTTCTCTCCAGCGGAGCATTTACGACCCGGGCTACGTCAACGCAATGTCGCATTTTTATCGCGGCGAAATGGGCCGGATCATGGTGTGGCGGCAGCGGCTCGACGTGACGACAAACTGGGCGATCACCAGTACCACCGCCATTATCACCATTGCATTCTCCACTCGCCAGGTGCCGCACATCATTTTCTTTTTCAACCTTGCTATTGTGTGGGTGCTTCTCTGGATTGAGGCTCGGCGCTACCGTTTTTACGATGCTTTCCGCGCGCGCGTCCGGATGCTCGAAGCGCATTTTCTTGTTCCGATGGTGATGGAAAATCGCGAGATGCTGCAGGGCGAATGGAAAAAACTAGTTTGCGAAGATTTGATTCTGCCCTGCTTCAAGATCAGCAAACTGGAAGCGGTCGGGCGCCGATTGAAACGCAATTATGTTTTCATTTTTATTCTCATCCTGATGGCGTGGGTGACGAAGGTATTTTTGCATGCCAGCGAGCCGATTAACGATCTGGTGTCGTTTTACCAGGGGCTGCGCATCGGGCACATTCCGTCCTGGCTGGTGGCGCTGGTTTTTGCGGGCACGTTTGTCAGTGTGATTTCCATCACGATTTACGTCAGTAAGAAATCTTCCGGCGAAATCTCCGAGTTCGGTACGCACCGTTCGCTCTGGCGGATTTGAACGTCATTCCGAGCGAAGTCGAGGAATCCGTAATGACACTCAAAAAGAACGCGGCAGGATTCTTCGACTCCGCGGAGTTTACCCTGAGCAACGGGAGGGAGTTGAACGGGCTTCGCTTAGAATGACTGCGTTTGAAAAACTTTGCGAAATTGTCGCAAAGCTTCGCGCCCCAGGCGGCTGCCCCTGGGATCACGAGCAAACCCATGAATCGTTATTGTCCGCTTTGATCGAAGAGGCATACGAAGTGGCAGGCGCGGTGCGCGCTAACGATAGCTCAAATTTTCGCGAAGAACTCGGCGACCTGCTGCTGCTGATCGTGATGCACACCGAAATCGCGAGCGAATCCGACCGGTTCGACATCAACGGCGTGCTCAAGGATGTAACTGAGAAACTCATCCGGCGTCACCCGCATGTCTTCGGCAACAGCGATGCGCGCGACAGCGGTGCAGTGCTAAAACAATGGGAATCGATCAAGCGCACTGAGAAAACAGGTAAAGCCGGCGATGCAGGCGGGCATTATCTCGATGATTTGCCCCTGGCGCTCCCTGCTCTGATGCGCGCGCAAAAGGCACAGTCAAAGGTTGCCCGTGTGAATTTCGACTGGACCGAAGTGCGCGACGTGATCGCAAAGGTTGAAGAAGAAATTCAGGAATTAAAACAGGCACTCCTGGAGCAAGATCGGAAATCGATCGAGGACGAAGTAGGAGATTTGCTGTTCGCAGTCGTCAATCTCGCGCGGAAATGCAAACTCGATGCGGAAAGCGCGTTGCAAGGCGCGACTGACAAATTCGTCGACCGTTTCAATCGATTAGAGGACGAAGTGCAAAGGCAAGGGAAACGACTCGGTGATGCGGATCTTATCGAGCTGGATGCGATCTGGAACGCGATCAAAAGAATGTCGAAGGTCGAATGACGAATTAATGACGAATCTCGAATAACTTCTGGTTCGTGCAGCTTTTGCTTCGTCATTCGACATTCAATCACTTAGCGTTCATATTTCCCGCCCCGATGAATCTTCTGATCAATCTGCTGTCGGTGTTTTTTGTTCTGGTGGCGTTGCTCATGGTGCTCGTGATTTTGATGCAACGCCCAAAGAGCGAAGGCTTGGGAGCGGCGTTTGGCGGGGCGGTCACGGAGAACATTTTCGGCGCGCAAACGACGAACGTGCTGGTGAAGTTTACGACCTGGCTGGCTGGCATTTTCTTCGCGCTCACGTTTGGGTTGTCGGTTTTGTATGCACATCGTGGCACCGGCGGGGACAGCGCGTTCCGGCGCGAGCTGATGAAACAGCAAGCTGCTCCGGCTACTTCTCCCGCCGCGGCGACACCTCAGGCTTCGCCCGTTTCTTCTCCAGCGAGTTCGCCAATTCAGGCGTCTCCTGCTTCTTCTCCGGCGTCCGCCGCGCAACCAACAGCGACGCCGTAAGGCCGGCGTTTCGCTGAAGCGGACAAGAAAGACGGCTCTCCAGTCGTCTATTTTCCCTCGGCAGTTTGGAAGCCGCCCGCTCCCGGAAGATTCGCGGAAAAGTTCGCAGAATTGTTACTTCTTCGTCATACGCCTGTAACAATCGGTTTCTAGCCTCCACGCGTTCACTTAACCGCGTCCCTTCAGGCAACTGAAAAATCATCACAAAAAAGGAGAAACGAATGTTCACCAAAAAAACCATGTTACGCGCGGCCGGAGCGATCCTGGCTGTAGTTCTTTCACTGGCGGCACAGCCGCTAAGAGCTCAAGAATCCGATGCCGACCGGCTGCAAAAGCTCGAACAAGCCGTCAACCAGTTACAAAAGCGCAATGCCGAACTTGAACAGGAGGTTTCGGGATTAAAGAAGCGCACGTCTTGGGAGCCTGTGGCTGGGGAAGGCAAAACCAGGACGGAGGTGACCAGCGATGGAAAGACATACGTCGAGAAACTCGTGCCCGACTTGGCAAGTGCCGAAAAATGGAAATTGTCCCCGTGGCTCACTGAATTGGAGCTCTTCGGTGACCTGCGTCTGCGCTATGAATACCGCGGTGGCAGACTTCCTGACCATTTTCAGTTCGGTCAGGATCACGTAAATGACTGGCAGGAGCGCGAGCGTGAACGCTATCGTCTTCGCATAGGCCTTCGCGGAACCGTTCTGGATGATTGGTTCTTTGGGGTTCGCTTGGAGACAAGCGCCAACGGACGTTCAACGAACGTAACTTTCGGTGGCGACACATCGACCTCGTCGCCCGGGGGTGGCGGACCGTTCGCAAAAGGGGATGACGGTATCTTCGTCGGCCAGGCATATGGCGGTTACAAAGGCTTCCCTGGCTTTACGTTTACCGGCGGCCGCATGCCGAACCCGTTCGTCAACACGCGAATGGTATGGGACGACGACATCAACCCGGAAGGCTTGGCTGAGCAGTGGAAACACACGTTCACCATCGGTGGCGGAGCAGCGGAGCCAGTATCATATAGCAAGGACGGAAAAAATGTAGCCCCGCCACCGCCATCGGAACCGTTGGTAAAAATCGACGTCTTCGCAAACTTCGGTCAGTTTGTTTATGACGATTCTAATCCGTCAAACCCAATTGGACGACCCCCGACAACGACGCAGCCAATAGGCGGTGAAACTCAGCAGACCCCGCTTGCCAATGCATTCCTGCTCGGCTGGCAGGTCGGGGCGAAGTTTGATTTTCCGCACATCGCGTACTTCCAGCTCGCGCCAACCCTCTACAACTACACCGGCGATGGCAACACGTTTAACGTCCATTTCTCAGGCGATCCCGGTGGCAATCAAACGGGTATCAACAGTCTTTTGGTTTTCGACATCCCGGCCGAGATCGGCTGGAAAGTTGGGAAGATTCCTATGCGCGCCTTCGGGGATTTTGCAACGAACTTCGAAGCGGACGATCGCGCTTCAGCGGCAGGCCATCCAGGAGGTGGTGGCCAGCGCTACGCTTATCAAGCTGGTCTCGGTATTGGTCAGCT
>DASZGW010000056.1:0-98507 GCA_035938475.1 Candidatus Udaeobacter sp.
CGCGCCGAGCAACAAGACTCCCGCCGCCAGCAGCGATGTGCCAACCGGCCGGCGAATGAATGGCTCCGAAACGTTCATTGGCTAAAATCCCAGTCGATCATTTTCGCCATCGACGCCGGCGAATTCAGGCTCCGGTTCGGGTGACGTGCGGAGCGGCAGTTGAGCTTGGGCCATTCGGCCGCGGTTGCGGCGTTCGTCTATCCAGCGCCCGAAGCGATCGAGATAAAGATAAATGACGGGCGTCGTGTAGAGCGTGAGGAATTGCGAAAGCAACAGACCGCCGACGATGGAAATTCCGAGCGGGCGCCGCAGTTCGCTGCCAGTTCCACCCTCGAGGGCAAGTGGCAATGCGCCGAGCAAGGCCGCCGCCGTTGTCATCATGATGGGCCGAAAGCGCAGCAGGCACGCCTGGTAAATCGATTCCTCCGGCGACATCCCTTCGGTGCGTTCGGCTTCGAGGGCGAAGTCGATCATCATGATCGCATTCTTTTTCACGATGCCGATCAGCAAAATGATGCCGATGAGCGCGACCAACGAAAAATCGATGCGGCAAATGAACAGCGCGAGCAGGGCGCCGACGCCGGCGCTCGGCAATGTGGAAAGAATCGTAATCGGATGAATATAACTTTCGTAGAGAACGCCGAGTACAATGTAGATCACCACGACGGCCGCCAAAATCAGCAGAGGCTCGCTCGTTAGCGACGAACGGAACTCAGCTGCCGCGCCGGTAAATGTGGTTGCAATTGTGTCCGGCAAACCGATTTCCCGCTCCGCCGTCTGAATGGCCGGAATGGCATGACTGAGTGAGCTCCCGCTGCGCAAATTAAACGAAATGGTCGCCGCCGGAAATTGCCCTTGATGCGGAATGGAGAGCGGTGTGTTGCTCACGTGCATCATCGCGAACGCGCTCAGTGGGACCGGCTGGCCGCTGCTTGATTTGACATAAATTTTGTCGAGCACATCAGGCGATTCACGGAAGTTTGGCTCCACTTCGAGAATGACGCGGAATTGATTTAGCTGCGTGAAGATGATCGAGACCTGCCGTTGTCCGAACGCGTCGTAAAGCGTGTCGTCGATCGCCTGGGTGAGTACGTTCAAGCGCGATGCTTTTTCACGATCAACATCGACATTCAACTGCAAGCCGTTGACCTGTTGGTCGCTTGCCACGTCGCTGAGTTGCGGTAGTTGCCCAAGTTTTTGCACGAGCTTTGGCGTCCACTCCGCCAGCTCGGCCGCATCCGCGTCTTGCAAAATATATTGGTATTGGGTGCGACTGACGTGGGCATCGATTTGCAAATCCTGCGCCGCCTGCATGAAGAGCGAAACGCCTTCGACATCGCGCGCGGCATTGCGCAATCGTTCGATGATTTTCTCCGCATTCGGGCGTTGATTGTGAGGCTTGAGCACGATGTAGAGACGCGCCGTGTTCAAGGTCGCGTTCACCGTGCCGGCGCCGACCGAAGCCGACACGCTCGCGACATCAGGGTCCTTCCTAACGATATCGGAGACGGCGTGCACGCGTTGCAGCATCGCCTTAAAGGAAATGTTCTCCGCGGCATCGGTCACGCCGATGATTACCCCGGTGTCTTGTTGAGGCAGTAGGCCCTTCGGGACAATGATGTAGAGGAGAATGGTCGCGACCAGCGTGACGATGGCGACGTTCAAGACGAACCGCTGATGCGCGAGCACCCAGCGCAACCCGCGTTCGTACAAATTACGAAACCGCGTCCAGTATTCTTCGGTCCGGCGATAGAATTCGCCTTGGTGTTCTCTTTCTTCTTCTTTTTCGGAGCGCAATAGCTTCGCGCACATCATCGGCGTGAGCGTCAGTGAAACGAACGCCGATACACCAACCGCCACGCTCATCGTGATCGCGAATTCGCGGAACAACCGGCCGACAATTCCGGTCATGAACAAAAGCGGGATGAAAACCGCGACGAGCGAGATACTCAACGACACCACCGTGAAACCAATTTGCTTCGCGCCTTTCAGCGCTGCTTCCAACGGCCCATCGCCGGCTTCGATATAGCGCACGATGTTCTCGATCATGACAATCGCGTCATCGACGACGAAGCCGGTCGAGATGGTCAGCGCCATCAACGAAAGATTGTCGAGGCTGAATCCGGCGAGATACATGATGCCGAACGTCCCGATCAGCGAAAGCGGAAGCGCCACACTCGTGATCACCGTCGCCCAGAGTTTTCGCAGGAAGAGGAACATCACCATCACGACGAGCGCGACGGTCAGTAGCAACGTGAATTGCACGTCGCGCACTGACGCGCGGATCGTCTCGGTGCGATCAGCCAGAATGGAAACGTGCACGGACGGCGGCAGGGTGCCGGTCAATCGCGGCAGCAATTGCTTCACGCGGTCCACCGTTTGAATGATATTCGCGCCGGGTTGACGCTGAATGTCGAGCAGGACCGCAGGCTTTTCGCCGTTCTTCGTGCCGACCCACGCGGCAAGCTGATCGTTCTCCACGCTGTCGATGATGTTCGCTACGTCGCCGAGCCGAATCGGAGCGCCGTTTTTGTAAGCGACGATGATTGGTTTGTAAGCGTCAGCGGAAAAAATCTGGTCGTTCGATCCGATAGTGAACGATTGCCGCGGCCCGTCGAAACTTCCCTTCGGCGCATTCACGTTCGCCTGTCCGAGAATTGTTCGCACGTCTTCCAAGCTGAGTCCGAGAGCGGAAATCTCCGCCGGATTCACTTGCACGCGCACGGCCGGTTTTTGATTTCCCTGAATCGTGACAAGGCCGACACCGGTGACTTCGCTAAATTTCTGCGCGAGCAACGTGTCGGCGAAATCGTTCACGCGATCGAGCGGCAAACTGTCTGACGTGATGGAAAGCGTGAGGATCGGTGTGTCGGCCGGATTGACCTTGTTGTATTTCGGCGGGTTCGGCAGATTTTGCGGCAGAAATCCGCCGGCGACATTGATCGCGGCTTGCACGTCCTGCGCCGCAACGTCGATCGGGCGGTCCAGCACGAACTGCAAAGTAATGGTCGATGTGCCAAACGAGCTGGTGGAATTCATCGACGCCAATCCGCTGATTTGCCCAAACTGCCGCTCGAGCGGCGTAGTGATCGACGAGACCATTACGTCCGCGCTCGCGCCGGGATAAAATGTCGTTACTTCAATCGTTGGAAAATCAACAGTCGGCAGCGCGGAAATCGGCAACAATTCATATCCGAGCAGGCCGAGCAAAATCACGCCTGCCATCAGTAACGAGGTCGCTACTGGCCGGCGAATGAATGGTTCGGAAATGCTCATGATTTGGGCCCCTTCGCCGGCCTCGCCGATTTGCCGGTTGGCTGTTTTCCTAGCGCAGCTGGTTGTTGCGCCTGCGGAGATATCAGCTCCACATGCGCGCCAGGTTGAAGTTTGTATTGACCGTCCACTACGACCTGCTCACCAGCTTTCAATCCGCTGTCGATCAAAGCAACATTTGCCTGCGTCTGCGCCACCTTAATCGGCCGCATCTCGACCGTTTTGTCCGTCTTGATGACATATGCATAAGTTCCCTGCGGTCCGCGTTGCACCACGCTCGATGGAACGACGATGGCGCCTTTGCGGTTGGTCAAAATTAAACGCGCGTTAACAAATTTTCCCGGCCAAAGTTGCAGATCATTATTCGGGAACGTCGCTTTGAGCTTTGCCGTGCCGGTCGTCTGATCAATTTCGTTGTCCACGACGGCGAGCGTACCCTCGTCGAGCACCGTCGTGTTTCCACGATCCAGTGCAGAGACATGCAACCCGCCATTCGCGCCGCCCTGGTTTAGAATTTCCTGTAAGTTTTGTTCGGGCAGGGTGAACACGACCGAAATCGGGTGCATCTGGGTGATGATGACGATTCCGTTTTGATCGGCCGCGTGAACGATGTTGCCAAGATCGACGAGTCGAACGCCGGTGCGTCCGTTAATCGGTGACTTGATTTGCGTGTAATCAAGCTGCGTCTTCGCAGCCTCGATCGCCGCCTGGTCCGCCTGCACTGCAGCCTGGAATTGATCGCCCTGATACCTGGATGTGTCGAAATCTTGCTGATCGATCACCTTCTTTTTCAGCAAATCAGTGTTGCGTGCAAGCGTGACTTTGGCGTTGGCCAGTTGCGCTTCGTCCTGCGCTTTTTTTGCGATCGCCTGATCCAAAGCGGCCTGGAAAGGCCGTGGATCGATCACCGCCAGGAGATCACCCGTTTTCACATCCTGTCCTTCGGTGTAGAGCACCTGCTGCAATTCGCCATCCACGCGGGTGTGCACCGTGACGGTGTTGAACGCCTGGACCGTTCCGAGTCCATCGAGGTAGATAGGCGTATCTTTCTGCTCGACCTTTCCCGCGACCACCGGCACCGCGCCGCCGCCGGCTCTGGATCCGCCGCGTCTTCCCGAAGTTCCTGCTGTGGCGGTTGACCCGGTTTGATCAGACGAAGCGCGATGATGGCAGCTCCACCAGCCGAATAAAAGGACGAGAGCGCTGATGATTCCGAGAATGAGTCGCTTAGACATTTTTTACATACGTCGCTTGCATGTCCGCCAATTGTACGGATTCGTCCGGTGGCGAACTGGGACGCTTATAATTTGTGACCTCCGAGACAGCCTCTCGGTTACAGAATGTATCGTATTTGCTTTAGAGCTCGTCTGGGTTGCAAGGGCTGTGGATTCCCGATAACAGGGTTCGAAGCACACCGGGGCATCCGCGTTTTAGAACTCAATTTAGCATTAAGAAAGGAAGATAGATCCGGTGAAGCATTTCTCCCTGCATCACAGCATCGGGAAACGGACTGACGTTCACTTTGGGATTAGACCTGGCGATGCGGATTAGTCGCAAACAACGTGAGAACGCAATCGCACGCTAAGCTTAGCGAAAAGCATTTCGCATGAAAGGTTGTTGGAGTGCGAAGCGTTCCCGCGTGGCTGTGAGCAAGCACTCAATAATTAGCCTAACGAACCGAAAGCAAGCCCCAGCCCGTAAGTGACGACTGCGACGATGACACCGATCCAGGTCATCTCAAGACCGGATGCCCACCAGGAGCGAATCGTAATCAGCGATTTCAATGCGCCGACCAAAAAGTGCGCTACTAAACTGATGCTGAAGGAAAGAATCACCGCGGTGAGACCGCCGGAGAAAAAGAATGGAATAATGGGAATAAATGCTCCGATCGCGGTGGAAATGCCTGCCGAGGTCGCAGCAGTCCATTGGTTCGGAAACCGATGCTCGGACAACCCGAGCTCACTCTGCGCCATCGCTTGAACAAACTGTTCGGGTTGCTCGGCGAGACGCTGTGCCATTTTCTGTGATTCTTCTGGAGTGAACCCTTGTAATTGGTAGAAGAGCGACATTTCTTCGATTTCTTCTTCGGGGTTTTCTTCAACCTCCGCGCGTTCGCGCGAGATTTCGGCTTCATAAACTTCGGCTTCACTCTTTGCGGCCAGATATGCCCCTGCCCCCATCGAGAGAGTGGATGCAAGCATGCCTGCAAGCCCTGAAATCAGAATGTAATGTTGTTGATTATTTGTCGCGCCGGCTACGCCCGAAACAATTCCAAACACCGCGCCCAACCCATCGTTTGCACCGTAGATCGCATCGGCGACCCAACTGCCGCCTCGACCATGCCAGCGTTCGCGCTTCAGGATTTTGTCCAGCGCGGTGCGCGGACTGACCGGCGGCACCATGGCGCTAAGCGCTCGCGCATGCGCTTTTTCCTCGATTGCGCTTTTCCGCAAAAATTCCTGCACATCTTTTTCGCCGGCCAAGGCACGCTCAGCCTGCTCGTGGAATTCAGCTTCCTGCCGTTGTTCCGTCGCTTCCATCCGGCGAATAGTAATTTCGGCTCCCCCAATTTTGTTCCACCAACGGCTGAGCCGGCGGCCGATTGTGTCCTTCAGAACCGGCGGCTCTGCGCCAAGATCTCTGAGCTTTCTTTCCCAGCGCTGCGCATGGCGCTCTTCCGCTTCGGCCATGCGCAAGAGAACGCCTTTGCGTCTTTCGTCCCGCTCGCGTTCGGCCAGATCGCGATACGTTTGCGCCGTCTCGACTTCTGCGCGCCAATTACGTTTGACGACTTCTATCGTCTGCTCCGCTCGCCGTCCGCCTGAGGGAGATCGAGATTGCGGACCTTTCGAGTCAGGAGACGGATTTTCGCTGCTCATATGCGCTCAATCAGCTGGTTCTATCGCAGCGCTAATTGCCGGCTCTGCTCTGGCCTTTAGTTGCTGCGCTGTAATTACAATCGCGACTGAACCGATAATCAGCGCGGCAGCAATCAGGACACGCGGTGTTACAGCTTCCCCGGCAAAAGCAGCGCCTAACAAGACGGCTACAATCGGGTTCACATACGCATAGGTCGCGACTTTCGCCGGATCACAGTGACGCAACAGCCAGATGTAAGCCGTGTATCCAACCACAGCTCCGATGATTACCAAATAAATGAACGAAGCGAGCGACAAGGTCGAGACCGAGCCAGGATGAAACCGCCGCACCTCGCCGGTTACGATGCCGGCAAGCACCAGGAGCAGTCCGCCGCAAAGCATCTGTTGGGCTGCCGTCAGGAATGGAGAGGCAGCGTGTTTCGCTGAACGCGAATAAAGCGATCCTGCCGACCAGATGAACGAGGACACGAGCAGGATCGACATTCCAATCGCAGGATGTCGCCCGCCGTTTGAAGAAAAACGCAAAGCTGGTCCGAGTAAAATGCCAACGCCAGCAAAACCGCCGACCAGGCCAAGCCAGATAATCGGTGGTGGCTTGGGCGTCATTCCCATCGCCCAGCCTAGAATCACAATATAAATAGGAACAATCGCCACGATTAGAGCCGCCAATCCTGTGTCAATATACTGCTCTGAAATTGTAACACCGCCATTACCACCGAGGAGCAAACAGGCTCCAATAATCAGCGATGTGCGCCAGTTCGCCCAGCTCGATTTATAGGTGCCCTGCGACCACGCGATCACATACATGATTACGCCTGCCAACAGGAATCGCATGCCAGCCATTAGAAACGGCGGAATACTCTCGATGGCGAAACGGATGCCGAGATAAGTCGAACCCCAAACGAGGTAGAGAGCGGCGAAGGCAATGATAACTCGGATTTTTTTTGGCGCAGCCATTAAGAAAAATGATTAGTGATCAGTGATCGGTAAAAAGCAATGAAAGGTCGCAGTGCATGATGAAAGCAGACTCCGCCTAGAGTCTAGTCTACGAAACCATGCCAAATCTAAAGATAACGGAACCGGCTGCGAATTAGGCCCCGCGACGAAACAACAATCGATACAAAAGCAACAGGATCATGGCACCGACAACTGACATAATCCAGCCGGCGACATAATTTTCTCCCGCAAAAATACGGCCGATCCAGGTACCAACGAACGCGCCGGCGATGCCGAGAAGAATTGTAATGATACAACCGCCGGGATCTTTTCCTGGCATCAACAATTTCGCGATGGCGCCTACGACGAGACCGATCAGCAGAACCCACAGAATCGAGTGAGAGCTAAAGTCCATAATGAGCCGAGTTTCTATCGGGTTCACTGCGCGACGGCAAGACTTAAGGAATGACGGCTGCGCAGCCCTGGTGCTGGTCAGAGTTGAATCACTTGCGCCGAGAGAATGTCTTCGCTTGCTCGAATTTCGGTCAACAATTTTTCGCTCGGTGCGGTATCGAGATTCAACACAGTGAGCGCTGTGCCACCGGCCTGATTTCGACTGAGCGACATTGTCGCAATGTTCACGCCATGACCGCCTAGCAATGTGCCAACTCGTCCAACCATCCCGGGCCGGTCTGTGTTTTCCAATACCAGCACGACACCATGCGGACGCGCTTCTACCGGACGACTGTTAATGCTTATGATTCGTGGAGTGACACCGAAAAACGCGCCACCGACCGACACGATTTTTCCTTCGCCGGCAGCGGACAATTCGAGCATGTCAGTATAGTCTCCGGGTGCGCTCAGACGCGATTCGCTTACTTTCAAACCAAGAGTTTCGGCGAAATTGGGCGCGTTGACTTCGTTGACTTCGCTGCCTCCGGCTATTTGCAGGAAACCTTTCAAGATTGAGCGCGTGATCGCCGTCGTATCGACTTCGTTGACTTTGCCGCTGTAATTGATGTTGAGAGTTTCCGTTCGCTTTGAGGCAAGCTGCGACAGAAACCGGCCCAATTTCTCGCCAAAGCGCAGATGTGGTCCAATGATTGCCAGGGTTTTCGCATCGAGACTGGGCATGTTCACCGCGTTGCGAATGGTGCCTTCGAGCAGCGCAGCGCGAATCGACTGCGCGATCTCAATCCCGACGGTCTCCTGTGCTTCTGCGGTGGAAGCGCCGAGATGGGGAGTAAGAACAAGATTGGGGGCACCCCGCAACGGAGAGTCGGCTGGAAGCGGTTCAGTTTCAAAGACGTCCAATGCCGCAGCGGCCACCTGCCCATCTTGCAACGCTTTCAAGAGGGCGTTCTCGTCGATCAAGCCCCCGCGAGCGCAATTGATAATCCGGACGCCGCGTTTGGTTTTTTGTAATCGTGCTGCATCGAGAATGTGACGCGTTTCTGGCGTAAGAGGCGTGTGCAGCGAGATGAAATCCGCACTCGTAAGCAAATCATCGAGCTCGTCCACCAGCTCGACTTGCAGGCTGCGAGCCCGCGTCGCGGAAAGATATGGGTCGTAAGCGACCACCCGCATTCCAAAAGCAATGGCGCGCCGGCTGAGTTCGCTGCCAATCCGGCCCATTCCGATTACGCCAAGCGTCTTGTTGTAGAGCTCAACGCCTTCGAAATTCTTTTTGTCCCAATTCTTGCTGCGAACGTTTGCATCCGCCTGTGGAATCTTGCGGGCCGCTGAAAGCAACAGGGAAAACGCATGCTCAGCCGTGGAAATCGTATTTCCACCGGGCGCATTCAGCACAATGATGCCGCGGCGTGTAGCCGTCTCAACGTCGACGTTGTCCACCCCCACCCCAGCTCGCCCGACCACGCGCAACTTCGTGCCTGCATTCAAAACACCGGCAGTGACTTTTGTCTGGCTCCGTACGACAAGGCCACTGAAGTCGGGAATAAGGTCGACAAGTTCCTTCTCGCTTAACCCGGTTTTGACTGCTGCCTCAATTGCGCGATCGCGAGAAAGCTCATCCACTCCACGCTGCGAAATTGCGTCGGCGATTAGAACCTTGGGCGGAGTCACGATAAGTCCAAACTTAAAACTTAAATCTTAAAACTTAAAACTCTTCTGTTTACGCTGTGGTCGTCATGCGAGAGCGCGCAAAATCCTTCTACGTCGTATTTGCCATCGCGGCTGCCCTCATTGTTCCAGCTTCCATTGCATTGCGAAGCGTCGTTCATCCAGCCATTTTGCAAGCCACTTCAGATAATCCGACGCCGTTCGGATACACATGGAGCCTGGCACTGTTCATTATTCCCATCGGAGTCCTGGCATGGTGGTTTGGCCGTCGACCTGATCTCAAGTTTCCACGCAAAGCATTTTGGAGGACTATCGCGGTGCTCGCACCGCTCGGCTTCGCGCTGGATCTCCTCTTTGGTAACGCGTTCTTCATCTTCCCAAACAAAGCGGCCACACTCGGCTGCAGCGTCCCTGGCTTAGGCGGAGCAATTCCAATCGAGGAATTCATTTTCTACCTGACAGGCTTCATGCTCGTCCTGCTGAGTTACATCTGGTGCGACGAATATTGGATGGCCGCTTACAATGTCCCTGACTACAAGGAAGCGGCCAGGGACATAACGCGCATCGTTCGATTTCATTTTGCTTCGGTCGTCCTTGGTGTCGTCTTGATCGCAGCCGCAGTTCTGTACCGTAAGTTCGTCTCCAACACATCGGAAGGGTTCCCGTGGTACTTTATCTATCTTATCTGCGCTTCGCTGGTTCCGTCCGCCGGCTTTTTTTGCACCGCGCAACGATTTATCAACTGGCGTGCTTTCAGCTTCACATTTTTCCTGCTTCTTCTTATGAGTTTGCTTTGGGAAGTGAACTCTCGCCTTGCCGTATGGCTGGTGGGAATACCGCAGTAATAGTCTGATCGGGCTTCACATCGGAGCATGGTCCGGCCTGCCCATTGAAGCTGTGTGCGTTTGGTTAGCCGTCAGCTTTACGACTGTTATCACCTATGAAGTGATCAAGATTTGGAAAGCCCTGGGCACGCGCGCGCTAGAAGCATTCTTTTGAATTGGAAAATGACGCTTCGGCAATCCCAAGCTTTGAAGGCTCCGCTTACAATTACGATTTTTCCTGGGTCATCCAAAGATGAGCAAGTGAATCGATTCAGGCAGCTGCTGGGCCACGTTGGTCGCGACGCTGCCGCGAAGCAGCTTGGCCATTGCCGGTCGTTGCGATGCCCCGATGACGAGGAAATCGATTCCCATTGTAGCTGCAAGATCGACAATCGTCGCGGCGGCGTCCTGGCTCACGGCGTAAAGCGGAATTATGTTGATGCCACGCTCGCGCCCTAGTTTGAGCATCGAGCACATGATGGCGTTCGCTTCAGGATCATCCTGCCATTTGGTGCGACCAAGCGATATGCCGGCTGCGGTGTAGTAAACGGCCACCTCCTTGACATAGAGCACAAAGAGAGTGGCCTTGCGTAATTGCGCTTCGTCCATCGCAAAGCTCAGCACCGGAGTGATCCCGCGCGCTGCCACCATGATTTTTTGACCTTCCTCCAAACGCGGCCGCATACTCGTCACGAGGTCGGGCGTGACCATGGCTGCAACCTGACGGGTGACAGTGAGAGTCGTTAGCCCCTGGAGCTTCTGTGTGTAAGCGCGTAAAGCCAGTCCGCCGATCAAAACCGCAAGCACGAATTGAAGCGCGTCTAGTTTCGTGTGGGCCAGCGTCAGCTCTACGAAACCAAGAACTACAAAAGTGATGGCAAAGAGAATATGATCGTACCAGGTGAAACCCTTGGTGCGATTGAATGCGCACGAACCGACGTTGACCGTGATGGCGCCGACTACGCCGATGGCATAAAGACCCGCGAGCGCAGTGAAGTTAGCGGCAAAAAGCAGCACTACCACAGGCATGCTGATGGCGATGAAGAGCGGCCACTTCGGAACGCCATGGCGGTTGAGGCGTTTGAACTGCCGCGGCATCTCGCCATCGCGCGACATCATGTAAAGCAGGCCGATCATCGCTACGATGGCCGTGTTTGCCGCACTCAAGAGTAGCAGGCAGAAAACAATTCCAACGATCCAGCCGAATATCTGACCGACCGCAGGAGAAAAGGTGGCGGTCGCAAATTGTTCGCCGATGAAACGCAACATGTCCTCGCTGCGTTGTCCAAGAACGGCGGCGATCTCGCCACGATCCGTCAGATGCAGCGTTCTGCCGAGCACGGAAGGCAGGGAAAGCATCGCCCACCCGAGCAGCGCTGTTCCGAACACAACTTCGATCGCCACTGGTGTAATCGCCTTGAGGGACTCACGCGCGACGCTTGGGTGTTCCATTGTCGATCCCGGATCGAGCTTCATCACACCGGTTAGATTCGCGATCGACTCGGCGCCCGATAGCGCCAGGATCACGCTTACAAATTGCACCCACACGGTGGTCAGACTCTGGTGCCGTGGCTCGAGACAGCGCGTGGTCAAATGCGGCGCGCTCATCGCGATTAGGACCACCACTACGAACGCCGTCGGCAACGCCAGAGCCACGGCGAAACTTCCGGAATGCTTAGGCCCAAAATAATTGACCAGGCCCATTAACAACAACACGCTAATTGTTGTAAGCGCTATGTGATCGCGAAGAAACCCGATCCAAGTAATGTGCTCCGCGCCGGAAGTGATGTAGCTCAATGCAGACCAGCCACTGAGCGCAGCCGTGACCGTAAGATCCGCAACCAGCAGCAGCGCCCCAACCACCGCCAGCAACCGGCCCTGCTCACGCGCGGCCGAGTAAACGCCGCCGCCGTCGGGAAAATGGCGGCAGATAACAATGTAATTGATGCCGACCAATCCGGTGAGCGCGCAAACGGCTAGGATGATCGGCAGCGATGAGAATCCGGCAGCCACAAACGCCAGACCGATGACGTACGCTTTGCTCGTTCCCCAATCGCCGTACAGCAATGCGGCGGCGCGTTTCCAGTCCAGATTGCGTGGCCGATGCACGCCCGCACTCGCGTCGAGAACAATATCGTCCATCAGCTTCGCCATCGCTTATTGGGTGTGACTCTTCATTGCGCAGTTATTCACTGGCAAGTTGTTTCTCGAAGGAGCTTCTGGCGAAGACGCATTTTTTCTGGCCAAGCTTTTGAGATGCTCGGTCGTTTTTGCACGTTGCATCGAATGATCGTTACGGAGGCGGACGTGTCGGTGGATTACCACCGCAGTCCAACCCACTTTGCGCGAGACATCAACCCGCAAATCGGTAGCCGATTCCGGGCGCGGTCTTAATTAGCGATGGCTTGGCTGGATCGTTCTCGATTTTTTGGCGCAGATGCGTGACATAAACGCGCAGGTACTGTCGATGCTCCTCCGATTTCGGACCCCAGATTTCACGCAGGATGTATCGGTGCGTGAGCACGCGTCCGGGATGCCTGACGAACAAGCGGAGCAAGGCGTACTCGGTAGCGGTCAGCTTGATTTCACGCCCCGCGCGCGTGACCACACGCGCCGTAAGATCGACAACCAGATCACGGTTCTTGAAAACGGAAATTTCTTCTTCTGGACGGGTCTTTCGTTGTGCTGCCCGGAGGCGCGCGAGCAATTCCGGTGTGCTGAACGGCTTGGTCACGTAGTCATCTGCGCCGGCATCGAGGGCGGCCACCTTTTCCTGCACGTCATCACGCACGGTCAGGACAATCACCGGCGCTTCGCTCCATTCACGCAAACGTTTTAGCACTTCGAGGCCGTCGAGATCGGGCAGGCCGAGATCGAGAAGGATGACGGCCGGCTTGCGGTTGGCAATTTCAATCAGGCCCTGCTGCCCATTCTCAGCTTCGTGCACCTGATAATTTTCTGCCTCCAGCGCGACTCGCAGCAACCGGCGAATTTGCACTTCATCGTCGATCACGAGCGCAACCTGTTTCATTCACGCGGTCGCTTCGCTTGGCAATCGCATCGGTTCGCCAATGGGAAGACGAATAGAAAATCGCGCGCCGCCTTCTTCTCGATTTTGCGCGACGATCTCGCCGGAGTGCGCTTCGACCAGCTGGCGCGCGATGGAAAGGCCAAGGCCCAGACCGCCGGGGGCGGTGCCGGGACCACGATAAAATTTCTCGAATACTTTGTTTTCTTCACCGGGCGCAAGACCGGGACCGTGATCAGCCACGGAAATCACGAGCATCGAATCGTCGCGCGCCGCGTTCACTTCGATCGGCTGATCGTTCCTGGCGTGACCGGCCGCGTTTGAGAGTAACGCTCCAAGCGCTTGTTGAATCAAGTGCGCGTCCACTGAAATGGTGGGAAGATTTTTGGCGATGTTTACTCGGACCACGCTTTCTTTTAATCCCGACATCGCGACCGCCTCGCGCACCAGTTCTCCCGGTTCGCACCATTCCAACCTGGGCTGAAGAAGCCCCGATTCCAAACGCGTTGCGTCAAGCAAATGATCGACCGTGCGGGTAAGACGGCGAACGGCTTGTTGCAACTCGGCGCGGTCAGGCTGCGGCTGCTGCAAAGCCGCTGTCATGGCGGCAAGCGGCGTTTTCAATTCATGCGACACAGAATCGAAAAGCGTCTTTTGCAATTTCTGCGACTGATGGGCAACCTGCGCGGCGCGGCTTTCTTCCAGCGCGCGCTCTTTATTCACAAAGAGGGCGAGCTGCGCAGCAAAGGCGTCGAGCAAGTCACGTTGTTCCATCGTTGGCGGGTTTGCGAGATGCACGGTCAGCACACCTTCGGCGCGGTCGCCAGTGACAAGCGGGATGTGCAATGCGTCGGCATCCGGCAATGTTTCGGTCGATCTTCCGGCGCTTTGTTTTTTTTGAAACGCCCAGACGGCGACGCTTTCATCTTTGCTCGATGGCGCGAATGTGCTCGCCGGATGACAAGAAAGGCCGCTCTCGTCGTGCAGCCAAACCGCTGCATCAGCTTCGAAAGTTTCTTTGATAAGCGCCAAAACTTTCGGCAGACCTTCATCGAGATCGCGGCTGGCGGCGAGCGCTCGTGTGAAACGGTAAAGCGCGGTGGCCCGTTCTTCACGCCGGCGCTCCGATTGTTCGCGTTCGCGTAATTTTGTCGCGAGGTGACCGATGACGAGCGCGATCACGAAATAGGCGCCGAACATCAAGAAGTCGTGGAGGTGAGTGATGTAAAAAGTGAAGCGCGGAGGGATGAAGAGAAAATCCCAAAGCAACGCGCTGAGCGCGGCGAGAAAAAGCGTCGGCCACCGGGGTAATCGTGTGGCGGCGAGAACGACGGCGAGCAAATAGAAAAGCGAAACGGCCCAGTAACCAGTGTAATCGAAGATCGACAAGGACAAGGCGGTTACGACCGCCGCAATAACGAGTGCGAGGCCAAAGTCGCGCCACGGTGCGCGCGCGAGACGCTCCTCGATTGGTTCATGGCGCGGCCGCGCCGATTCGTCCGCCGGGATCATGTGGATGTCGATGTTGCCACTGTTGCGCATCAGCCAGCGCAGCGGGTCGCGTCTCAAAAAGCTTGTCCATCGCGAGCCGAGCGGCTTGCCGATAACAATCTGAGTGACGTTGTGTTCACGGGCGATACGGAGCAACGCTTCGCCGATATCGCTACCGGGGGTTGAAACTACTTCCGCGCCCAGTTGGCGCGCGAGCGCGAGGTAGCGAGTTAACCGTGTTTGCTCCTCCTGCGAAAGCGGGCGCGGTTGCTCGATGTTCGCGACGATCCAGGAAGCTTCCATCGATGCCGCCAACCGGCGCGTATAGCGAATCAATCTCTCCGAGTAAGGACTCGCGCTGACCGCGACGAGCAGGCGATCGCCACTCTTCCACGGTCCGGCGATTTTTTCCTCCGACATGATGTCGCGCAGATCGCGATCGACATGTTCGGCCACCAGACGCAACGCCATTTCGCGCAAGGCGGTCAGGTTGCTTTCACGGAAGAAATTTCGCGCCGCCCACTCTGCGCGCTCGCCGAGATACACTTTTCCTTCGGCTAAGCGCGCCCGCAGTTGCTCCGGCGTTAGATCGACAAGAATGATTTCGTCGGCAAGATCGAGAACAGTATCAGGAACTGTTTCGTGGACCGAAATACCACTGATCTGACGGACGACATCGCTGCGGCTGGCGACGTGCTGAACATTAAGCGTGGTGTAAACGTTGATACCAGCATCGAGCAGTTCGAGCACATCCTGGTAACGCTTCGGATGGCGCGAGCCAGGTGCGTTCGTATGTGCCAGTTCGTCCACGACCGCGAGACCGGGATGCCAGGTGAGGATCGCATCGAGATCCATCTCCTCCAGTTTTGTTCCGCGATATTCGATCTGCATGCGCGGCATGATCGGTATCCCTTCGAGCAGCGCCTCCGTCTCTTTGCGCCCGTGCGTCTCAACGATGCCAACCACGACTTCGCAGCCTTCGGTTTGCTTCTGCCGCACGGCTTGCAGCATGGCATAGGTCTTCCCTACACCCGGGGACATACCGAAGAAAATTTTCAGTTTGCCCCGAGCGGACTCCGTCTCCTCGCGCTTCAGGCGCGCGAGAAGTGCATCCGGATCAGGCCGTTCGGCCTCGCTCATGCGGCAATACTACCCTTTGGTCGCAATCGATTCCAGTTACACGGAGCGACCCCGGCGATGCAGGGAACGTTCGGCAATCACGATTTGCCGTTATTTCGCGGCTGGTTCCGGACGCGGGTTCTCGGCAGGGGCGCTTTGTCTTTTCGGAAATAACAAATTTCCACCAACGTCGGCCACAGCTCCAGTGACCCACGGATCTGGCTGATCACGTCCTCCACAATCCGCGAGACGTTCTGCTGAAAGAAATCGGGTTCGAATCCGTAGAAGGATTTTGCCAGATTGACGGCAAAGCCACGAAGCGCGAGCGCGCGTTCTGGATCATGCGCGCGGTCTGCGGCCGCAAGCACCCGTTTGTGGACCGCGGTAACTTTCCTCAGGATTGCTTCGGATTCTTCCAGCGCTACGTCGCCAGCGTAATGGAACGCGATGCTGAGATCGTCACGGTGGAAGACGCTGTCCTTGATTCTGCGCTTCAGCAGGGAGCAGAGCTCTTCATTGAACACCTCCATTGCCAGCGGATTCCGCATGTAGTTGTTTTTCATGTGACGTTGCGCGGCGTCCACATGCGCCGACACAATCTTCGACTGTTGGATCCATAGGCGATAAATGTAGTCCTCGAACCGCAAGCGCGTGGGGAAGAATGGCGGGAGACCGTACCGATTGTCGTAGGCAGCCACGCCGCAATCGATCCGCCAATTGTTGTTCGTAACCACCGGGCGAAAGTTCACTAGCGCATACACATCGTTGAGGGAATAAGGATCGAGCTGCTGCTCATCATCGAGGAACATCTCGACGTAATCGAGGGCATCGATATCGTTCGTGCCGGTCCGGAACGTCTGCGCAATCTTGACCACTGCTTTCGCGGGAACTTTTCCCCGTTGGAGGATGAGCGAGTTTTCGCGCGAAAAGGTCGTCGTCGTGTTCGTCTCCAGGTCGATCGACGTATCTGTGACGAGATCCCCTTTTTCGTAGTTGCCCGGCAGATCGCGCACGGTCTTGCCGAGTACATCATCAAATGCGGTGAGTAGATCGAACGACCTCTCCTCGAATCCTCCCGCTTTGGCTTTCATAAGCTTGCCACGGCAGATTTCATCGGGGGCCAGGCTCTCCGGGCTGTGCTCGATCAATGCGCTTGGGCGCATGTCGTCATCCGAAGAGACGAGGAACGCGCCTAACGAATACATAAGCGTGAAGTTCCGGTTCCCGCCGTAGCTTGGGCGGAAGAGATTGCGAACGGGCCCTTCAAGTTTCGGCTCGCGCAGGCGATGCAGGAGGATCTGGATAAACTGTTCTTTCTCCCGCGGACCGACATAGTAAAGCGGGTTGGCGGTGCGCGTCGCTTCGAGCTGTGGATAGTACTTGTGGTGATTAACCAGGCTCGAATCGTCGAAGACGATGAGTGTAACCTCGTTTCCGTTTAGCCAGAAATTTTCGTCGTAACGCTCGACGGTTTCCGGCACATCACGCAGACGGTAGGTGGGCATGGCGAAAATTGTGGCTGGGGCTTCCATTCAAAGATTGCGGATGGCGCTAAGGATGCATCGAGAAATGTTCGACGACGGGACCCATCGCGAGGGCTGGGAGGAAATTAAGCGCGCCAACGAGCAGCGCCGTGCCCGTTAGCAACACGCCAAAGGTAATCCCGTCGGAAGGCATCGCGCCGCGACTCGGGGGGCGCCGGGATACCGCGGCAAAGCGGCCTGCTAAAGCCAGGGCCAATACCGCCAAGACGTAACGCCCCGCCAACATGGCGACGATCGTCGTTATGTTGTAAAAGATATTGTTGGCACTGAGACCAGCCATATTCTGCCCGTTGTTGGCAAAGGCGCTGGCATACGCAAACAGAATCTCGGTGAAGCCATGGGCGCCGGCATTCGTCGTCAATCCGGCGCGCCCGGCGTTGGTGATGACAGCAAGCGCCGTCAGCGCTAACACAGTGACCGGCCCCACAAGCGTATACACGGCGATGATTTTCATTTCTGGCGGCCCGATTTGTTTACCGAGGTGTTGGGGCGTGCGTCCGACCATTAACCCGCCTACAAAAAGCGCCACCAACGCAACGAAGATCATGCTGTAAAGGCCGCTTCCAAGACCGCCGTACACGATTTCGCCAAGCAGCATATTGACTAATGGCACCATGATACCAAGTGGCTGAAAACTGTCGTGCATTGAGTTGTAAGAGCCGGTAGCGCCGTTGGAAGTCACAACCGCGGCAAGCGCCGAGCTACCTATCCCGAAGCGTACCTCCTTGCCTTCCATATTCCCACCGACGATTTGGTCCGCCAGGGCAGGATGCGCACGAGCTTCAGCCCAATTGCAAACAAGCAATCCAGCCACAAAGAGGACCGTCATCGTCCAAAAAATCACCCAGCCGTCCCTCGGCCGGCCCACCATGCGCCCAAAAGTATGCGTAAGCGCAGCTGGGATCACGGCGATTGCGAGCAGCTCGATGAAGTTAGTCAACGGCGTCGGATTCTCGAATGGATGCGCGCCGTTGGCATTGAAAAAACCGCCGCCGTTGGTGCCGAGGTTCTTGATGAACTCCAGTACAGTAATTGGCCCTTGGGCTATGGTCTGCGTACCGCCTTCAACCGTGTGCGCGATGGTGTAAGGCAGAAAATTCATAGGCACGCCTTGCGCAACCAAGAGCACACTGCCCAACAGCGACACGGGCAATAACACCCACAAGACGGCGCGGATGAGATCGCTCCAGAAGTTGCCGAGCCCCGCACTCTTTTCCCGGGCGTAACCCCGAATGAAAGCAATCCCGACGGCCAGGCCTGCTGCGCCCGCGAGAAAGTTTTGTCCTGCGAGCAACAGTTGGCTGAAGTAACTCATCGTGGTTTCGCCGGCATAGGCTTGCCACGTGGTAGTAGTTGCAAAACTAACTGCCGTATTGGCTGCGAGATCAGGTGTCATCGGCGTGGTCATTACGTTCGGAAAGAACCACGGAAACCACGCCTGCGAGCGCAGTGCGAAATAGAGAACAACAACGTTAACCAGGCCAAATACGCCGAAGGCTAACGAATAACGCTTCCAATCCATTTCGCATTTGGGATCAACACCGATGAGCCGGTGGATCAGTCGCTCCGCCGGTAGAAGCAGCGGATCAAAAAACGTATGTCGCCGTTCGAAAACGCGTTCCAGATAAGTACCAACAGGCTTGACGAGGAGAGCCACGACCAAAACAAAGGCTCCAGCCTGAAGAGCATCGGCCGCATTCATCTTACCGCAGCTTATGAAGACAGCACTGCCGCGGTGCGTCTTCGCGAGCGTTCGTTCAGAAGTGGTAAATCACGTCGGTAATGAACGCGAGCTGATTATGCCTGGTTCCGTTATTGTACGCGCGATCATCGTAAGAATGGTCGAATCGGAGCTCGGGGCGAATAGTGATGAGTTTATCCGGCCACCAAGTAACGCCGATGGAATGTTCGGAATACTGTGTGGCAAAGCCGGTCCTGGCACCCACCTTGTCGTTAAAGTATTCATTCCGCACCGTGAAAAACGCGCTAGGTGCAATCCGGAACATCGTGTAATTCACCACCGCCCACTCCGGCGCGTAACCATTCCGCACCGGAAACGAGCCGCTCTGGAATGGCACCTCATTTGTCGGGTGGTCTATGGCGTCGTACTCGAACATGTACCACGCCTCGGTCGCGCTATAAATTTTGTCGTTGAATTTATGCGTCCAGGTTCCAACGAACTGTTGCATGTTGTTATAGCCCCACTCGCCGTTGTTGATCACGTTATCGCCCGCGTAGATCGAATCCATCTGATTAGGCGCGGTCCATTGCACCATCACGGTGCCAGTCGGCTGACGGCCAGGATCTTTCTGCCAGATCGCAACATCGGTGCCATCAGAGATTCCAAGCTGGATCGTCCACTCATTGTTGATCTTCGTTGTAGTGAAGATTCCCTCCTGACAATAAGGATCGAAACCGTAGAGGATCGAGTGACTGGCCATGAGATTGTTCGGAGCCAACTGCGCCTCAATGTCCGGTTCGGAAATGATGCGTCCTATGCGAATGTTCATCCCTTGAAACACGTACGGGATGTAGAGATCCAAATAAACCATCGGCATGTCGAAGCCGTAGTAGCTATTGTGTTTTAAAAGTTGGTCGCTGAACCATCCGCGGGAAAACGTAAAACGATAATCTAGTCCATAGAGCATTGAATATCGAAAACCCCAGTCGACGTGATCGGTTTGATTCTCGTCCGCCAGCCGCTCGACGTAGAGCACGATCTGGTTTAATTCCATCCGGTTCGGCCGAATGTCATAAACCAACGGGAAGTTTCCGTTTTCGCTCTGCTTTGAGGGATGCGAAGTGCTGATGTTTCCCGAGAAATTTACCCAGCCGTAAATCTGGACCTTGCTGTCTTTCCAAGCCTGCCCGCCCGGTCCTTCGTAAATGGCCTGCATCAACGGCCACGGTGCCAATTCTCCAGGATCGCCAATGACCGGACTGCCGCCGATTTGCCAATCGCTGGAGGGAAATGGCGGCGAATCGAAGGGTGCAGGCGGAATGCGACGTGGGTTTGGGGCGTTGGGATCGGGGGGCGTGTATGCCGGCGTGCCCAACTGTTCCAGAAACGCTTCTCCCAGGCGTTGCACAAACGGTTCGTGTAGTTTCTTTTCTGCACGCGCAGCTTTCGCTTGTTCTTCCTTGCTCTGGGCTTTCGTTTGCTCCTGTCTGGCCTTGGCTTTTCTCTTCTCACGGGACCGCAAAGTGGAACTTGCTGTGGCCTTTTCTTTTTCAGCCAACATTTTCTCGCGTTCATTTAATGCTTTCTCGCGTGCGTCCAGCTCGGCTTTCCGTTGAGCAAGCTGCTGTTGTTCAGCGGTCAAATCAGAAGCCTCCTGCGCGTGCATTACGGCAGTCATGAGTAGCCCCGACACGATCGTGATCAGACATTTCTTAGTGTTCAACTTTCTCTCCTTGTTTTTGCATTGAAGCCATTTAGCCCGAAGCGGAGAAGATTAACAACCTCGTTCGGCGGCCAGAGCGGATTCGGCAGAAACCACGTCCACATGAGGTCGTGGTTAAGTCCCGGGGCATTATTCAGATCTCGCTCGGCGGTTGTTCTGGAGCCAGCACGATTAAGGGCAGCGAGCGTAGAAAAAAGGCCGTTAGTCCGTGGGTCATCGGCGTGCGTGCTATTGTCGATCAGATCTTGCTCGAGCTCAGTTTTTCTGGCGTGACCATTTGCGCGACAATCCAATGGAACAAGAATGAAAACATAGGTTCTCCTCTCGACCATCCGCGGTGATTGGCGGCGCGCGGCAAACCGTCTGATCGAATCCATCAGCAACAAACGAATGTTCAGAAAGTCGGCTAGACGAGATCTGACAAGCGAGCCGACAAATCCCCGAGTCACGCGTGTCTCATGATGCCCTGGCTTTTTCACGGCTCGGCACCGGGTGAATCCAGCGCAAGATTCAATTCGAGAACGTTGACACCCGGATCGCCGAGCACGCCGAGATCGCGTCCATCGGTGTTTTGCTGAACCAGTTCGCGAACCTTCTCCTGAGACAGTCCGCGAGCTTTGGCGACGCGGGCGGTTTGGAGCTCCGCATTATGCACACTGATATGAGGGTCGAGTCCGCTTCCGGAAGCGGTGACTGCATCCGCTGGCACAGGCCCGGTTTCGCTCAGGTTATTTTCTGCGCGATACGCCGCTATGCGTTCTTTGATCGCGTCGTTTAGTTTTCGTGAGGTCGGTCCCAAATTGCTCCCGCCAGAACTCGTCGCGTCGTAACCGTTACCAGCAGCGGAAGGGCGCGGATGAAAGTATTTTGCATCGGCGAATTCCTGGCCTAACAACCTTGAGCCGCGCACCGTTCCATTTGGATCGACGATCAAACTCCCGTTAGCCTTGTCGCGAAAGAACGCCTGTGAAATTCCGAAGACAATGAGCGGGTAGAGGCCGCAGCAGACGACTGCCAGCACCAGCGTCGATACGACTGCGCCTCGTATATTGGAGAAGAATTCTTTCATTAGTTAGGCCAGATGAAGCGCAGTGATGATCAGGTCGATCAGTTTGATGCCGATAAACGGAACGACGAGGCCGCCGAAGCCATAGATGAGAAGATTGCGCTGCAAGATGGCCAGCGCGCCCATTGGCTTGTAAGCAACCCCGCGCAATGCCAGCGGGATCAGCGCGATGATGATGAGTGCATTAAAGATGACGGCGCTTAGAATCGCGCTGGTCGGACTGTGCAAGTGCATGATGTTCAGCGGCGCGATCTCGGAAAACCTGGTCATCAACATCGCAGGAATGATGGCGAAATATTTCGCCACATCGTTTGCGATGCTGAACGTGGTGAGCGAGCCACGTGTGATCAGCATTTGTTTCCCGATCTCCACGATGTCGAGCAGCTTGGTTGGATTGCTGTCGAGATCGACCATGTTACCGGCTTCGCGCGCGGCCTGCGTGCCGGTGTTCATCGCCACACCCACGTCAGCTTGCGCGAGCGCAGGCGCGTCATTCGTTCCGTCACCGGTCATCGCGACCAGATGACCGTCCGCCTGTTCCTGACGGATGCGTTTGAGTTTTTGTTCCGGCGTCGCTTCGGCCATGAAATCATCCACGCCGGCTTCAGCAGCGATCGCTGCCGCAGTGAGTGGGTTGTCACCGGTGATCATCACCGTCTTGATTCCCATTTTGCGCAGCTGCACGAAGCGCTCTTTGATTCCGCCCTTGACCACGTCCTTGAGCTCGATCGTACCCAGCGTTAGCATGTCCGACGCCACGACCAGCGGCGTGCCACCGCGATGCGAGATGTCGTCGACCATCGTCGCCACCGGTTGCGGAAAAATTCCGCCTGCGGATTCGACAAAACTGCGCACCGTTTCGGACGCGCCTTTGCGCACGCGCATTGTCGGTTGCGCGCCATTTGCATGAAGGTCGACACCGCTCATGCGTGTTTGCGCCGTGAACGGCACAAACGTCGCCTCTAATTCGTGCATCTCCCGCGCACGCAACCCGAATTTTTCTTTCGCGAGAACGACAATCGACCGGCCCTCTGGCGTTTCGTCCGCTAGCGAGCTCAATTGCGCGGATGCCGCGAGATCGTCAGGCGAGACGCCCGGCGCGGGATGAAACGCGACAGCCATTCGGTTTCCGAGCGTGATCGTCCCGGTTTTGTCGAGGAGCAGAACATCGACGTCTCCCGCCGCTTCCACTGCGCGCCCGCTCATGGCCAGCACATTGCGCTGGAGAACGCGATCCATTCCGGCGATACCAATCGCGCTGAGCAATCCGCCGATCGTTGTCGGAATTAAACAAACCAGCAACGCGACGAGAACTGGAATCGAAAAGTCCGCCCCCGAATAAATGCCGAACGGTTTCAGCGTGACGCATACCAGGAGAAAAATGAACGTCAACGCTGCGAGAAGAATCGTAAGCGCGATTTCGTTAGGTGTTTTCTGCCGACGAGCGCCCTCGACTAACGCAATCATTTTATCCAAAAAACCGGCGCCTTTATCCGCCGTGATGCGGATCACGATCCGATCGCTGAGCACACGCGTTCCGCCAGTGACCGCACTTCGGTCACCGCCACTCTCGCGGATGACCGGCGCCGATTCGCCGGTGATCGCGGCTTCATCGACGCTCGCGATTCCTTCAATCACGTCGCCGTCTGCGGGAATGATGTCGCCGGCTTCGCAGACCACGAGGTCGCCTTTTTGCAAGATGGGCGCTGGAACTTTTACCTCGCGGCCATTCTGCAGGCGACGCGCCATCGTATCCTTGCGCGCCCGGCGCAGACTGGCTGCCTGCGCTTTGCCTCGCCCTTCCGCGACTGCTTCAGCAAAATTGGCGAAGAGCACCGTGAACCAGAGCCATATCGCCAGTTGTGCGACGAAACCGCGTAGTGCCGACTCAGTGGTGAAGATACCGACAGTCGTTAGGGCGGCGCCGACCATCGTCACGAACATGACCGGGTTCTTTACCATCAAACGAGGGTTCAATTTCTTGAAAGCGTCGGCGATCGCCGGACCAACAATGTTCCAGTCGAAAAGAGATGCAGGTTTTTGTGTCATGAAGTTTGGATCCCGATGCTAGAAAAGTTTTCCACCTTGCATCAGGAAGTGCTCGACAATCGGTCCGAGAGTCAGCGCGGGGAGAAAGTTGAGCGCGCCGATCAAAATAACGGTGCCGAGCAACAGAATGAGAAATGTTCCGCCATGCACTGGAAACGTGCCCGCACTGGCCGGCGCGACCTTCTTTTGCACCAGCGATCCGGCCAGCGCCATGATCGGGACGATCATGAGAAACCGCCCAAACAACATGTCCAGACCGAGGGTCGTGTTGTACCAGGGAGTATTTGCGGAGAGACCAGCAAATGCGCTGCCATTATTCCCAGCGCCGGAGCTAAAGGCGTAGAGAATCTCACTCAGCCCGTGCGGACCATTGTTGCTTAATCCGGCCAGACCCCATTTGCTCACTATCGCCCACGCAGCGAAACCAAGAATCGAGATCGCGAGGATGAGCAATGAGAGCATCGCCATTTTCACGTCGTACGCTTCAATTTTTTTGCCGAGATATTCCGGCGTGCGACCGACCATCAGGCCAGCGATGAAAACCGCGAGCACCACAAACACAAGAATCCCGTAGAGGCCGGCCCCGGTTCCCCCAATAATAATCTCGCCTAACTGCATGTTGAACAACGGAACAAAGCCGCCCAGTGCAGTGAACGAATCATGCATCGAATTGACTGCGCCGCAGGATGCGTCCGTGGTGACGGTGGCGAAAAGCGCCGAGTTGAAAATGCCGAATCGGACCTCCTTGCCCTCCATGTTTCCGTCCGCCGCGGCGACGCCGAGATGTTGATGGATGGGATTGCCTGAGGATTCTGCCCACCAGCACAACAGGACGCCGCCGAGAAACAAGGTCACCATCGCTGCCCACACGGTCCAACCGTGCTTCTGATTCTTAACCATGCGGCCGAGGTAGTAAGTGAGTCCGCTGCCGATTGCAAAGATCGACAACATCTGGACAAAATTTGACAGCGGCGTGGGATTCTCGAATGGATCTGCCGCGTTGGCGTTGACGTATCCACCGCCGTTGGTCCCGAGCATCTTGATTGCGACCTGCGACGCCATTGGACCTTGAGCGATGTTCTGCTCCGTAACAGTCTGCTCTTCCGTGATCGCTTTGCCGTCTGGTCCTTTGATTGTTTCGCCGTGATCGTTTTTCTTCTCGATCTGGACCTTCATCGGCTCGACCAGCGTCGCCTTCGTGTAAGGCTTGAAATTTTGAATCATCCCTTGCGACACGAGAAACACCGCGAAGGCAAGGCAAATGGGCAGCAGCAAGTAGTAAGTGACACGGACGAGATCGACCCAAAAGTTGCCGATGGTTTTCGCGGAATGCCGCGCAATCGCCCTAACGAGCGCGGTGGCAATAGCGATGCCCGTTGCCGCCGAGACGAAATTGTGAAACGCCAGGCCGACCATCTGCGAGAAATAGGACATCGTGGATTCGCCGCTGTAGTTCTGCCAGTTGGTGTTGGTTGTGAAGCTGGCAGCGGTGTTGAACGCGAGATCGGGATTCACCGCAACAAGTCCCTGTGGATTGAGAGGCAGAAAATATTGCAATCGCAAAATCGCGTACGTGAAAATGCAGCCAACCAAACTGAACAACAGCATCGCGAGCGCGTATTGTTTCCAATTCTGCTCTTGTTTGGGATTGACTGCCATTAACCGATACGTGACGCGCTCGAGCGGGCGCAGCACCGGATCGAGCCACGTTCTGCCATTCGCGTCGAGCACCTGCACCAGATAAAGCCCCATGGGCTTGGTGATCAGCGCGAGCGCGATTAGAAAAACCGTGAGTTGAATCCAACCGGACGTTTCCATATCGATCTTAGAATTTTTCCGGTCGAATCATTGCCACGAGCAGATAAACGAAGAGTAGCAATGCAATAATCCCGACGACGGACGTTTCCATTTTGTGCTCCTATAGCTTCTCGCAAAAACGCACGTAGAAAGCGCCTGCGACAAAAAACGCACCGATGATTCCTACAAAGATGAGATCGCTCATAAATCACCTTACGATCAGGCAAATTTGCAGCGTTAGTTAAACTGCGTGCCAAATACGTTAAAAAATCATTAACGGCTGGAAGAATGATCTCTTCGCCTATGGCTGAAGATGTGCCACGGCTTCGATTTCCGCGGTCTGCGGAAACATGTCGAGTGGCGTAACCGAATTGATTGTGAATTTCCCGTGCAGTTCCTTTAAGTCGCGGGCCAGCGTGGCCGGATTGCAGGACACGTAAATCAGCGTCGCTGGCGCAAGATCGAGAATTGAGCGGCGCACGTTTGCCAAAAGGCCGGTGGCGGGAGGATCGACAATGATGGTGGTAGGGGCGATTGACCTCAATCGCCCGGGATGGATGTCGTTCACGGGCGGGCGGTTCGCCCGAACCGCCCCTACCTTTTGCAATTCTTCTTCCACGTCGCCGGCGATATAGGTTTCCTTCTCAGTGGCATCTTTTTTTGCGGCTGCGATAGCGAACTTGTCCCAATCGATCCCGATCACACGCTCAAACTTGTTGAGCAACGCTTTGGCGAAGAATCCTGCACCGCAGTAAGCATCGATAAGGAGATCCTGATTCGCCGGAACAAGATCGACAATCAAATCGCGCAGTGCATTTGCAACGTCATCATTGGTTTGAGAGAAGACGCGCCGGCTCGAAGACGTCCGCAAGGTGTAATGTCCATCGCGCGGATTTCGATCCCGCAGTTCCGTCAGCGCTCGATTGACTTCGTCGCAGGAGATGGGGCACCGCTCGATGTCGATTAAGCGATGTGAATCGCGCCGGAAAAACCCGATCACCCCGTTCTGCACATGAACCGTAATACGATTGCGATATTCATACTGCTTTGGCGACGAAATAATGGGGCGCAGAGGAATATCTCTTAGCTTGCCGATTCGCTGGAGGACGCTGCGCACCTGCCGCCATTTAATCGCGAGCTGATGTTCGTAGCTGATGTGCTGGTATACGCACCCGCCGCAATGGCTAAAATACGGGCACTCCGGTGTCACGCGATGCGGGGAGCTTTCCTTAACTTCCACCAACTCCGCCTCGGCGAATTGTTTTTTCTCGCGCACGATCTCCGCGGAAACGAGTTCGGCCTCAATGGTGTACGGAACGAAGATAGCCTTCCCCTGCTCGCGTCCTACCCCTTTTCCGCCGAAAGCAATGTCTTCGATTTTCAGATCGACAATGCGCACACAAACATTTCGACCGAGCGAATCGCAAACGCCAATTCAATTCTGATTTTGACATTCTTTCGTCGTTCGTCATTCGTGCTTCGTCATTTTCATATGGCCTGGCGACTTCACGAACACGTCTTGCGTGGCAAAATCGATAACCGCACGCGCGGACGCGTGACTGGTGAGATTTGGCTGTCCGGCATCGACCAGCCGCTGATCTTGGAACTAGCAGATGATTGTGCGCCCGACCTCGCCGGCTGCGAGTTGAGCTTTGAAAATCCGGAGCCGATTCCAATGACGACGAAACCGCCCGCTCCTCAGCAGCGTGGTCCCGCTGGCGATATCACGGCCGCGCGCAAAGTGCGCGTGTTCGACGTTCCCATTGAAGAAACGCTGGAAATGTCCCGACGCGGCGAGACGCCACCCGAACACATGGCGAACGCGGTGTATCTGGAGTGGTTCAGCGAGCGGAGCGGTCGCGTGGTGATCGAAAGTGCAGATTATCGTCTGAAAGTCTCCGAGCCAGCGTGGTGTTATACAAAAGAAGAAATCGTTGAGCGCGACCGCCGCATCACTGAAGAAGAAACGCCGTTTGCTATTGCGATCACCCAGGACGGCGAGACGCAAGAATGGGATGAAGTTCGGTATGAGCAATTTCTCCGCGAGAGCGATGCGCTAACAGAAAAATATGGACGATTACTGGAGAAATATGCAGACCATCCTGATAGCGAACGAATCATTGCGCGTGAGATGGGGTGGTCGTGGCTTGAGGAGGCACTCGATCGAGAGGAAGAAGATGAGAATAAGCAGGAGGAGCAAGCCAAGGATTTGAAAGCGAAGATCGACGAGGAAAAGGAAGACCAATCCGAAAACGATATTGAGGATTATGAATTGCCATCGCCCGATCCGATGCGTGAAGGAATTGATTGGGTACGCGACGAGCGCGGCCACATTTTGCATCCCATCGAGAAACGCGCCCACGACACCTTGCACGCCTTACTCGATGAGTTAAAAGCGTCAGAACATTTTCCCGAAGAAGAAGATAACCAGCTTGCCGATTTCGTCAGCGGTTTTATGACACTCAGCGCGAAGCTTGCCGGCGCTTTAGGCGGAGTTGCACGCGGCAACGATTTCTTTGAACCGGGAATGGTGGTCGCATGGCTCAAACGGATTCTGGAGATTTTGAACAAGACGATCGCAGCCGCGGACGCTGCGAGAGTTAAGGACATTCTTCCCGCAGACCGGCTTGCTTACTATCGGAGCGAGCTTTTTGCGATCCGCGAGGAAGTGTTGGAATTAATCAAAGACCTGCGATCGCGCTAATCAGGAAGGGAGGTCGCGCTGTGATGTCCGGCATACTTTCCGATGAAGCGAAGCTAATACGGATCCTGATCGTAATCCCGGACGTAGGGGTATTTTGATTCGTTGCCAATCTCAGGAGGAAATTCTGCATAGCCGGCGTGAATATACGGAATTTCTGGTGGCAGGATCGGATAGTAGCTATCGCGCCAGATTGGGAAGGGCCAGGTCAGAATCTCAATAAGCCCCGCCACGTGTCGCGTAGCTGAACGCCCGACGCCACGGACCACACCGTATCCAAAGGCAGCGTTGTTGCCTTCCTCCTTGTTGACTTTGTTAATGTTCACAATGATTTCTGTCGGCGCCCATAGAAAATTCGCGAAACCGCGGCCGAGTTTCCGCGTTGGTCCATAGTCATTCGCAGGCGGGTCCTGAATATCTCCAAGACAAATTCCAGCAAAAGCGAGCACCAATGAGAAGAAAGTCAGGGGTTTCATGTGGCTCCATCCAGTTAAACAAATATTGAGGAGCAAAGGCAATACTTATTTTCGGCCTTCGGCTGCACCATCGTTCTTTGTCTTAGCCATCGAAACCGCGATCGTAACAGCGAGAATGAGCACGATGATTCCCAGCGAAAGGCTTCTCGGCAGCGGCAAATGATCAGCAACAATCATTTTAATGCCGACAAAACCGAGTACCAAGCCAAGTCCGGTTCGCAGATAAACGAAACGGTCCATGAGACCGGCGAGCAGGAAATAAAGCGACCGTAAGCCGAGAATCGCGCAAATATTGGATGTATACGCAATAAATGGATCACGCGTGATAGCGAAGACCGCCGGAATCGAATCGACGGCAAAGAGCAGATCTGTCAGCTCGATTATGATCATCGTCAATGCGAGCGGGGTCAACATCCAGCGGCCATCCACGCGAACCTTAAAGTGTTCGTTATGAAACTCGCGGGTAATCGGAAAGATGCGCCGGCACATCCGGATCGCCCAGTTCTCTGAAAGGGCGGGCGGCGAATGCTTTCGAAACAACATTCGTATCGCAGTAAGGAGTAGGAACAAGCCAAAGAGATAAAGAACGAAATGAAACCGCTGCACTAATGCAATGCCACACATAATCATGGTTCCGCGCATGATCAGCGCGCCGAGGACGCCCCAGACAAGGACGCGATGTTGCGCCTTTGGCGGAACGCGGAAATGCGCGAAAATCAATACAAACACGAAGATGTTGTCGGCGCTCAGTGAATACTCGACCAGATAAGCAGTGAGAAAATCCAGCCCGTGATGTGGTCCTTTGAAGCGCCACACCAGAGCGTTAAATCCAAGTGAGACGAGTACCCACAGCACGCTGCGTCGCGCCGCAGCAGTCATGCTTAATTCCCGGCCGCGCTGGTGGAACGTGAAGAGGTCGATCCCAATCGCAATGAACACGCCAATGTGAAAGGCGATCCAAAACCAGATACTCGTCGTCACGGCGGGGAGGTTTTCATGCAGCGGGGTGGACGGCAAACGTAAATTGCGCGCCCGGCCCATGCGACTTATAGGTCACTGGCACTCATTAGCCCCATTGATGGATACCGAATTAGAAAAACTGGTCGAAGCCAGCAAACTCACTCCCCGCGCCGCGCAGCAACTCGAAAAACTAAAGCCGGGCACATTTTGTTTGCATAAAAGCTGGGGATTCGGTCGCGTGAACGAATGGAACCTGCTACTCAACCAGATCGTAATTGATTTTGCAGGCAAAAAGTCGCACCCGATGCAGGCCCAGTACGCGGCCGAGAACGTCACGCCGCTGGCGCCAGAGCACTTCCTTGCACGCAAAGCAACCGACCTGGCGTCGATCAAAAATTTGGCAAGGGAAGATCCGCCTGCCCTGGTGCGAAATATTCTCGAAAGTTTGGACGGTAAAGCCACGGCACAGCAGATCGGTGAATGGTTGGTGGGCGATGTTTTCACCGAAACGGAATGGAAACGCTGGTGGGAATCGACGAAGAAAGCGCTTAAGGCAAGCGCCGTTTTTTCCGTGCCTGTGAAAAAGAACGATCCCATTCAAATGCGCGGCGAGGGTGTGTCGCATGCTGACGAACTGCTCGACATTTTCAACAAGGCTCGACAACCAAAACAGCAAATCGCAGCGCTGGAGCAGATCATCAAATCGCACCAGCAGTTCAAAGAAGACCAACTTCAACCGGTAATCGCTACGATCGAGAACATGACGGTGCGTGATCAGAGAATGCATCCTGAGTTCGCATTTGAGCTCATCATAGCGCGCGACGATTTGCTCGCGCACAACCCGTCACTGCATCCGACCCATGTCGGGTTGACCCTTTCGAAACTCATTCTCGAGGAAGAGAAGCGCCTCATATTAATCCTGCCGAAATTGCCGGCCGCAAAAGAGAAAAGAATTCTGCAAGCGTTGCCCTCCGCGCTCGGCCCTTCATGGACAGATCGTGCCTTATACTTGATGCAGGAGAGTCACGGTCGCATGGTCGCGCAAATCCCGCGCATCTTGAACGAAACCGGGAAGCACGAAGAGCTCCGGATAACGCTGGAGCGAAGCATTCGCGAGCACTCAGCCACCGGCGAGATGCTCGCCTGGCTTTGTAGCGAACGAGAAAGCTGGAGCGAACTAGTCACCCCGGATTTGCTTGGCGCGATTTTCGCGGCGCTGGAACGCGAGCAACACAATGCTCCCGGGCGCGCCAGCAAGTTGCACCGTGTCCTGGTCGAGGATCGCCAATTACTTGGCGACATCTTTAGGAAATGCGACGTCGGTCTCGCGCGCGACGCGATGCGGCGGCTGCAATTGAGCCCGCTTTTTGACGAGCTGACAAAGCGTTCGCTCCTGGCCCGGATGGTTAAAGTCTATCCAGAACTGGAAAGCATGATCACTGGCGGGCCTCCCGCCTTAGGCGAAGAGAAGGCCGCTGCATTGATCGTTTCCTGGAGCAGCCTGGAAAAGCGTAATGCCGAATACGAAGAGCTCGTAAAAGTAAAGATTCCAGCGAATACCAAAGAGATCGCGCTTGCCAGATCGTATGGCGATTTGAGTGAGAACTTTGAATTTAAAGCAGCCAAACAAATGCAAAGCGTGCTGATGCGACGCAAAGCCGAGCTGGAGCAAATGCTGCACAACGCGCGCGGGACTGCATTTGAAAACCCTGATACGTCGCGTGTTTCAATCGGCACAATCGTTACGCTGCGCAACGCGGAGACGAACAAGGAAGAAACTTACAGCATTCTAGGCGCGTGGGACGGGGATCCTGACCGTCACATCATTTCTTATCAGACTGCAATTGGCCAAGCGCTACTGGGCCATGGAATCGGCGAGATTATTTCTCTAAACACGGAGCACAGTCCCTCTCAATTCACAATTGTTTCAATCCAAGCCGCGCCGCGGGATCAGGTGGCATCGATACCTGCCCTCGGCCAGCAATCAGCAGTCGAAGCTACGATGGCCGAGTAGCCTTTGCGGGAGGAGGTCGGGACAACCGAGGCGCTTCGCTCTAAATCAGCAATTCGTACGAGAGAATACTAAGACAATAGATTGCCGCTGTTTCCACTCGAAGGATAATTGGGCCGAGCGTAATTGGCTGACATCCGTGGCGTCGCGCGAGCGCAAGTTCGGCAGGCGTGAAATCGCCCTCTGGCCCAACAAGCATCAAGACACTGCGAGGACGATGTTGATGCTCGCTCGAATAGCCCGCAAGAACCTTCTTTAAGTGCTGCGCACCCGGCTGTAGCGATCCGATCAACTGTAGGTCGAATGGGGCGATATTTTTCTGTAGTGGCAGCCGTATTGGCTGCGCTACCGATGATTCTGCAGGCGACTCGCCTACCTCCACAGCAGACAGGAAGTCCGAAAGTTTTCTCGGCGCATGCACATAAGGCAGCCAGTTCTGCCCGCATTGTTTGGCTGCCTCAATCGCGATTTGCTGCCATTTCGACTGCTTTTGCGCTGCGCTTTCGGAATCGACCTGCACAATGGTGCGATCAGAAATAATCGGCGCGATTTCTGCAGCGCCAATCTCCACCGCCTTTTGCACAATTAAGTCCATGTTTTTTCCCTTCGGGATTGCCTGCCCGAGAACGATCCGGCATTGCAGCGGCGGTGTTTCCGCTTCGTGCAATTTTCTCAGCCCAATTTCATCGACGCCAAGACCGAGAATTTCCGCCGTGATTTCGTGTCCACGTCCGTTGAAGAGAACAACTTTCTCCCCCACCCTCATGCGCAGGACGTCACGCGCGTGGTGTGCTTCCGATCCGCTTAATGTAAACGCGCCAGGATTCCAGTTTTCCGGAGAGATAAAGAAGCGATGCATGTGACCCAAAGGACTGATGGGAGCTATAGGGCACTCAACTCGATTTCCTATTGATAGTCGGATGCGATGAGCGACGTCATCGCCCGCACATTCGCCAACGATTTTTTACTTATCGGCAGCTCTATCCCGCGCTGTTGAAGTACGGAGATTACACTCTCGGTAGGAATGTTTCCAACCAACGCATCCTGCGCGAAGGGGCACCCACCAAGACCACCGACGGCTGAATCAATTCGCCGACAGCCTGCATCGTAAGCAGCGAGCACTTTGGCCGCAGCTTCCCGCGGCGTACTATGAAGGTGCACGCCAATATCGTAATCGGCGAATTGGTTTGTGATCGATCGGACTACACGGCGAATCAGGTGAGGGTCGGCAACTCCAACGGTGTCCGCCAGCGAAATCGATCGGACATCGAGCGCCGCCAGTTTCTGTATTGCCTGGCGCGGCTCATTCTCATCCCACGCATCGCCATACGGATTTCCGAACGCCATCGAGATATAAACAACCATACCCAGCCCGGATGCGTCAGCTTTTGTCTTAATCGATTCCAACGTCTTATAAGACTGTTCGCGCGTCTGGTTTTGGTTTTTGCGCAGGAATGTCTCAGAAATGGAACAAGGATAACCCAGAGTCGTAACTGTTCCGGTTGCAATGGCACGGTCGGCTCCCTTCTCATTAACCACGATGCCAATAATTTCGACATCGCCTGGTGGACTGACTTGCTCGAGCACCTTCTCGGCATCGGCCATCTGCGGAACTGCTTTGGGAGAAACAAAGCTAACTGCATCGATGTGCTTGAACCCTGCCGCGATTAGAGCACAGAGATAACGCGCCTTGAGTTCCGCTGGGATTTGTCGCTTGAGACCCTGCCAGGCGTCACGGGGGCATTCGATCAGTTTGACAGCATTGTGAACCACAGAAGCTGCGGGATTCTATCTGAAAAATTCCTTCGCGCGTTCGAAAAAACTCTTGCGCAACGGCGTGTTTTCATCGCCGCAAAGCGCCGCGAATTCCTCAAGCTTGCGACGCTGTTGCGCGTTCAAGCGCGACGGCACCTCGACAATTAAACGCGCGAACAGATCGCCGCGGCCACGCCCATTAACATTTGTAATTCCTTTGGCGCGCATTCTAAACATTTGCCCGCCTTGCGTGCCGGCGGGCACTTTCAGATGCGCTCTGCCTTCAAGCGTCGGCACATCAATCTCGCCACCCAGAGTCGCAACGGAAAAAGGAATCGGTACGTCACAATACAGATCATCGCCTTCGCGCTGAAAGATCTTGTGCTCTTGAACGTGTATGACCACATAAAGATCACCCGGAGGACCACCGCGCGTGCCGGCCTCGCCGTTGCCTAACGAGCGCAATCGAGAACCCTCCCTGATTCCAGCAGGTATCTTCAGTTTAACGCGGCTCAATTTCTCCACGCGTCCTTCGCCACGGCACTTCTGGCACGGTTTCTCAATGACTTCACCAGCACCTCGGCACCGAGGGCACGTCTGCGAAACGTGAAAAAATCCGCGCGAACTAATCACCTGCCCACGGCCGCCACACGTAGAGCACGTAATCGTGCGCGAGCCTGGTTCAGCGCCGCTGCCCTTGCATTTGTCGCACGTGTCGAGTTTCGCGATTTCAATCTCTTTTTCGGCGCCAAACGCTGCCTCCTCCAGCTTGATCTGCATGTCGTAGCGCAAATCCGATCCGCGCCGCCGATCTTGTGCCTGATCGCCGCCGAAGAATGTCTCGAAGATTCCGCCGCCAAATCCGCCCCCGCCGAAAACTTCCCGGAAAATCTCGAAGGGATCGTGGAAAACGCCGCGGCCAAAACCAGCGCCGCCCGACGTGAACGCCGCGTGGCCGAAGCGATCGTACGCGGCACGTTTGTCAGGGTCGATCAAGACATCATACGCTTCGCCTAATTCCTTGAACTTTTCTTCGGCGTGCGAGTCGTCCGGATTCTTATCCGGATGAAACTTGACCGCGAGCTTGCGATAGGCGCGTTTGACTTCCTCATCCGTGACATCTCGTTCAACGCCCAGTACCTCATAGTAATCGCGTTTTTCAGTAGCCATGTGACCGATAAGCCCCTGTGTGATTTATGAGATTAGTAAGCGAAGCAAGCAAGGAGCCCACTTACTTTCCTTGGCCGCTGGAAACAACCACTTTCGCAGGTCGCAGCAATCGGTCCTTAAATCGATAACCGCGACGGGCTTGGCGCACCACAATCCCTTCGGGATATTCATTGCTGGGTTCATGGGCAATCCCTTCGTGCAGGTTCGGATCGAATTTTTTTTCCTCGGCCTCGATCGGTTGTAGTCCATTTTCAGCCAGCAAATCGTTGAGTTGTTTTTGCACTAGAACCATTCCGGAATAAATAGGAGAGTCCGCGCCCTGCTCTTTTGCTGCTGCGAGGCCAAGTTCAAAATTGTCAATAATTCCGACCAAACGCTCCAGCAAAGACTGATTGGCATATTTGATCGCCTCTTCCTTTTCGCGCGCAGAACGTTTCTTGTAATTCTCGAAGTCGGCCTGACTCCGCAGCGCGAGGTCTCGAAACCGGTCGAGATCGGCTTGCAAACCAGCCATTGGATCTTGTGCTTCGCTTTGCGCTGCATCGTCCCCGGGCGGAACAGTTGAAGGGATCGAACTTGCCGACGCCGATTGTTTCATTTGTTTGTTTTGTTCAGTAACAGGAATTTTTTTCATGTCTTACGAATGGCAAGCACGGTGATGTCGTCGTTTTGAGGAACTAAGCCGGTAAAGTCGCGAACGTCCTCGATGATTTTCCTTACAATTGCTTGCGCTCCATTGGTCGCACTGGCGCGAACCGATTGCATCATGCGGTCGAGGCCGAACTCGTCTCCCTCGGCATTAAGCGTCTCGGTTACGCCGTCGGTGTAAAGGACGAGGCAATCATCGCGCTCGAGCGGAACAGCGAAATCAGTGGTTAGCCTATCAAACACATTTCCACTGTCAATTCCCACAACCATGCCGGGCGGTTTGACCGGCGTGACAGTTTGCGACTGCCGCTTGTAAAGTAATGGCGCATCATGTCCGGCCCGCGCGAGCGTCACTCCGTCATGCTGGTGGTTAAGAATCAGGTAGGCCATGCTGATGAACATGTCTTCCTTGATATCGGGGTAAAGCTGCCGGTTCACCTTTCGTAACACATCGGCCGGAGATGGATTTCGTGCCGCCTCCGAGCGCAGGACGCTGCGGCAGATGGCCATGATAAGCGATGCCGGCACGCCTTTGCCTGACACGTCTGCGATAACTACCCCGAGCCGTTCTTGATCGACTTGAATGTAATCGAAATAATCGCCGCTCACCTGGCGGGCTGGCGCATTAATCCCACTGATCTCAAACCCATTAATCGCCGGCGCCTCTGATGGAAGCAAGATACGCTGAATGTCCCGCGCGATTTCGAGATCGTGATCGAGCCGCTTCTTTTCGTTAGCCATGGAATAGATGATGGCGTTGTAAAGCGCAAAGGCGGACTGCTCAGCGATCGATTTAAAAACGACGAAATCGCCCTGTGAAAAACCTGGGCCCGCAGGGCCATTCGCCAGTGCCAGGACGCCGAGATCCTGGTTTCCGTATCGCAATGATGCAGCCATAACCGATGAGCTGCCAAAAGCGCTTCCACGCAATTTCGCCAGCTCTGGCACCTCGGAAAATTCAGTCAAGCAAACCGACTGTCCTGTTTGCCAGACTCGTCCGATTAATCCTTCACCAGGGCTAACCGTGTGAAGCCGAAGAAAGCTCTCGAGCGCTATGGGAGCTGCCGCGGCCTGTTGCAAGATATTTGAGGGAATGTCCACTAGCGGCGGACAGCCTTTGGAGATAAACACCGAAGTAAGTTTCCCGCCCGTTCGATCGGTGACGTAAAGCGCGCCGCCGTGCGCGTCGAGAACACGCGTAGCGCCCTCGACGATTAACCGGTGCAGCTCCTGAGGCCGAATGGTCTCTCGAAAGGCCTCGCCGAGACCGTGCAAAAAATCGAAAACAAGCGTTTCCTCGACCTGGATTTCTTCATGAGAGCGCTCCAGGCGTCGAATCCGCCGTATCTGAAACCAAGCGGTAATAATCCATCCGGCTACAGACGCGACAAGCAGTCCGAGAAGAAGAGTCGGCCACATCATGCAACGGCCAGCTTACTTCAAAGGCGTCTCGTGATGAAGGTCTTGTCTTAAAAAATCGAGAACGTCTTTAAAGCGAAGGATATTTTCCGGCGCGGCCTCGCAAAGCGCTTCATGCGCTTCCAGCATCGTCTCTGCTTGTTCCTTTTTTCTATCCCCAGACGACCGGACCGCGGGGGTTCCCTCGAGCGCTCCGCATTCAGGGGGACTGGAACCATTAGTATGAATATCGAATATTTGATCCAAGCCCAGGCCGGAGAGAAGCTCGTGACTGCGGTTCCCACAATGAACGATGTGAAGATGTCCATGTCCTAGCTCCTTCAATCGAAGTGCCACGCTAGCCATCGTTCCCATGAATGTGGAATCCATCATGGCGCAATCCGCCAGGTCCACCACAAATTCGCGATAGCCGCGGTCCAACATCTCACGCGCAAACTCTTTGAGATTGCCGCTGTTGAGGAAACTACCTTTTCCCTCCACTTTCACCCACACGGTTGGGCCGCTCACCCCTACTTGAATAGATGAGTCCACAGTTACTATCCAAAAGATACCAGTCCGGAAGGCATGCTGTCAATGCTGGCCGAACTTAAGAAAGCCTCAGGAAGCGATTCGGAATCCCGGGCGCGAAAAGCTGCATCAGACAACATTAGCCGGGGGATGAGACGTGCCCATTGGATCTCACTCCCACATAAAGGAGCGATTTTCCGCTACGATCCGCCCGTTTTCGACTAGTAGACACCGCCATGCGATTACGCGGCCATCATCAAAATAATCGTCTCCAATCACCTTGAATTCGGTCTTATGAGTCCCGCGCACATTTCGATACGAAATCTCCTGCGCCTGAACATGCTCGTGCAGTTTCTCCTGACGATATTCCAAACGCACTGTGACATCGGAAAAGCGCTTGGCCCGCCAGAAGAAATCAAAGTAATTGCCGAAACGTTGACGCTGATCGAGGCCCGTTACCGCCCCAAACATCCGATATTGGCGCTCAAACGTAATGGGGGCGTCCTGAAGCGTTGCCGTTTTCTGGCTCGGCGAATTCGATTTTCCGCCAAGTGTGTTCGACGTTTGGCGGGCGCCTTGACCTGCTTTTGGCGGTTTATCGCTCAAAAAGAAAAGCTTCGTTTTTCGAAACTCGAAATCGTTGCTTAGCGCCACTGGGAGCCGCGTCACTTTTTCCGCGATTCTTGGTTCTTCGCGGGCGCCCTCGCTGGAGGTAACAACAAGGGCCAAAGAGCCCAAGGCAAAGACTGCGGCGGCAAATCTCATTCGCCTAATAAAGCCGGATTTTGAATCGGGTGTCAACGAGCAACCCACATTCCAGTTTCTCCAACTCCTATGGAACTTAGGCGGATCCGAAAGTAAATTTTGGTTTTATGATTGAAGTTCGTTATGAGCGCGGGGTGCATCTGCCGCGCCAGGACTTATGGCTCGATCCATGGGACGTAAAGCGATTCGCTTTCGTTTCGCACGCGCATAGCGACCACGTTGCGCCACACGAAGAAATCATTGTTTCCGAGCGCACAGCACGCTTGATGCAAAGCCGTCTGCCAGGCTCCCGCACGGAGTACATTCTGCCGTTCGGCGAAAAACGAACGGTGCACGGGGTCGACCTGATGCTATTGCCGGCCGGGCATATCTTCGGATCGGCGCAATGTTTCCTTTCTGCTGGAAACGAGACATTGCTTTACACCGGCGATTTTAAGCTGCGTCGCGGTAGATCGGCCGAGGCGGCGGAGTGGCGCAAGGCGGACACACTCATCATAGAGACGACATTCGGTCTGTCGCGTTATCGATTTCCACCGACGGAACAGGTCATCAATCAAATGATTGCCTTTTGCCAGGAAACAATTGATGACGGTGGAGTACCCGTGCTCCTCGGGTATTCGTTAGGCAAAGCGCAGGAGATCCTCTGTTCGCTTGATGGAGCTGGGTTAACGCCGATGCTCCACGGTTCGGTTTATCGGATGACCCGCATCTACGAGCAGTTTGGCCAATCGTTTTGCAAATATCTTCGCTACAACCCGAACGATGTTGCTGGAAAAGTTCTCATCTGCCCACCCAGCGCGAATCGTTCACACATGCTGGAAAAAATTGCGCGCAAACGCGTGGCGATGATCAGCGGCTGGGCGGTCGATCCAAACGCAATCTATCGGTATCAGGTTGACGCGGCGTTTGCGCTTTCCGATCACGCTGACTACAACGATCTGCTTCGCTATGTCGAATTCGTAAAGCCGCGACGCGTGTTTACACTCCACGGCTTCGCTGCTTCATTTGCACGTGATTTGCGTGAACGTGGCACCGAAGCGTGGGCGTTAAGCGCAGAAAACCAAATGGAGTTTACGCTGCCACAAATTCCTGACCACCCTTCCGCTCGTACCTCCGGCGCCGGGCGGTGCACGGGAGAAGTCCGCGCCAGCGCATCCGAATTCCTAGCGTTTGCGAATGTTGGCGAGGCCATCGCTGCAACTCCGGCCAAACTGGAAAAAATTCGACTTCTTGCCGATTATCTTCGCGGCCTAACGAGGGAACAGCTTCCGATTGCGACACCGTACTTCACCGGAAAAGCCTTTGCTCAAAGGGACCCGCGCACCTTGCAGGTTGGCTGGGCCGTAATCTTTCGCGCGATGCAAGCGGCCACCAAAGTCGGCGACGCGGAATTTCATCGCATCGCCAGCACCCACGGCGATGCGGGCAAAACCGCGTTCGAAGTTCTCGATAGAAGAACGACACCTCAGCTGTTCAGCATTAGCGAATCGGGCGAGCTATTTGAAAATCTTCATCGTGCGCGCGGTCCGATTGCTAAGGCCGAGCTGCTGCGAAATCGATTCTCAAGGTTGTCTGCGCGCGAAGGCCAGTACGTCGTCAAAATTCTAACTGGCGATCTGCGCATCGGATTGCGCGAGGGTTTGGTCGAGGAAGCAATTGCGAAGGCGTTCAGTGTTACTCTTGAGGAGGTAAGGGAGGCCAACATGTTGCTAGGCGACATTGGTCAGACGGCCCTGCTTGCTTCGCGAAATGAACTGCACCGCGCGGAACTGTCGATTTTTCGTCCCATCAAATGCATGCTTGCGACTCCTGAACCGACAGCTGAAGCCGTGTGGGAACGGTTTGGTGAAGTTGCACGGAGTGACCGGGAACTGGCGTCGTCCGCGCCGGCTACCGTCTATTTGGAGGACAAATTCGACGGCATTCGCGCACAGCTCCACCGCAGTACGAAACAGGTCGAGATTTTCTCTCGCGACTTGCGGCGTATCACAAGTCAATTTCCGGAGCTGGTCGATCAAGCCAGGAATTTCCAGGAGGAGCTGATCATCGACGGCGAAATTATTGCTTTCGAAAAGGGTCGCGCACTCACCTTCTTCGATCTGCAGAAGCGGCTGGGGCGAAAGAGCGACGGTGCCGATTTATTCGCGAGGGCTGCGGCAGACGTGCCGGTCGCGTTTGTGATCTTCGATCTTCTTTGGTTGAACGGCCGGTCGTTGTTAAAAACTCCGCTGCATGATCGGCGAAGACATCTCAGTAGGGTGCGATTGCCCTCGCGTTTTCAAATTGCCAGGGTGATGCCAGCGCATTCTGCCGCCGAGATCGAACAAGCGTTCCAACAGGCGCGGCAGCGCTTAAATGAAGGGTTGATGATCAAAGATCCGGAGAGCTTCTATCTGCCTGGCAAGCGCGGCATGTTTTGGTTCAAGCTTAAGAAAGAACTGTCGACGCTGGATGTCGTGGTGGTGGGTGCCGAGTTTGGGCATGGCAAGCGTAATAATGTGTTGAGCGATTACACATTTGCCGTGCGCGATGAAACTACCGGCAAGCTCCTGCCGATTGGGAAGGCTTACAGCGGATTAACCGACACGGAGATTGCAGAGTTGACCGAGCACTTCAAGCAGAACACGATCGCAGACCATGGTCGGTATCGCGAAGTGAAACCGGACGTGATCCTTGAAGTCGCTTTTAATTCAATTCAGCCCAGCGCACGCCACGCCAGTGGACTGGCACTACGTTTCCCGAGAATCAAGGCAATCCGGCGCGACAAGAATGTCGATTCGATCGACACCCTCCAATACGGTCGCGAGTTGGCCGCGCAACGCGCAAGTTCGCAGGCTAATTTACACTGAAGCGATTGGTCAATACCTCGTATTTACTGGGGTGTAGACGACGGAGAGGGTGAAGCCGCTTCGGCGCCGGTGCTGGTAGACGTGCCGGTATCGGAAGACCCGCTGGTGTTGCCAGCCGCGCCGGTGTCGGCAGGCGCCCCAGTACCGGAATTGGGTTGTGCCCGCATGGAGGATCTCATCCTTTGTAACGCCTCCAACCTGCGCTGTCTTATAGCGCGCAGCTCATCCATTCTTTTTTCTCTACTAGCCTTGAGCTGCGAGTTGTCGGGCGGCGCTAAACCGGGAGGGATTGTTGCAGAAGGCGGAACATTCGAAGAGTCGTCCTTTTTCAAAGCTCGCAATTGATGGTCGGCTGGAAGCATCGCCGCACGCGCTACTGCTTTTTCTCTCTCGGCCAATGCCTTCTCTCGTTCGTCTAATGCTTTCTCGCGGGTATCCAACTCGACTTTCCGCTGAGCGAGTTGTTGTTCGACCGCTGCACTCTGTCTTTGGCAGGAGCAAACCATCGCCAAAGGAATAAGCATCGAGAGGACAAAGAGTTTTTTCATATCACAGGTCGTATTTTTGGTTTTCCGTTAATTCGCACGAAGAAACCGAGACAGCGGCTGTTAGTCAAATGAAAGTTAACGTGGCTGGGGCGTTGCCGAGCTTGCTGGCACGACCACGATCGTCTCGATGTGCCCACGGCGAAGGCGTTGAATATTGGCAAAGATCGCCACCACCGCGAGTGAGGAAACGATGATGATCATCAGCATGACGGCACTCCTTGGAACCTGAGGCGACCGAAGTTTTTTGGCAGGCTGCTGGGGCGAATTCACGTGTGAAGTATCGATATCGATCTCACGCGCGCAAGGAGGCCTTATTCGTTTTCCTTATTCGGCGAAAGGGAATAACCCGCATCAGTCTAAGCGCAAAGCCGCAATTGCATCCATGACTCGCTGGCTCAGCCCCTTGTAGAGATCCTTCGCTGGTGGGTTTAGATCGGCGATCGTAAAGAGAATCGGTTCTCCGATTACGATGGTAATTGGCACAAAGTGCAAACCGCCGCCACCGCGTGGCAGGGCCTCATGGGCGCCAAAGATCCGCATCGGCACGACTGGCGCTAGCGTTTTTGCAATTACGAGGCCCAATCCCGGCTCGGCCGGTTGCAAGCTACCGTCGACGGTGCGCGAGCCTTCCGGAAAAACCAGAGCTGCGTTCCCAGCCTTTAGAACGCGAATCAAAGCCTTCAGGGCGCTGCGGTCGATGCCCTCTTGGTTGACCGGGATTACATTGAGCTTTGGCAAAAGCCGGCCGAGCAATGGTACATCGAGCAAGGTTCGCCTCGCCAGAAAGTAAACCGCCCGATCGCACGTGATGCCAGCAAGCGGCGGATCCAGATAACTCTGATGGTTCATTGCCAGGATGACGGGGCCGCTCTGAAGCATCCGCTCCCTATGAACTACACGAAGACGGAAAAACAATCGGCCAACGATGCGACTAAAATGATACCCGAGACGGTAATAGAAATTCATTAGATCGCTAAGTCCGCAGGCCCATTTTCTCGAGTACGCCAACGATCTCGTTGATCACCTCCTGAATCGTAAGATGTGACGTGTCGATGACATGCGCGTCTTTCGCGATAACGAGCGGTGAGACGGAGCGCGAAGAATCAACGCGATCCCGCATCGCGATTTCGTCGCGCTCCCCTTGTGCGACGCGCCGCTGGAGACGCACTTCAGGCGAAGCATTAAGGTAAAATTTGTACGGAGTGTCGGGAAAAACGACCGAACCAATATCCCGGCCTTCCACGATCAGATCGTGGCTTTGCGCGTGCTCGTGCAGGTTCTTCGCGACAATTTGGCGAACCACAGGAAACTGACTGACGCCCGCAACGCTTTCGTTTACACAATCATCACGCAAGTGCTCCCCGGGATCCACGTCGTCAATCAGAATGCGCGCCTCATTGTCTTGCAGGCAACATGTGATGTCGGCTGCTTGAAGGGCGCCGCCGATGCGCTCATTTTCTTCCGGATGGATTTTCTTTTGCAGGATGTGCCAGGTGATCGCTCGATAAATGGCGCCAGAATTAACGTACACAAATCCCAGTTGCCGGGCGAGGCCTTGTGCGACACTGCTTTTTCCCGAGGCCGCCGGGCCGTCAATGGCAATTACCCGATGAAACTGTTCCCCCATCCCGAAAATTAGCGCGTCTGAAAAATGCCGGGCAAGCGTCCAGTGATGTACATGCGGCCGCCAAAGACCTCAGGGGATCATGCCTCTTCCTCGACCGGACCGGGAGTAAGTGAACCGATCACGGGTGTGCTGATTTGCATCCGTTTTAGATTTGTGAACTCTTCAAGCACGGTTTCAAATCCAGGATAAGATTCACGAATACATTCGGCTTCCTGAACAACAGTTTCGCCATCAGCGAACAAGCCCGCTATGGCAAACGCCATCGCAATACGATGGTCGCCAAAGCTTGGCACGCGGGCTCCGTGCAGCGGCGCCGGGCCAAGTATCTCCAGGCCATCGCTCATTTCGGCGACCTGTGCTCCCATGGCGCGCAGATTGTGCGCGATCGCAGCGATGCGATCGCTTTCTTTTACGCGCAATTCTTCCGCGTGCCGAATAATTGTCTTGCCGTCCGCAAGAGCGCCAGCGACTGCAAGGGCCGGCAGTTCATCAATAAGCTGCGGTACTTCTTTACCCTGAATGACCGTGCCTTTAAGCGGGAAACCGGTGACTTCGACAATTCCGCGCGGTTCGACTTGATCGATGTCTTCAATGGCCTCGCGCACTTGCGCGCCCATTCGAAGCAAAACACCCAGTAACGCCGTTCGCGTGTGGTTTAAGCCAACATCGCGAACGAGTAGATGACCTCGTCGCTGCGCCGCAGCGGCAACCAGCCAAAAGGCCGCGGAAGAGATATCGCCTGGAATAGCAAAGTCGCGGGACTCTGGGACTTGGTCGCCAAATACAGTGATGCTGCCATTCCCGTCCACCGCTATTCGGACCAGGAAATAATCAAACATCATTTCCAGATGATTCCGAGTTGGGGCTGGCTCCACCACGGTGGTCTTGCCCTTGGCAAAGAGGCCGGCCAGCAGCAGTGCGCTTTTCACCTGTGCACTCGCGACAGGCGGTCGATAACGAATGCCACGCAAAGAACCGCCCTGAATGCGCAGGGGTGGCCCATTTTCCGGACCTTCCGCAACAATATCTGCGCCCATCTGACGAAGCGGCGCAATGACGCGCTCCATCGGACGTTTCGACAGCCCGGCATCAGCGACAAGGCGACTTTCAAATGTCTGCCCGGCAAGTAACCCGGCGAGAAGGCGCATGGTGGTGCCGGAGTTGCCGCAATTGATTTCGTTTTTAGGCGGCGTGAGGACCCGCTTTTTCCCGTGCACGATCAGCGTGGCCGGATCAGGCTGTTCAATCTTAATTCCGAGTGCGCGCAGCGCATTCACCGTGTGCATACAATCTTCGCTGGGAAGAAACCCATGCAGAGTGCACACTCCATTCGACAAGGCAGCGATGATTACCGCTCGATGCGAGATACTTTTATCGCCCGGCACGGTAATCTCGATGTCAATTCGGGGTGCCCGTTTTACTCGCAACTCCATAGATAAGAAGAAACCGATTGTGGATACTTAATGCCCGATGCTCGATAAAAAGACAGGCGCTGCGCTAATTCAGCACCCAATACAAGCACCCAGCATCATCCTCGAACGCGCCCAAGGCAACCCAGTTACGGAACGAGAAAGATCTTATCCGTGTACGGATCTTTAACTTCCGTTCCCGGAGGGAAGCCTTCCACATCGATATATTTGCCAGGTGAATAAGGACTCTCTACCAGGTGAGGCTTGCCAGGAACGGGAATTCCGTAGGGATAATCCCCCTTTGCGATCTTCGTCGGCGCGGCTGTTGGAGGAGGTGAAGCTGCTGCGGTCTCCACGGGCGGTGTGCCTGTAGGTTGAGCGGGACCATTTGGATTGAACGGCTGTTGCGGTGGCGGGTACTGGCCGGGCTGGGTGGGGGCATAGCTCGCAGCCCGATGTCGGGAGGGTGGTGGCTGCGGCTCTTCACTGCATGAGGCGACAAGGAAGGCCGTGAACAGAGCAAGCGACAATGAGAATTTCATAAATGGAAAATACTGCGACAATCGTATCCACAGTCTGAGTCGTTGCCAATCATTAAATCTCTTTTGTTCACACTCAGCGACGCTTTCGCAAAAACTCGTGTGGATACAATGACGATCCGCCTTCCATCCGAATCCAAGATAGAGATGTCGATACCAAACAATTCCCACGCGGAAATCCTGATAGTGGACGATGACGCTTTGAGCCGCAAAATCCTCGCGCAAGTGCTAACGTCCGCGGGATACAACTGCCAGGTGTGCGGGAATGGCGGCGAAGCGTTGGAGATGATCCACGCCAAGCCGCCTTCGCTTCTGCTGCTCGACTTCGACATGCCAGGCGCAAATGGCGCCGAAGTGCTAAAACAGCTTCGCTCGGACCAGGACCAAGCGATTGCGCAGGTGCCGACAATTATGCTAACGGCGCATGGAAGCGAGGAAAGTGAAGTCAATTGCTTGCAAGCTGGCGCGGATGATTTTGTGACAAAGCCAGTCAATGCGGCAGTGTTGCGTGCGCGAATCGAGACGCAGCTCCGTCTGCGGTCCATGAGGCGGCAATTGGAGAGGCAAAATGACGAACTCGAAAGGTGGCGTCGAGACCTTGAGCGCGATCTGGCGGCAGCGCGCTTGACACAGCAATCGTTAATCCCCCAAAAAAACCTGCTGCTTCCCGGATGGGATGTTGCAGCTTGTTACCGCCCAGTGATCCAAGTTGGGGGCGACATCTACGGTTGGCTGCGAATGAAAGATGGTCGGATCCTGTTCTGGATCGCCGATGGTTCCGGTCACGGGGCCGCTGCTGCACTGCTTACCACGCTGGCAAAGCTTCTCTTTCACCATGGCAGTGCGGAACACAACGCGCCAGCCAGCGTGATGGAAGCAGTCAACGATGACTTTCGAAGCATTTTTGGCGGGCGCTCTTTCATGACAGCGATGTGTGTCGCGATCAATCAGAAAACCGGAAGAGCGCACGTCGTGGGTGCGGGTCATCCGCCGCTTCTCATCGCTCGCCAGAACGGTGCGACGGAATCGATTGCGTCGGTCGCGCCTCCGTTGGGCCTGGTCGAACGCCCTGAATTTGTGGAGACCGCGCTCGACTTTGAACCAGGAGACGCCTTCCTTCTCTATACTGACGGCTTGTTTGGCTCTTCAGGAAATGGACGCCACCGGGTGATACCACAGCAGTTAGAGAAGATGCTGGATTACTCTGCTCCGACCGCCGAAGTATTGCTCAAGAGAATTTTAGAACGAATAATGCCAAATAACCCCGAAGACTCCTTGTCTGATGACATGACAGCTCTGGCGGTGCGCCGGATGGCCCCTCAATAAATTTTTCGTTTGCTTAAAATTAGTGTTGCTCTCTCTCCAGCGAAACGTTAATCAGCCTCCATGCCGAAAACCAAAAAGAAAACTTCCAAGCGCAAACCGAATCCCGCCTTCATGAGACCGGTCCAGCCTGACGATAAGCTTGCTGCCATTGTCGGGTCGCAGCCGCTACCGCGCTCGGAGCTTACAAAAAAGCTCTGGAACTATATCAAGAAGCACGGTTGCCAGGATAAAAAGAAACGAACCATGATCAACGCCGACGACTCACTCAGGCCCGTATTCAATGGCAAGAGCCAGGTGAGTATGTTCGAGATGACCAAGCTCGTCTCGAAGCATCTGCGGTAGATCCCAAACCCGTCGATAGCCCGGCGTTCGTTCGCCGGGCTATTTGCGGAGTGAAAAATAATTGCTGCGCTGGTCCCGAATGCTTTCGGGGCTCTTGCGCGAGCCAGTATTTCCACCGAAGATGGTGGCGTGAAAATCTACCGTTTTTTTCTTTTCGCGGTTGCGGCCTCTATTTTTATTTTCGAGCCGTTCGCCAGCGCTGAGTCTGACTGGCTAACTGATTACAAGAAAGCGCAGCAAGAAGCCAAGACTGGTAACAAATTTCTGTTGCTCGATTTTACAGGCTCAGATTGGTGCGGCTGGTGCAAAAAATTTGACAGAGAGGTTCTGTTGCAGCGGGAGTTTAAAGATTACGCTCGGGACAATCTGGTCATCGTAGAATTGGATTTCCCGCGGGGCAAACCGCAGACCCCCGAACTAAGAAAGCAGAACCGCGAACTTGCGCAGCAGTACGAGATTGTGGGGTTTCCCACGATTGTAGTGCTTAGCGCCGACGGACAAAAGCTTTGGCGCTATGACGGTTACTTTCCCGACGGTCCCGCCGCGTTCATCGCACAACTACAGAAATTGCGGAAAGGCTGAACGCGCCTTGCTTTCTGCCGGGAATAGAATCGGCTGCGGGTTTGTCGCTCTTGTGCAAGGAAGGCAGCCTTACCTTTCGTAACTGCTAGCCTCTACCCAGATACGCATTCACCTTCGCCACGATCCCATTTATGTCTGCTCACCGTTTGCTATTCCTTTGTTTCGCCATATTAAGCTTCACCGCTGGGCTTGGAGCTGAACCCTCGCCAGCAAAGCGAGGTGCGCCCCGAGAGACTCGAGCGACGCCGGAGGAACCGGGTATTACATTCAACTCGGTCCATGTGGATGGGCCCTATATCGCGATGACCTTTGACGACGGACCGAGCGCGACGCTGACCCCAAAATTACTTGATTTGCTGGCTGCCCACCACATCAAGGCAACCTTCTTCGTGATCGGCGAAAATGTCGCCGAACATCCTGAGGTCGTTGCGCGAGCCGCGCGGGAAGGTCACGAAATTGGCAACCATAGTTGGTCGCATCCCAATTTTGGTAAGATTTCGGACGAAAGCGTTCGCCGCCAACTCCAGCAAACCGATGATGCGATCAAGAATGCCACGGGCAAGCGTCCCACGTTGATGCGGCCGCCGTATGGATCGATCACGACCCGCGAAAAGCGCTGGATTCACGATGAATTCGGTTACGACATCATTCTTTGGGACGTCGATCCGTATGACTGGAAACGGCCCGGCCCAGCTGTGGTACGAGCTCGCATTCTTAAGGAAACCCGGCCCGGCTCGATCGTGTTATCTCACGACATTCACCCGGGAACGATCGAAGCGATGCCTTCCACTTTCGATGAGCTCGAGGCCAAAGGGTTCAAATTCGTCACGGTATCCGAATTGATTCGCATGGCGACGGCTCGACCCTCCCATCCGAGTCCTCAGCCGAGCGGAAACGTGTCACCGCCCGCGACTGGGTCCCCTTCTCCAGAGTCTTCGCCGGGCGGATAGACTGCGTCTAATACGTCGTCTACTTCTTCGCGGCACCAAGGGCGCGGTCTGCCATCCGCTGCTCGTTCTGACGACGCGCGATGACAAAGTGATTATTTTCGCCGTAGCTCCGCCACGGCCCCGATGGCACGTCACGAACTTCGACGAATTGCCAATCGATCACGTCGGTCGGCGCCAGTCCGAGATAATCTCGCACGGCCGGCGAAACATCCAGCCCAGCCCCGTGGTTCAGGTTTGGCTTGGGACGCTCGTTTCCAAAGACGTACTGAAAATGGTCTGTGCGAAACGGGCCGCAGTCCTCCCATTGGGCGTAACAGGTCCGATTGCCCTTGCGAATGGCGAGCCATCGGTGCCAGCACACCGACTGTCCCGGTCCCGTGTAGGATTGCTTAAACCAGGGAATCACCAATGGCGCTTCCGGCTTGAACTGACCATGAGTAACGTCGTTGTACGGCAGCGCGCAGTAAAATGGATTTTGTCGCGGTATAAAAGCGATCGGAATATAGCTGCGTCGCGCCGATGAATCTGGATTGTCGAAGCCGCCGTAGTTGCTCGTCCAGTTCGCGTCCCATGAACTTCTATAGTTTGGGACAGGGTTATTGCCTCCCGCTTGTTCCCCGACCCAGAATACGGTGGTCACGATATTGGTCTTCCACGGATAGCGCTGCACCGCGGGGCGCGAGCTGGTCGGGATAAAGACCTGCGGTTCTACTTTGAGCAGCGCCTGCTCCCTCAGCTTCATTGCGTACTTCGCAAAGTCGGCCGCCGTCGCATAGGGGGAAGTGGATTGTTCGTCGGCTCTAGCCGCGCAAGCAATCGCCAGACTTAGACAAGCCGCAAGAAGTCTCCTCATTAGCAAACGCCGCCACCCTGTACCCGATTCCCGCTCTTAGGCAAGCCGAAATTCCCGGGTCCGACACGTGAAGGATTGTTGCATCATCCCGGCATGCAGCCGTGCGCGCAATTCAGAGAAACCAGCATCGACGATACCGACTACAGTATTAGCCGCGGCTCAGTGCCGTGTTGCGCTTGAAACGAAAATCGTCCGCTTTTGGATAATCCAGCGTGTAATGGAGGCCACGGCTTTCTTTGCGGCACAGCGCAGAATCGACGATCAAGGAGGCTACCGCCGCGAGGTTACGGAGCTCCAGCAGGTCAACCGATATTTTGAAATTCCAATAGAACTCACGAATCTCGCGCTGGAGATTTCGCAGGCGCGCGCTGGCACGATGCAGCCGCTTGTCCGTGCGCACGATTCCGACGTAATCCCACATCAAGCGTCTGATCTCATCCCAGTTATGATAAATCACGACCAGCTCATCGACGTCCTGCACATTTCCCGATTTCCATTCCGGCAACGGGATTTTTTGTTTCGAAGTCGATCGGGGCCGAACGGCGGCGATTGCGGCCCGATGCGCCACTACCAGCCCTTCCAATAGCGAGTTGCTGGCGAGCCGATTTGCTCCGTGCAATCCAGTACACGCGACCTCCCCAATCGCGTACAGCCCCGGCAAACTCGTCACGCCATTCACGGCCGTTTTGATTCCCCCGCATTGATAATGCGCAGCGGGTACTACCGGAATCGCCTGCTTCGACATATCGATCCCGAACCGCAGACATGTCTGATAGATGTGCGGGAAACGCTCTTGAATGAATTCCGGCGATCTATGTGTGATATCCAAGAATACACACTTGGCCCCTGAGCGCTTGATCTCCGCGTCAATTGCGCGCGCTACAATATCGCGAGACGCTAACGAACCGCGCGCGTCGTAGCGCTTCATGAAATCTTCGCCGCGGTTATTGCGCAAGATTCCGCCCTCGCCGCGTACTGCCTCCGAAATGAGAAACGATTTTGCCTGTGGATGAAAAAGACACGTGGGATGAAACTGGATGAACTCCATGTTTGCAATCTCTACGCCCGCACGCCATGCCATCGCCACACCGTCGCCGGTCGCAATGTCCGGATTCGTCGTATACAGATAAACTTTGCCGCAGCCGCCGGTCGCAAGCACGATCCGATCTGAACGGATGGTTTCTACCTCTCCAGTTTTTTCATCCAGGACATAGACACCAAGACAGCGATCTTCTGCCGCGAACCCGAGCTTGGCTGCCGTGATTACATCCACGGCCATGTGATTTTCTAATAGCTGGACATGAGATTGTCGGCCCAGTTCGCGCAACAAGGTGTTTTCGATTTGTTTCCCGGTTACGTCTTGCACATGTAGAACCCGGCGCTTGGAATGACCGCCCTCTTTGCCAAGATCAAGCTCGCGATGTCCCGAAATCTCACGTTCATCGAACTGCAGACCGAGCTCAGTCAGCTCGCGGATGCGCTCCGGACCTTCGGTCACAATCGTGCGTACGACTGCTTCGTCACACAGACCCGCTCCCGCTGCAAGCGTGTCACGCACGTGCAGTTCAAACGAATCTTCATCGCTCGTCACGCAGGCGATCCCGCCTTGCGCCCAAGCGGTGTTTGTGTCAGAGCCTTTGCGTTTCGTCATCACAGCTACCGAGCCGTGTTTTGCCGCTTTCAATGCAAAACTCAGGCCGGCGATACCGCTGCCGATCACCACGAAATCGTATTCCTCCATGACCGTGAAACAGGCAATCTTGCCTGCTCGGGCTAAATGCTCAAACACGCAGCCAGGATTGTCTGCGTCACGATGTATTCCTTTATCCCAACCGGGTGTTGTCGATCAAGCGGGTTCTCCCGAAGAACACAGCAACCGCGAGCACTGAATTCGGTCTGACCATTTCAATGGGTTGCAAGGTTTCCGCATCGACAAGCTCCACATAATCAATTCGTCCCAACGGCGCTTCACCGATCACTTTTCGAACAAGACCGACAATTTCTCTCGCGGATTTGTTGCCGGCATTTGCTGCAGCCAGCAAAGCCTTGTGCAAAACTGCTGCCTGCTTGCGCTCTTCAGGATTCAAATATTGATTGCGCGAACTGAATGCCAGGCCGTCTCCTTCGCGCACAGTAGGTACTGCGATAATGTTGGTCTTGAAATTGAGGTCGCGCACCATGCGCCGAACGATCACCAGTTGCTGAAAATCCTTCTCACCGAACAAAGCGGCGTCCGCTGAAAGAATGTTGAATAACTTCGCGACGACTGTGCAAACACCGCGGAAATGTCCGGGTCGCGATTTGCCCTCCAGTGTGTTTGCAAGAGAAGAATCCTCGATAAACACGGAGCGATCGTCAGCGTACATTTCCGCAACACTCGGACGGAACAAAAGATCGACCCCGGTGTTCCGACAAAATTCTTCGTCCATTTTTTCCAAACGTGGATAGCGTTCGTAATCGCTTCCAGGTTCAAACTGCAGCGGATTAACGAATATGCTCAACGCCACCTCGCCATCGTGGCCCGCATGCTTGCGTGCCACCCGGACCATTTCCCCATGCGCCTTGTGCAGAGCGCCCATCGTAGGAACAAGTACACGGCATTTAGCATGCGGCTCCGCCTGCGCCTCTGCGATCGTCGTAATGATCCGCATCGTAGAACCAGAGTCGATCATGGAAGCAAATATCCAGAGATTCCTTTTAGCCTCCGCATAAAGCTGCGGCCGGGCAACCTCCGAATGCTTTCGTAGTCGGAAGACAAATGGGGTCACGCTGCTTCGAGCCAAATGGCTTGCCTGGAAAAGTGGAATCTCTTGTGACCGAAATTTTCCCATCGAGCGCGCAGGGCAAGATCACGCATCTCAGAAAAGGAGAAAGCTCGGATGGCAGAGAGCCGCGCATCGTAACGCGTCATCTGCTCGCGGAAAATCAGCGCAGTCAAAACGTAAACGCCTGCGACAAGGGAAAAACTACGTCGTAAATCCGACACCAGGACAAATCTTTTGGATACCTGGCAACATCTGCGCAGGAGCCGCACGGCATCGTCGTTGCTGAAATGGTGAAGCGCCAGCGTGCAAAGCGTGATGTCATATGATTCGACGGAGTTCCATTCGAGAATGTTGGCTTCACGGTAGGAAATCTCCGGATAATCGGCGCTCAGTCTTCTGGCGATTTCCAATGTGGCAGGCTGCCGATCTAACGCATCGATCTCTACTCTGGCGCCAATCTTTCGTGCATAATCGACAATCAATCGCGGGATATCGCCCGATCCAGTTGCCAGATCGACGACGCGTAATTTGTCGGCCGGCCTGATCCAGTTGCGAATAAAACCCAATACAAGATGATAGCTTCCGGACCAGCGATTCAATTGCCGAATACGTTCCAGATCGCGCTCCAGTTCGGCGCGGGGAGGTTGGTCCCGATCCATCATCTCCAGCACAGCCGGATCGAAACTTCGTTTCATTTACTCAAGACACGCTTCTATGAGCGCCGTACGCTTAACGGGACGGTCATCGACCGCCACTACAGCGATAGAAATTTTTGCCACGATTCTGGGAGCGCGGCCTTTTCCACGTCACTCGCAATGCGGCCTTCGAATTCGGGACGGAAAACTGCGCTCGTCCCATAAACCATGATCACGTCTTCTATGCCTTCAACGCGAATGGCGTGCGCCACGCCCGGTGGAATAATAACGCCGACATTGTTATCGCTGCGATGATTGTCGCCGTCCACAAAGAAACGCATCACTCGCCTTGGTAATCCCGCGCGAATGTCGAACAGAATTATCTCGAGGCGACCCTGAATAAAGAACATTACGTCCCATTGCTCGTTGTCATAGCTCCGCGCTGAATAATTATCCGGCTCATCGATATACAAGTGGCGCAACCAATCTACTGGATCACTATTTTCCGGAATGCTGGGTGGATGCACGTGAAAGCCCTTGGCAGTTCCCGAAAACATCCGCGCAGCTGACCATTGCTTGGGCCAAAGACCGATCCGCGCAAGAATACCTTCGTCGCGCCGTACAAATTCGCCGAAAAGTCCACGGTGCCGCTGCGGGTAAACTCTTCGCGCGAAAATTTCAACGCCAGGGATCCAAGCATCGTTAATCTCGCGCTGACTCCGATTCGCAGCCGCGAGTTCGCCCGCGTCCACACCTCGTTGTGAAAGCTCCTGTGTGAAGGATGCGGTGCGGTAGTCTCGGGTGTTCAGGCTGTCTCGCGCCCCACGATCGATACCTTGCCAAAGATTTTCCTCGTGCTTGCTCATTTTACTTTAGCCAATGGCTTTATTTGCTTAGCGAGAAATCGGCCCGTTCGCGAGAAAGATTTGGATTGTAGTAGGGGTCACGCCGCAAAACGTCAGCCCAACGCTCGCGCAAAATCTCTTCACCGTTCATGTCGATCTGATCGGCCGGCGCTCGATGCCAGCAAAGTTTTGCGAATGGAGTGTAAACAATCAAATAGTCGGCGTGACGCAGTTTAAGGCAAAGATCGACATCGGCGAGCGCCCCTTCCAAGCTTTCATCGAATCCGCCCGCTTCCTGAAAAACGTCACGCCGCGTGAGCATACACGCGCTCGAAACGGCGCTGCAGTTTCGAGTCACCTGCAATTGGCGATTCACACCAGGATGTTCTGCCGCCAAACCGCGGAAAGCAGGTTGCGCAGTCTTATTGACACCCACAACCATCCCCGCCTGTTCGACCGTAGCGTTCGGATTCAGCAATCGCGCGCCTACGGCTCCGACTTCTGCCCGCTGGACGTGCTCCGCCATGATCGTCAGCCAGTCCGGTTCGATCGGTTCGATTCCCTCACCCAGGAAAAGAATCCATGGATCGTTTGTTTGATTTACCGCGAAATTTTTTAACGCGGAATCATTGACCTGGCCCGAGAAACTCACGGTACGATATGGAAAATGCGAGGGAAAAGCTGACGCGCCATGGAACTCATCGTCGTTAACGATCACAATCTCATAATTCGGATAACTTGTTCTGTTCGTCAGGCTTTCGATGCATCGCTCGAGCAACTCCATGCCGTGGCAAGTTGAAACGATGACCGAAATTTTCTTCGCTTCCAGCAGTCCCCGCCTGACGCAGAAGGCGTGGGTGCGCCAGTCCACGCCCACATGAGCCGACTCGCCGCGACGTTTCAGGTGATCTTCAATCGCAAGCCGCGACGCCTCGAGTTGTTCTGGCTTTTGACGAACGCTGATCGCACTGGAGCTCTCCGAACGCCGCCAATGATACAGGACCCTCGGGATATGATGAATTCGCTCGGTCTGCTCGATCACGCGAAAGAAGAGGTCGTAATCCTGCGCGCTATCGAATTGTGAACGGAAACCGCCAGCCTCTTGCACGATATCACGCCGAACTGCGGTTAAATGGCCAACGTAATTGTAGGAAAGGAAGAAATCTGGCGACCAATCTGGCTTAAATAATGGAGCCTTGACGCCGTCTTCGCCGAGCTTGTCTTCATCGGAATAAATCAGATCGGCATCCGGATGGGTCTGCAAAAGTTTGACGATCTGGAAAACCGCATCGGGTTCGATGACATCATCATGATCGAGAAAAGCGACCCACTCCCCGCGGGCGAGCGCCAGTCCCTGATTCAATGCCGCCGAAATCCCTTCATGTTTTCCAAGGCTTTTCAGGGTGATACGCCGATCGCGAGCAGCCAACCGAGGCAGGGCTCGGAGCACATCGGCGTCACTCGATCCATCGTCGATTAACACGATCTCCCAGTTTTCATATGCTTGCGCGAGCACTGATTCAATTGCTTCCTCAAGCCGATGCACGGGCGTGTCGAAGACTGGTGTGATTACGCTAATCAGCGGCTTCGAAGCAAACGCACGCGATTCATTTCGCATTCGCTCAAGGTCGCGCGGAGTTGCGCGATGCCGCTCGAACCATTCCTGATATTCGCTTGGGGCAACGGATCGTCGACGTTCTCGCGCAGATCGACGGAGCTTTTTCCAAACCGTTTTCGCCAGTTTTTCTGGAAGACGATATGGCGCGAGAAATATCTGGCCTACGCGGCGCTCGGGCGATTTCCGCAGGGTTCGTTTCTGCTCTTTTAACAATTTCAATTCGCGCCGATATTCTTTGAGTTTGAGCAATTTTTCCTCGAGCGCAGCGATATGACGGTGCGCCCCTTCCAGGTCAGAACTACGGATTTGAAGTGATCGCTTCAAGTCACTCAGCGTCCTGTTGAGTCTGGCAAAAGCCGCCTCCACTGCCGGCGTTAGCGCGCCGGCCGCTACACTCCATTGGTGCCGAAGACATAGGGCTCCCTGATCTAACTCCGTTAGGTCGCATTCGTAATCAGGCATTAGTCCAAAGCGCCCGAAACATTGAACGAGTTGCGGACGTCGCTTGGCAACTTCAGCGCCGGGACCAGGGAGGAGCACAATATTGTCCGCGTAACGCGAGAGCGCTTCCGCAATGCGATCATCGTCGTTTTCTCCAGAAGAATAAAACCAAACGGCTGTTTCAAAGTGCGCCGTGGCCTCACCTGGCCCCAGCTTTGTCATGAGGTCGCCGGCAGACGACATAAAGGAAGCTTCTCTTTTCCCTTCAGCAAATTGACGTTCAACTTTCTGACCGCTCACGCCGATGATAAGGAATCGGCCATCTGGGAAATTTCGCGAGATAACGCGAACCAAATCGGGACTAATGGAATGGAAAGGCGATGGCGACACCGGAGACATTATATTGGTTGAAGGCAGCCACAGGCAAATCTACCCTGCCGCGCTGCCCTGCGATACCGCTCATCGTGCAATGCTCGATTTCGTTGTTTATCTTCTCTACCGCGCTGGGTTGGCAATCGCCTCCAGACTACCATTACCGGTTCTCTTTGCCCTCGGGGAGTTCCTCGGTTTTTGTGCATGGCTTTTTTCCGGGAAATATCGACGCCTCGCAGAGCGCAATGTTGCCGTTGCGTTTGCCAATGAAAAGACCCCGCGAGAAATGCGTCGGCTCGTCCGACGCCATTTCCAACGACTCGGCGCTAACCTTCTCTGTAGCGTTAAACTCACCGCAATGGCGCCCGAAAAAATCCTGCAGCGGGTCAACGTTGACAATATCGAGGCGATGGATCGGGAATTTCGCGCCGGGGTTCCCGTAGTGCTCGTTTTGAGTCATCTTGGAACATGGGAATTGTTCGCGCAATTAATGCCGAAGTTCGTCGGTTACGTGCGCAATGCGAGCGTCTATCAAAAGCTTGGAAATCGCTTCATTGACGCGCACGTGCGCCGGACACGTGGCCAAACCGGCTTGGAATTATTCGATCGCCAAGACGGATTTCAACCGGTGATCGATCTGCTGCGCTCCGGCGGCGGCGTTGGTGTTCTGTCCGACCAACATGCTGGCGATCACGGACTGTGGACACCCTTCTTTGGAAAGCTGGCCTCCACTTCGCCCCTGCCTGCCTTGCTTGCCAAGAGGACCCGAGCGGCGTTGATCGCCGCCTGCGTTTACACGACGGGTCCGGCGCGTTGGCGCATGGTTTTCACCGAGCGCTTCGATCCGCCCAAGGCGGACGCCTCCATTGCGGCGCTCACTTCAGAAATAAATCAGATCATCGAACAGCAAATTCGCGTCGCACCGGAAGATTGGTTTTGGGTGCACAATCGCTGGAAGACGCCTCAGCCCAATTTTCTTCTCGCGCAGTATAAACGTGGCGTCCATCTGCCACCGGGAGTTTCACCTCAGGATCTAAAGCCATTCCGAATTCTCATTCGCTCAAGCAATTGGCTGGGTGATGCGGCGATGAGCGTGCCCGCAGTTCGCGCAATAAAGGCTGGGCGGCCCGACGCGCGCATTACGATCGCCGCCCCGGAGAAGATTGCGCCGGTATGGAAGCTGATTCCCGAAGTGGATGTGATCATTGCTCTGCCAGGAAGCGAACTCCTTTCATCTGTGCGGTTACTTCGGCGAGAACCATCTTTTGATGTGGCGATTCTTTTCCCAAATTCGGTACGCGCTGCTTTGGAGTCGTGGTTGACCAGAATTCCGCGCAGAGTTGGTTACTGCGGCCATTCGCGACGCTGGCTGCTTAACCAAATCGTGCCGGTCCCAAGAAAGCCAGGCCCGCCGGAACATCATTCGCTCCGTTTTCTCCGTATCGCGCGCGAATGCGGCGCAGACACATTAGAGTCCTATAGATCGCAAGCAGGCGTTCAATATCCGACACGTAACGTCCAAACGGCCATCAACCGTCAACCGATCAAAATCGGTCTTTGCCCGGGTGCCGAATACGGCCCTGCCAAACGCTGGTTACCCAAGCGATTCGCCGAGGCCGCCGAAAAAATCAGCTCGCAATCGTCCGTCCAATGGATTCTGTTTGGAACGCCGCGCGACGCCACGGTTGCCGCCGAGATTGCAGCCGCCCTTGGTGATCACTGCGTGAATCGAGTCGGCCAGACCACGCTCGAGCAACTGATCGACGAGCTGCGCGAATGCTGTTTATTGCTTACGAACGATACTGGCGCGATGCATCTCGCTGCACTGTTGGGTGTACCAGTCGTGGCCATCTTCGGCTCAACAGAGCCCCGTTTCACTGGCCCACTCGGCGATGGTCACATCGTCCTGCGACATCATGTCGAATGCAGCCCCTGCTTTCTTCGCGAATGCCCGATTGATTTCCGCTGCATGAAGGCGGTGAGCGTCCAGGAAGTTGCCAATGCTGTGTTGTCGATTCTGCGCGCGCAATCAGACGAATTTCAAATTTGAAATCTGAAGTCTCAAATCTCACACTCGCGGGCATGAGCCATGAAATCGCCAACTTATCGTTTTGCGTGTTACGAAGCAAAAAATGGCGAATCTAAAGCCTCGAGTTTGAAATCCTGCCATGGCCGTTGCTCCGCGCATTCGCACACAGGTACAGGTGATGTTCTTCGATACCGATTGCGGAGGTGTCGTCTCGAACATCGCTTATCTGCGTTTCATCGAGATCGCCCGTACGCTTCTCGCTGAAGAACTCGGTCTCGCGCTCACTGAAATGGCCGAAAACCACAGGTATCCGGTAGTCGTGCGAACGGAGGTCGATTATCGCCGACCGGCTAAACTTGGAGATCAGCTCGTGATTGAAGGTTGGCTGGACCGGGTGGAGCGCGTGCGGTTCTGGTGTGGATTCCAGATCACGCGTCCAGCAGATAACGTGCTGATCGCCCAATGCCGCCAGATGCTTGCACTCATCGAGATGCCAGAGGGAAAACTGCTTCGTTTACCCGAGCACTGGGAGAAATATCGAAGCAATGATTCCGCCGAGTTCGAGCGCGAAGATCGGACTCCAATTTCTGGCAAGGAACCTATTCAATGACCGCTGGCGCCCGCAGCCTAAGTCTAGAAGAAACTCTGCTCGAGCCACCGGCGCTCCCTCCCCCGCCCATGCGCCGTGTCTTGTTCGTGATTCTGATTGCTTTGGCAGGGCTGCTGCACGTGGCGACGATCGGCTCCGGCGATTTGTATAGCCAGACGGAAGGACAATACGCGGGCGCCGCCCGCGAGATGGTCGAGGCGCATCATTGGCTTTTGCCTACGAACAATGGCGCGCCGCGTTTGCAAAAACCACCGTTGCTCTACTGGCTGATCATCATTTCGTTCAAGCTCTTTGGTGTTAACGCGGCAGCTGCCAGACTCCCGGTCGCGCTGGCAGTTGTCGCCTCGACTGTCCTGATTTTTTTAATCGGGGAAAAGCTCGCGAACTACTGGCGCGGTTTCATCGCAGGTCTGATTTATCTGAGTTTATGCGGCACATTTCTGCTCGCGCGCATTGTCATGCCCGAACCAGTCGTCAGCGCATTTATTGCGGGTGCGATTTTTTGCGCGATCGCCGGTTATCAGCGCCGGCGTAACCGCCGGATCTGGTTCGCCGGCTTCTGGATTTGTTCGGCTTTCGCTTGCCTGACCAAAGGTTTGCTCGGCATCGCTTATCCATCCGCGATTTTTCTTATCCTTTCAATATTTTACCGCGAAGCGCGTATGCGATTTCGCGGCCTGTTGCGATGGGAATATCTTGCGATCTTCATTCTGATCGTCGCGCCATGGCACATTTGGGTGCAATGGCATTTCCCCGGGTATTTTCGTTATCAGATCAGCTCGGAGTGGCTTGGTCATCTGCGCGGACTTACCGACGAGACGCACGATTTCCTAGGGATGCCCGCCTATCAATTCCTAGTCATGCATCTGGCCTGGTGGTTTCCGTGGTCGATTGCGCTTTTGCCCGGCATTATTTTCGCCTGGCGCCGGGTGATTCGACCGCGCGAGATTAATTTCGCGGAAGCACTCCCTCTTTGCTGGATGGGTGTTGTTTTTATCCCGCTCCTGTTTCTGGGACAGCGCCAGGATTACTATTCAATGACCATGTGGAGCGCATTGGCGCTTTGGGCGGCCGTCGCGTGGGATCGAATACCGCAGGGGTTACGCGCCGCCGGTGTAATCGCTGCCGCGCTGGTCGGCATCATAATCGCGGCAGCGGTATTCTTTCTTCCAGGCGCGGCGCCCGCTCTGAATGGAAACTGGGGGACGATGGACGCGCGCTGGACGGCGTGGAGGGCATTACATGACATGCCCGTTGCGACCTGGCTGGCATTTCGACCTTTGGTCGCGATCTTTGGCGTGTCGCTTGTTTCTCTGTCGCTGGCAGCCCTGTACTTCATTTCCAAGCAACGCGAGAGACTTGCGGCCATCGCCCTTGCCGCCTCGATGATCCCGGGCGGACTCGGCATGTTGGAAGCCGTCGCGCAAGTCGCCCCTTATTTTTCGCTTGCGGATGTGGCGCGATTTCTAAATCCGCGGCTCGATGCGGGTGGCGATACAATCTTTGAAGGACCGTTCGACGACAGTAGTAGCCTCATGTTCTATCTGAACCGGAAATTTTTTCTAGTTAATCAGAACCCCCAGAAAGAGACCCCGATTGGCAAACCCTCTATTGACGTCTTTTTGAATGAAGCCGCAGTGTTGGAAAGATGGGGGCAACCCAGCGCGATTTATCTAATTATCGAGGAAAGCCGGGCCGCGTATTGGAAACGGATCTTAACCGCCCACTTTCACATCTATCATCAACTGACCACGTCGGGGACCTACGTGGTGCTTAGTAATCAACTTTAAAGGAAGTTGATTTGTTAAAAGGTTGAAGGTGAAAGGAGATTCTGCCTGTTTCTTGAAAAAGTGCTGCGTTGGTTTAGTGTCCCTGCTCGTCTCCCGTTGCAACATTGCAACCATTCAACTTTAACGTTTCAACCAAGTAATCTATGTCGCAACATCGCAGCTTAAAAGGAGCCAGCACGATCGCCGCCAGGCGCAATGTATTAAAGCGCTTCGAACGGGTCGAGGTTTTGAAAAAGCGTGGTCAATGGAAGGAAGGCCAGAAGGTCATCGGTTTGCCCAAAACGAAGCCGGATGTTTAACGGCATGGTGAGAGGTGACTAGTGAGAAGTGATTGGTGGCGCTTTCACCTGTTACATCTCACTTTTCACCAATCATATCTCACCCGCCTAAGTGCGTCTCAACCGCTTCCTTGCTGCTGCCGGTCTAGGTTCACGCCGGCACTGCGATGAGTTGATCGCTGCCGGTCGCGTTAGAATCAATGGCAAAGTTTGCACAAACTTCAGTGCGCGGCCAGGGGCACGCGACCACGTCAAAGTCGACGATAAGCTTGTTCACACCGCTCCGGCGCTTACGATCATGTTGAATAAACCCGCCGGGTTCGTTTCGACTCGAAAGGATCTCCACGCGCGTGACACCGTCTTTGATCTAATACCAGAAAAATTATCCCACCTCTTCACGATCGGACGGTTGGACGCGCAAACTCAAGGTTTGCTGCTTCTGACGAATGACGGCGAATTGGCGCAACAGCTCAGTCACCCACGTTTCAAGGTGGACAAGGAATATGAGGTCACGCTCGACCGACCATGGGATCCGGCGGTTGCTCCGAAACTGGAACGCGGGATTCTTCTTGATGGCCAGCGCGCCAAAATTGCGCAGATTCGCTCACTCTCGTCTACGCGTCTTCGCGTTATCTTGCGGCAGGGGATAAATCGGCAGATTCGGCGCATGTTCGAGACTGTCGGATACCGCATCGAACGGCTTCTCCGCATTCGAATCGGAAATCTTCGCGTTGGCGATTTGCCATGCGGGCATTGGCGGGCAGTGACGAAAAGCGAGCTACGATCTTTGGAGGGGCGAGCTCCGGCAAGCCCGCGTCCGGCGGCGCGGAAGCTTCACTCTCCATTATGAAATGAAACTTGACGGTTGTAATGCGCTGATCACGGGGGCGTCCGCTGGGATCGGTCGCGAATTTGCGCGCCAACTCGCCGATCGCGCCAAATCGCTCATTCTAATTGCGAGGCGGGAGCAAAGGCTCAACGAACTGCGTGACGAACTAAATCAACAATATCCGAACGTCGCGGTCTCCGTTCGCAAAACTGATCTCGCTGACCTTTCGCATTTGAATGAACTGCTCGCATGGCTTGATCATGAAAGAATTGACGTCGATCTTTTAATCAATAATGCCGGACTGGGCGATAGCGGCTCCTTCTCGACCAGCGATCCAATTCGAAACGAGCAAATGACCCTTGTGAACATTGTCGCGCTGACCACGCTCACTCGCCGCTTGCTTCCGCGAATGATCGCGCGACGATGTGGCGGTATTTTAAACGTTAGCTCGTCGGCTGGATTTCTTCCGATTCCCGATTTTGCGGTTTACGCGGCCACCAAAGCATACGTTACAAGCTTCTCTGAAGCGCTTCGGGCCGAACTCCGCGGAACAGGCGTAAGCCTTTGTGCTGTTTGTCCGGGCCCTGTGCACACGGAATTTCAGGAAGTCGCCAAACGCCCGGGGGCTCAGCCGGATACCGGCCCGGAGTTCGTCTTCGTTTCGGTCGAACAAGTCGTGCGCGATGCGCTTGCAGCACTAGAGGCAAACCGCCCGCTTGTTATTCCCGGCTTCCCGATGAAACTCGGGATGTTTCTCGTTAGGATAATACCGCTGCCGATCTTGCGGTTGCTGTCGCGGTTCTCACCAAGACGGGACTGAGCCTTTCTGTGTTCAACCGAGCAAAGTGATTTTTGCTGCTGATCCGGTGATGTCTCTCATCTTTAGGATGCAACTCGCGGCACGTTGCAGCGAAGCTGCTAGAAGCCACGGGATTGTAAGCAGAAGCGGCGGTCGTCTTCGACCGCCGCTTCGAAACCTTTTTGCAGGTTACACCCACTACAGCTCTACGACGATTTGTATTTGACCGAGCAACCGTATGGTTTGGTTTGTGGCGTGGAGATAGATTTGCCCGCCAATGATTGATCCAACGCCGCCTTAACATAGTTTGTCGAGCTGGGGATATCCGCCGGATTCGGCGTCGCCTTGCTGTCGATCGCTCCTTCGTACGCGATTTTCCCCTCGGGATTGATTATCACCATGTTTGGTGTGTTTTTGGCGCCATAAGCACGGCCCACTTTGCCGTCCGGGTCGAGAAGTAACGCCGTCTGCTGGGTCTTCCAGGAAGTTGCGACTTTCTGGGCCTGTTCCGGAGTTAAATTACCTTCCGTACCTGGCGCGTTGGAATCGATGGTCAGCCATACGACGCCCTTGTCTGTATATTCTTTCTGCAAGTTTTGCATGTTATCAGTGCCGTAATGCTTCTTCACAAACGGGCATTCCGGATTAAACCATTCGAGCACCACGTACTTGCCTTTGTATTGCGAAAGCGAGTGCGCCTGGCCTTGCGCGTCGGGTAGCGAAAAATCCGGCGCAGCGCTGCCCACTGGCGGCGGCTCCAAGGCAAAGATTGCAGTAGCGATCAGTGATGTGAGAAGGGTCAAAGTTATTTTTTTATTCATAAACGGATTAGAAAACGATGTTGTTAAGGTAGTTCAATTTTCCTGCAATCAAACATATTGCAAGGAACGGCGGGAACACAAACGCAGCGGTGCTAGGGGGCAACAGTCGGGATCAGGCGCTCAAAAAAAACTTATTGGGCGGCAACACTGCGCGCCGCGGTTTGGAGTTTTTCCAGAACCATGCCTTTGGTGAGCACTTCCGGGAAAACAATCGGTTCTTCGTTTTTTCCAGGGTAGAGCACGTATAGCGGGACGCCGGGGCGACCGAACTTTTGCAGCAATTTCGTGATCGCTGGATCACCATTCGTCCAGTCCGCTTTTAGTTTGACGGTCGCGTAACGTTGAAAGGCGTCTCGCACTTCTGTGCTCTCGAGCACATTGGCTTCATTAAACTTGCAAGTAAGACACCACGCTGCCGTAAAATCGACAAACACGGAATGCGCTTGGTCCAATTCCGCTTGTAACCGCTCCGGTGTGAACGCCTGCCAATCTCCGTGAAGTCGTGAATCGGCTAACGCGACTTTGGTCGATCGAAATTTGTCGTCTATGAAATAAATGCCGCTTCCAAGCACGAGCACTAGCATCAGCACGAATACGACACTTCGCTTCAGTGCCGGCGCCGTCGGCAAAATGAACACGCCTTTCATCCAGCAAGCGACGCTGACCACGAGAAGAAAGCAGCTTGCCCAAATCGCTCCCTCCAAACCGCGTTGAGCACCCAGCACGTAAAGAAGAAACAGCAATGTGGCCAACAGCAGAAAGCCCATGAATTGTTTCACATGCAGCATCCACGGACCCGGCTTTGGCAGAAATCGCAGCCATGCGGGCTGCGCACTTAAAAGCAGGTACGGGGCGCTCATTCCAGCGGCAATCGCAACGAACATCGCCAGGATAACCGCAGGCGATTGCGAAAACGCAAAGCCGAGCGCGGTGCCGAGGAACGGCGCAGTGCAGGGCGTCGCTAAAACAGTGGCAAACACACCCTGGAGAAACGAGCCCAGATCGTTCTTGCGCTCGGTGGTTGAAAGCAATCCGCGCGTCAGGCTTTGTGGCAGGGAAATTTCGAACACGCCAAAGAGGTTCAGCGCGAACACGAGGACAATCACGCTCAGTGCAAGAACGAAATAAGCATTCGTGAATTGAAATCCCCCCCAGGTCACGTCGCGCCCGGCGCCCTTAAGCACAATCAGAAGCAGCGCCAGCCCGACGAACCACGCGAAGATTCCAACCGCAAATGCGATACCGCTCCGCAAAACGTTCCGCCGGCTTTGGCCCGCCTGCTGAATAAATCCAAAGATTTTCAGCGAAATCACCGGCAACACGCAGGGCATCAAATTCAAAATCATGCCGCCCAGAAAACCGAAGAGCAGAAAAGTGAAGATTCCGCGAGCGGGCGCTGGGCTAGCCGCCGAAACAGTCGGCGCGGCTGAAATTTGCCACGCTGCACGGTCCTCCCCATTTGGCTGCTTGGAAAAGACGATCAGGCCCGGGATGGATGACAAATTCTTCTCCGACGACTCAATCGGAATTCGAAAGGTAACCTCATTCTTGTTGCGTGATTCGATCGTTGGATGGCCAACGACAACGTCCTGTCCTGGTAGTGGGAAAAAATCCAGCGCCCGATAATTAGCAAGAGTTTCGCTCGTAATCTTTAGACCGAGATCACGTCCAACCCGACTCCAATTTGCCGATGCCACATTCGATTCTGGCCAGTTTTTCGGCAACAAATGCCGGTAGCGCGCGAAGAGTTCCGAGTTCGCCGGCTGACTCATTGTCGATACCGGTAACTCCAGTTGCGGTGTCGCGCTGCCGGGAACGCAGATTTTCTCGCAGACCAGCCAGTTTGCCTCAGTTGAAAGCTTTACTCTTGCATTGTCGAGTTTCTGCGGCGACGTGATTTCCTGCATCAGCAGGACTTCATTTTCATAGCCGTAGGTCTCAATGTCACCCGGATCGATTGTTTTCAGGGGGATTGGCCATTGAATCTCGCCAACCTTCCAGCCCGATGGCAGTTTCCATTTCAATTCTGTGGGAAGACCGGCGTCGCCAGAGAACTTCCAGTAGGTGTGCCAGCCTGGGGCCATTCGCAGCAGCAAACCGACAGTGAATGGTTTCCCAGGAACAACTGCGTTCGTATCGGACAGGAGCTGGGCCTTGACGAGTTCCTTTCCTTGATAGACCTGGCCGAGGCTTTGCGGCCCAAGCGCACAAATCGACAAGCACACGGTCAAGAACGCAGCGAGTCGAAACGCAGGAGTCATTGTATTAGGTAGCACTCGCCCAACTTCACGGCAATCAGCCTGTAGCCGCTCCGCTATGCCAAGCAGGTGTGAAAGCCATGCGGGCCACGTCCCCCGGCGGCCCGAGGCTACGGGAGCATGGCAACCTAGGGAACGATGAAGATTTTATCGGTCCACGGATCCTTTACCTTGGTGCCGGGCGCAAAGCCGCTTACATCGACATATCTTTCACCAGTAAACGGGCTGAATACATATCCCGGTTTCCCGGGAACCGGTTTCCCCGTCGGAAACGAAGACGTTGGTGCGGAAGCGCGCGACGACGAGATTCCCGTCGATGGCTGCGCTGTCTCTGTATGCGTCGTGCGCTGGTCAGCGCTGGATGATGACCGGCGCTGGCCCCGATAGCTTTCGGCGTCACTGCGAGACTGCTCTTGCGACGCAGAAGCCATTTCGGGCGGCGGAACTGTTTGGCCGGGATTGGTAACGTCAGATGGCACCGTCTCCGCCGACACAGATGATGGTTCGCTGCCCCCTCGCCGCGTGGCATAGTGCACTGGAGCACTGGCAACACGATATGAACCCACTGCAACGGCTCGAGCCACTTTGTAAGAGCCTACCGCCGCGCCGCGGGTCACGTGGTAGGAAGTAGTCGCTACGTCGTGGGTCGCCCGGCACCCGCCAAGCAGGATGGGAGCAAGCATCAAAATTCGCACAGGCACATTCATTTTACCTTCATACAGATGTCACTGATCGCTATTCGTTCAATGATTTAGGGTAACGTCACGAATGAAATCGCCGATATCACCCTCAGTGGTCGCCCAAGAACACATCAAACGGTAAACATCAGGCTCGATAAATTTGTAAAAACGCCATCCGCGCGCTTGGAGACCTCCTGCGAGTTGGTCGTTCATCCGCGCAAAGACCGCATTTGCCTCCACTGGGAATACAATTTCAACGTTCGCCTCGCGTTGCAGATTTTGCGCAAGCTGGTGTGCTGCGCGATTGGCGTGCTGAGCGTTTCGCAGCCACACGTCTCCTGCCAGGAGCCCCAGCCAGGACGCAGCCAGAAAGCGCATCTTCGAGCCGAGCTGGCCGGCTTGTTTCACTCGATAGGCGAACTCGCGCGAAACCTCCTTGTTAAAAAATATCACTAACTCACCAGCAGCCGTGCCGTTCTTTGTCCCGCCGAAGCAGAGAACGTCAACTCCAATCTCCCAGGTGATCGTTCTTGGCGCGCAGCTAAGCGACGCAATCGCGTTGGCGAAACGCGCACCGTCCATGTGCACAAACAGTTCATTGGCACGAACTAGTTCAGTGATCGCCGCGATTTCGTCGCGCGTATAAACGGTTCCGAACTCGGTCGCTTGTGCCATGCTGATCACTCCCGGCTTGTGCGAATGCAGTTCGTTCTGACGCATCAGCAGCGCTTCGGTCTGGCCAATATCGATCTTGCCGTTTCCGCCCTCCACCAGGAGCAGTTTCGATCCGCCGGTGAAAAATTCCGGACCGCCGCATTCGTCGGTCTGAATATGGGCGTTCTGATGGCAGATAATGCCGCGAAATGACTGACACATTTGCGCGAGGGCGACCGCGTTCGCCGCGGTGCCAGTGAACACAAAATAAACGTCGCAATCGGTCTCAAAGATTTCACGAATCCGATCGCACGCGCGCGCCGTCCAAGGGTCCTCGCCGTATGCTGCGGCATAGTCCGTATTGGCTACCTGCAGAGCAGCCCACGCCTCGGGGCAAATCGGCGCGGTGTTATCGCTCGCAAATTCGTGGCGCTCTACGATCATTACCCTGTTTGCTACGCGAGTTTCTACGCTGGATCAATCAGCACAAAAAGAGATTGCCTGACAGATCCGAGCCCTGGGCCTCCGGAGTCTGCCAGGCAAATCTCCTCCACTTGCTCCTCAAAATTGCTTGAAGCAATTTCATCCTAATTTCGGAAACCAGCCTCAAACTGACCGTGTCCGGGCGTAAATTTTTTTTGGGGACCAATGAAGGCTAGGGTTCCCTCTTTGCTTAACGCATGGGGGCGAACTAATTTCGCGAATGAGGTCGCTTCAAAGCGAAGTCGAGCAGCGGGGACGGCGCATCTTGGGACTGGTTGATAAACATCCTGAGTCGCTCATCAGCAAGGCTGGATTTTATCAACGCCTGATGACGCTCTCGATGCGCGATGAGCAGCTTAAGTTACAACTCTTTCGTTTTGTTGATGTTCTTCCCTCGCTGCGCACTTCAGGCGAAATTGTTGAGCATCTCAAGGAGTATTTCGCCGATGCGCATGATTCACGAAAGGTTTCGGAATTTCTGGGGGCCGGCATCCGTCTGGCTCGAATGGTTTCTTGGATCAGCGGGCCCATCCTGCGCTGGAACGTTTCCGAAATGGCGCGCCAGTTCATCGCCGGACGAAATCCGAACGATGTTATGCGGACATTGCGCAAGCGTCGGACTCAAAAGATTGGCTTTACTGTCGATCTTTTAGGAGAAGCTGTCGTCAGTGAAACGGAGGCCGATGAATACGCTGCGCGTTATCTGGATTTGCTTGAGGGCCTTGCGCGCGAAACAAAAAACTGGACCGATCCGCTGGGCAAAAACGCGGAGCTTTTTCCGGTTGTAAATCTTTCGGTCAAAACCTCTGCGCTTTATTCGCAGATGAGTCCGGCCGATCCGGCGAACGCAATCGCCCATCTCGCGCCCAAGCTGCGGTCAGTTCTGCGCCGTGCGGGAGAGCTGGGGGCTTTCATCAATTTCGACATGGAAAGTTATGCACACAAAAACGCTACGCTCGAGTTGTTCAAAACCATTTTCACGGAAGAAGAATTTAGGGATTGGCCACATGCCGGGATCGTTATTCAGGCGTATTTGCGAGATTCCGAAGCCGATTTGCGCGACCTGATTGAGTGGGGTCGCGCGCGCGGGACGCGGTTCGCCGTTCGACTGGTCAAAGGTGCGTACTGGGACTATGAAACAACCAAATCGCGTCAGAACGGCTGGGATTGCCCGGTTTATCTTCAGAAACCAGAGAGCGATGCGAATTTCGAGGCGCTGACGCGGTTACTGTTGGAGAATGAATCAGTTGTTACCGCTGCATTCGGCTCGCACAATGTTCGGAGCATCGCTCACGCGCAGGCGTTCGCGGATGAACTCGGGATCGATCGCAGCCGCTTCGAGTTTCAGCTGCTTTATGGGATGGCGGGCCCGATCAAGCGCGCTTTGGTGGATATGGGTTATCGCGTCCGGGAATATTCCCCAGTCGGTGAACTGCTTCCCGGAATGTCCTATCTCGTTCGCCGCCTGCTCGAGAACACCTCGAACGAAGGATTTTTGCGCGCAAAATTCTCCGAGAACGTCTCCGTAGCAGATTTGCTGCGCGATCCATGCGAAATTTTGCGACGGAGCCGAAACGGCGTTCTACCGCCATCAACTGCCACCATAAATATGACAACAACAACACCCAAGACACAGCCGGGCGCTCCCTATGAAAATGCGCCCTTAACGAACTTCGCCTTACCTGAGAACCAGGAAAAAATGCGGACCGCGCTGCGTGAACAGCGCAAGCAATTTGGGCGGAAAGTTCCGCTCACTATTAACGGCGAGAAGATTTGGACCGAGACGGTGTTTTCCTCGGTCAATCCGAGCCAGCCAGACCAAATTGTCGGCTACGCCGCCGAAGCCGGCATTCCCGAAGCCGAACGCGCCATTGCCGCGGCGCGCGGGGCGTTCGAGAAATGGCGTCGCACTTCGTTTGAAGAACGGTGTCGATTATTGGAACGCGCCGCCGAAATTCTCGAGCGCCGCCGATTCGAGCTTTCCGCGCTCGAAGTCTTTGAGATCGGGAAGCCGTGGGCGGAAGCGGACGGCGACATCCGCGAAGCCATCGATTTTTGTACCTTCTACGCCCGCCAGATGCGCTTGATAGGCCGGCCGCGGCTCACGCAAAATGTGCCCGGCGAAGAGAGCTACCGGCATTACTGGCCGCGCGGCGTCGCGCTGGTCATCGCGCCGTGGAATTTTCCGATGGCGATCTTGTGTGGCATGGTCAGCGCTGCGCTCGTCACGGGGAACACCGTGATCATGAAACCATCCGAGCAATCGGTCATCGTCGGCGCCATGCTGATGGAAATTTACGAAGAAGCTGGCGTGCCGCCCGGCGTATTGGATTTTCTCAACGGCAAAGGCTCGGTCATCGGCGCCCACATGGTTGATCACAAAGACGTCGATTTGATCGCCTTCACAGGATCGCGAGAGGTGGGGCTATGGATTTGGGAGAGCGCCGGCAAAACGCGCGAAGGCCAGCGCGAGCTCAAACGCGTCATTTGCGAGATGGGCGGCAAAAATGCCATGATCGTCGATTCCGACGCCGATCTGGATGAGGCGATTGTCGATTCGATTTATTCCGCGTTCGGTTTTCAGGGCCAGAAATGTTCCGCGCTCTCGCGACTGATCGTTCTCGAAGAAAACTACGACCGCGTGGTAGAACGATTGCTCGCTGCCGCCGCCAGCTTGCGCGTCGGCAATCCGGAAGAACCGGGCGTCGTGGTTGGGCCAGTAATTGATGAAGCCGCTTACCGGCGCATTCTGGAGTACATCGAGGTCGGCAAAAGCGAGGCGACGCTGGCTTATCAGGCCAAAGAAGTGCCGCCGCACGGTTACTTCATTCCGCCTACGATTTTCACCGATGTAAGACCAAGCAAACGGATCGCGTGCGAAGAGATTTTCGGCCCCGTGCTGAGTGTATTAAAAGTGCGCGACCTGGATGAGGCGATCGAAGTCGCCAACGGCACCGATTACGCGTTGACCGGCGGCTTTTTCTCGCGCAGCCCAGCCAACATCGATCGGATCAAAGCGCAGTTGGAAGCCGGCAACGTTTACATCAACCGCCCGTGCACTGGCGCGATCGTCGGCCGTCATCCCTTTGGAGGATTCAAAATGAGCGGCACCGGCACCAAAGCCGGTGGCGAAGATTATTTGCTGAACTTCCTGATCCCGCGCGTGGTGACCGAAAACGTCGCACGCCATGGGCTTACTCCGGAAAAAACGCCCGAATACCGTGACGAATTTCTCTGGCCAAAGCAGTAGCACAGACATCTTGGCCGCCAGTCGGGCGGACTCGTCCCGTGGCGAGTCTGTTGGGTCGTCGGGCGTCTCGCTCTGCCGGAGCGTTTAGAGAGAAAGATTGCCGTCGATCAGATCGCAGAAGACTCGCTACTGGTCCAACGGGCGACCATTACTCAGCAGTTTCACCACGGTGACCACCATATAGAGCACCGGCCACGCCGAGGTCAGAACAATCAATGCAAACACCGCCATTTCCCTGGCCCGTTCCCGTGCAGCCTCGATACGGAATTCGCGTCCCAAATTGTAAAAATTCCTGAATCCGTACCTGTCTTCCCCGTCGTAAGGCGAAAAATAGCCGCCGTGCCATTGGCCAAAACCAGAATGGAAAAAGTAGTCCGTGTGCGGAAATTGCCCCTTACCGCCCGTGGAAGGACTCCTGGGTTTCATAATCAAAACCTCGTGTACGAACCGCCAGCTATGATACCACGTTCAAAAAAGGAATCAGCCTTAAAAATAACCTTCCGATCGCGCCAAAGCGGCGAAACACTCGAATACTGCAAATTGAAACCAAATCTAGCTATTGTCACCGGATGCGCCCGCACCTTGTCCAATTCGCCAATCGCGCCGCAGCGCTGCTGATGAAACTGCTGTTTGGCTGCGTCGCGCGTGTTCGCGTGCTCGGGAGCGAAAATGTGAATCGCACCGGCGGATTTCTGCTGGCAGCAAATCACATCAGTCACTTCGATCCATTCATCATTTCGTCAGTAGTCAGACGAAAAATCGACTGGATGGCTATGGCAGAATTTTTTCGGTCCACGGTCGTGAGATTTCTGTTGCGCGCGGTCGATGCGTTCCCGGCGGATCGAGATCGTGCCGATCGCAAAACCATCCGGACCGCAATCGAGCGACTGAAAGACGGACGCGCGGTCGGTCTTTTTCCCGAGGGCGGGATTCGCGACGGCGCGCGATCGCTGCTCAAAGGCGCACCGCTGCGGCCCGGCGCATCAACACTGGCGCACATTGCCGGCGTTCCGATTTTGCCATGCGTTATCCTTGGCAGCGATCGCCTCTATTCGACTAAACGCTGGCTGCCGCTTCGGCGCACGCCCATTTGGATCGCGTTCGGCAATCCAATTTCGCATTCTCCTGATCTCGAAAGATCACAGGCGCGCGAGCGGATCGAATCCGAATTGACGTCTGCATTCAAAAATCTCTATACGGACCTGCAACAAATATTTCGCCTGACAACGGACGACTTGCCGCACCCGCCGCGAGAGCGCATGAAGCGTTGTAGGATGACCGCATCGCTTGCCGTCCCAGGAACCGGTAACCTCAAAAGCTTTGGAGGTTGCGCTACGATTCACCGGGACGGATTTCGGCGTTTCGCCGCAAACGGAATTGATACGGTTATGTGTGCCTCCTTCAACCTGCTCCAGTCGCGTCATCATCTGCACGCCCGCAGTCGTGAGGAAATGGAGCACTATGTGGCGGCATGCGAGAAGCTCACCGTCGAGAATTTTTACGCCGTCCCGAACGATGCTGAAATTGCCGCTCCAATCGACGCCAAGCCTGGAGCCACAATCACATGGCCTAGCCCGATCAATACAAATTTTCCCGCAAACAACACCGCCCGAGCGGATCTTTTCCCGTGCGCCCGAGGCTGGAGAGCGCCAACGGTTTTAATGTTCCACGCGCTTATGTCGGCGAGCCACATCGGATATCGTCGTTACGCTGCACGCTTCAACGAACTCGGTTGGAACGCTTGCTTCGTGCACCTCCCGTATCATTATTCACGGGTCCCGCGCGGGTACTGGAACGGTGAACTCGCGATCACTGCCGATCTCATTCGCAACGCGGAGGGGCTCCGTCAAGGGGTAATCGAGGCGCGACAATTGATGGCGACATTGCGCGAGCGCGGGTGCGAAGAATTCGGTCTGCTCGGAACAAGTTATGGCGGATGGATTGGCGCCCTTATGGCGATGGTTGAGCGGGATTTTCGTTTCGTTGCGTTGATGGCCCCGATCGTAAATGTTGAACACGCGATCTGGGGGAGCCCGGCGGCGCGATTCATGCGTCGCGAACTTCGTCGGGCAAATATCGATCCATTTCTCGTTGCGCGGCATTTTCACTTAAGCTCACCGATGCACAATCAGCCCCTATGCGACGCAGGCCGTGTGCTGTTTGTCTCCGGGGAATTCGACTTAATCGCGCGACCCGAAGATGTTGAGGAAGTTCATGGAAAATGGCGCGGCTCGGAGCTGCTGCGCGTGCCGCAGGGACACTTCGGCTATCGCATGTTGCGCGAAACAATCGCGCGATTGAGGGAACGCGGATTATAAAACTCGCGCGTGCGTCTAATTTCGCGAATTGGACTGACCCGACTGGATTCTAAGAAATTCCAGACTTGGTCCGAGATCGCGAAACGCGGCTTCGGCGAGAACATTGTGGCCTTCGACCGAAGCATGCCAGCCATCGATCGGGTGTAGCAGTTCAACGCGACTGAGGTCAGCTGCCGCCAAGGCATCCGAATATTGCAAATGCATATTGAAGTTCTCAGCGAGTTCGCCGTTCAAATCAGTCACCATCGCGCGCAACTCCTCATTCACCATCCATGCAAGGCGAATCAGATTGGCCCGGTATGCTGGCCGGAAGGATCTGAAGTATTTGTAAGTTGTTTGCAGATGCGGATAGCGAGATGCGTCGTTCGCCCGCAGGCGCTCTGCGATTTCACGCCCTCGAAAATATGACTCGAAATTGACAAGACCATACACGACGATTGCGATCCGGTGGCGTTGTGTGCGGGCGCGACCAATCAGCCGACGCATCTCTCGCGCGAAATTTTCCCGGAAACGCCGGCTAAGTTCTCGCAAACGATTTTCCGGCTGCTCAAGTTCCGCAGGAACGCACCACCACGTCCAATCAACGTTGTTGTGTCCGATCGAGATGAGCGTCAAATCGGGAAAACGTTTCATCGTCAGCAAGTCGCCGATTTGTCCGGAGAGATTGCGCGTCCGAAGAATTCTTCGGAAAAAATTCTCCCGTTGCCCTTCATGATCGACGAGCGCGCCGATGCCTGCGCATTCAATTGCAACAAATGGGGTGAACTTCTCGAGTCTTTTCGAAACGCTCTGAATCCCTGCTGGCGCCGGGTTAGTGTCGAGAAACCAGCTATTGCCGCGGCAAGTGCGGGCGCGCCAAAGCGTGCCCCAGGTCGATGAGATGTAGACTCCCGTGCAAACACTGTCGCCGATCAAGGCGACGTGCGGCAGCCGCGCGATCAGCACATTCCAGCTAATCTCCTGATTCCGGTAGGCCAGGTAATCAGAATGAAGTGGTGACGACGGTTCAGAGATCCGTCTCAGAACCTCCCCAGCAATCACCCGAACAGGCCTCCTCATGAGTTCCGTCAGTTGGTCCCGAAAGCTCTCAGGGTTGATGGAATCTGTCACTGTCCATCTTTCAGTCCAACCAATCCATCGCTTCGAGCAAGCGACGGAACTCCGAGTTGTCCGTCGACACAGCAGGCAACCATTCGCCAATTGGCTCGCGTTTCCACCACTCTTTCTCGCCGATCGGAGCGAATCGATAACGATAAAGTCGCGCGCGAATGTAGTGAGGTGGCGCGTCCGGAAAGGGATTGTCAGCGAGGAGCGAGAGCGTACCTGGATCGTTATGCAGAAGTTTCCAAGCAAAATGCAATGTCCATGGATATTCCTCGGGTGAACCCATCGCAGCGAACCAGATTTGCCAGTCAATCCGCGGTTGATAAGGCGCGACGAACGGCGGCCACCGGTTTGGGTCACCAGGCTTGGCTTTGAACTCGTATTCCTTCCATTTCGTATCGCCGGTGATGGTTGAATCTTCTGTGCCTTCAAAAATGATTTCGTCGCGCTCCCGTCCGACTGTACCGAACGCTCCGTACGTATTTACAAGATCGAGCGGGTCGTAGGAATAATTCATCAGCTGTCGCCCTGAAACGAGATTGAGCACCGGCGCGACGCTTAGATAGACCACCAGGATCGACAACGCGAAGGCGATCGTGTTGTTGATGCGTGACGGTCCCGATTCCTGGGCGGCGCGTTCGGCACGTTTGGCCAATGCCCTCGGCAGAAAGTGGCTCAGGAACGTATCGTCAAAGCACGCCAGAAACGGAATGATTGTCAGGTAATTGAGGAACGAAAGATTGCCGCTGATGACGAGAAAGATTTGAAACGTGACCAGTAAAACGCCTGAAATATGCCGCACATGCCGCGGCCCAAATGAAAACCACGGCACGATGAGTTCGACGAAGTGGTTCCATGCCGTCTCAAATTTGTGGAACCAGTGTGGCGCTAAATGCAAATAACGGCTGACGGAGCTCGGGATCGGCTGTGTCTCGTAGTGATAGTAAAGACAGGTTAGATCGCGCCAGCACGGGTCCCCGCGCAATTTGATCAGACCTGCGCCGATCATGATGCGAAACCCAAGCCAGCGAAAGAGCCAGATAACGAGAATCGGCGGCCTGCATTTGGGGAAGGGACGCCCATCAATCAACGGACAAAGAAAGATCGACAAAAATCCGGTCTCGAGCAGTTGAATCTCCCAGCCGTAACCGTACCAAATCTGTCCAACGTGCACGATCGACATGTACATCGCCCAAAGGACGCCGAGGAGAATTGCGTTGGCGTAGCCGCCAAGAACAACCAGCGACAAGCCAAAGCCGATCCAGGCGAAGATCGACAACGCATCATCGGAAATTCCGAACCAAAAGAGCGTCGGCACTCGTAGCACCCCGCCGGTTCGCGAACCGAGTTGTGTTTGAACGCTCTCGAGAAAATGATTAGCCGGCGTTAATCCATGCTCGCCAATAAGCGGCACCAACTGTTGGGCCGCTGCCAGAAAAGCGACTGCATAAACAAAGCCGAGTAGTCTCAGAATTAGGAAACGCGTGAGCCAATACGAATTTCCGGCCGCGAAAAGTCTTTGGAGAAAACTCTCATTGTTCATTACAGCACGCTTGTGCCAGAAGCTCATTCGATCCGCAACTCCGACACGAGTCGCGAGCACGCGAAGACTTTCGGTGTCGCGATTCCTCACTCCGTATTAGAGAACTGCCAGGGGGGAGATTCGAACTCCCGACCAACCCCGAAGGCTTTCGGGGCTGCTCTACTCCGAGGTTTCCTCACGAGCGAGCCGTTGCAAGTAGTAAATGGCAAGCTTCGGATTTTTCTTAGTTTTTAATAATCGTTCAATGCTCCGAGCCTCATTCAATGTTTCGATTTCTTTAGCTGCGACAAGCTCGAGCCTTTCACCCAGCCGTCTCGTTGTGTAGGTATGTCCACGTCGGTGTTGCGCTAATCTGGCGTCTAAATCGACTGCGGATCCTACATAGTGTTGGCCCGAGGAGCCGCGCAGAATGTAGACCCAAGCCATAATAGATATGCCAGGGGGGAGATTCGAACTCCCGACCAAGGGCTTATGAGTCCCCTGCTCTACCACTGAGCTACCCTGGCTTTTGTTTCGATGAAAAGTTTATCGAATTCTCTTAAACGACCAACCCCGAATGCTTTCGGGGCCGCTCTACCACTGAGCTAGCCTGGCGAAATCGGCGGCGACAAAGGTCAATCGCATGATTTGCGCTGTCAACGCGAACGCAAATCGCGCACTTCGTTTCCTGTTCTTTCTGTTGCTCGTGCTCTTGATCCTCCAATCAACGATGTTCGAGCGAGAGCATGAGTAGGGACGGGAAGCGAGACTGTTGTTACTGCTTTGGCCCAGAAAGATACGGCTCCAAGTCTTTCTCTCGGCCTTGTAACACGGCCATGAAGCAGACGCCGTTGTGTTCCGTGACTGCACCGATCCACCCTTCCTGACGAACATAACGCCAACCCGGAAAAGCCAATACGGCCCCGGTCTTGGTGTCTCTCTCTGCCGGGAAGAGAAAAAATTGCATGCGTTTTTCGGCCACCCAGATTTGAGCGATCCTCTGGGACTCGTCGTCGTCAAAAACGCGGCAGCCGATCGTGCGAAAATCGGCGAACTCGTCTGGAACGTCGTAGTGTTCAAGCCCGTGTTTCATAAAGAACAGATCACTTAATGTCCCTGCTTCGGCGCTCACCGGATCGAGCGTGACTGATCGAGTGGAGCCGGCCACAGTCAATAATTTCCGCGCTGTCGCCGAACCTGGAAAATCACTTAGTCGACCTAGCACTTGGAACGTGAACACGCCTGCGATCACCAAGAGAGCAATGCTGATCGCAAGAACGGCAGGATTGAGCACGATTCTTCTCCACGTCCACTTCGGGCCGCGAATCGCCCCCTTGTCCAAGAACCATTCGGCCGACTCGGCCGGTATCGGGACGAGACGAATCAGTTCCGTCACGGCTCGATCAAAGTTCTGTTGATTAACAAATCCATCAGAACCGTCTTCACGCGATACCGCAGCGCGCATGGAACGGTCAGCTAAATGGTCGTGGCTGATGGGCGCGCAATTCAAAAGGGCGCGGCGCCGCCGTAACAGCTGCAGTGTCCTCATACCTCGGCTGCTCCTAAGTGCTTGGCGTCCAGCCACGCTTGCAATTGTCGCCGTCCCTGCGACAAGCATCGCGACAGCGTGCTCAGTTTGAGCTCGGCGATGTCGAGAATCTCGAGGTAATTGAATTCGTCGAGATAAAAGAGTGCCAGCGCGCTCCTTTGAGGATCGGGTGCGGCGGAAATCCAAATTGCCAGTTGCGTGGGGTCCAGCTGCTTGATCTGTGACGCAGCCTGTGGAGCTATATCGTGCTCCTCGATCTCGAGCGATTCTGGTTGCAGGTCCGTCTTACTTGCCTCTAAACAACGCCAGCGCGCCTCGCGAAAAAGCCAAAAGGGCTCCCTGGGTAATTCTCCCTGTGCAGCGCGCACAGCCGCTTCGCGCAACGTCGTGTTAAAGACTTCCTGCGCCTTGCGCGAGTCGCCCAGCATCAAGAAACAAAAACGATAAAGTTGTGGCAAATTTTGCTTTCGATCCGACACTCTCCCATCCTTCGTCTTTGCAAAATTTAGCGCACTCTACGCAGCTACCTACCATCGACAAGAGGCGATTCGCTTATCTTGCCCGCGCTTTGAGCGAAAGCGACTACAACTTCTGTAACCGGCGCGCTACTTCCTCCGCGTTCTCCCGGCTGTTGAACGCCGAAATGCGAACATAACCTTCGCCTTGTGCGCCAAAACCAGCGCCGGGTGTAATGACAACATTCAACTCCCGCAGCATCCGATCGAACATTTGCCAACTCGTTAGGGCAGTGGGCGTTTTTACCCAGATGTACGGCGCGTTTACGCCACCGAAAACATCAAGCCCCCTTTTTACCGCAGCTGAGCGAAGAACCTTTGCGTTCCCCATGTAATGCTCAATCAGCGCGCGACATTGCTTGCGGCCTTCAGGCGAGTAAAGCGCTTCCGCGCCGCGCTGCACCGGATAACTCACGCTATTCGATTTCGTGCTCCAACGCCGCTGCCAAAGCGGATGGAGAGGAAGTCGGCGACCGTTCTCCGTCCGCGCGAGCACGGATTTCGGCATGACTGTAAATCCGCAGCGCACGCCGGTGAACCCGCCGTTCTTGGAAAAACTGCGCAATTCAATCGCGCAGTCGCGCGCGGCCGGAATTTCGAAGATGGAATGCGGAACATCTGGCTCAGAAATATAGGCTTCGTACGCGGCATCGAAGAGCAGTAGCGCTTCGTGCCTGCGTGCATAATCGACCCAGCGTGAGAGCTGTTCACGCGATGCAACGGCCCCCGTTGGATTATTGGGAAAACAAAGATAAACAAGATCGGCATGTTCTGCCGGTGGGTCAGGAACAAATCCGTTTTCGGCTGTGCACGCCAAATAAAAAATTCCTTCATAACTCCCATCTTTTCTTGCCAGTCCACTATGGCCTGCCATCACGTTCGTATCGACGTAAACCGGATATACGGGATCTGGCACCGCTACTTTGTTTTGATCGCCGAGGATATCGAGGATGTAACCGCAATCGCATTTTGAGCCATCAGAGACAAAAATTTCGTCGTCAGCAATGTCGATGTTGCGGTCGCGATAATCGTGCTGGGCGATTGCCGACCTTAGAAATTCGTAGCCTTGTTCGGGGCCGTAGCCGCGAAACGTCTCTCGATGGCCAAGTTCTTCGATAGCCCGCTTCATTGCATCAATTGCCGCACGTGGCAGCGGCTCAGTGACGTCCCCGATTCCGCAGCGAATCAATCGCTTGGCCGCTTGCGGATTCGCTTCGCAAAATTCGCGCACCCGCCGCGCGACCTCTGGGAAGAGATAGCCTGCCTGAAGTTTAAGATAGTTTTCGTTTAGATAAGCCATGCGTGTGTCGCGGTGGTCTTTGATCGCTGAACGCGTACAAGTCTAGCGGCGGTCATCGACCGCCGCTACAGCACAACTGGCTAAACGCCGCTCAGTAATTCTTCGCGACCGCGTCCCAGTTTACCACGTTCCACCAGGCTTTGAGGTAATCGGGCCGCCGGTTTTGATACTTAAGATAATAGGCGTGCTCCCAAACATCGACGCCGAGGATTGGCGTGTTGCCGTCCATTAACGGGCTGTCTTGATTTGGCGTCGAAATGATTTCGAGCTTTCCATTCTTATTCTTAATCAGCCATGCCCAACCACTGCCAAAACGTCCCACACCAGCGGCAGCAAATTTCTCTTTGAAATCGTTAAAGCTGCCGAACGTTGATTTGATGTCGTCAGCGAGTTTGCCTTTCGGTTCGCCCCCGGCATTCGGTCCCATTATTTTCCAAAAGAACGAATGATTTGCGTGACCTCCGCCGTTGTTTCGCACAACCGTGCGAATGTCTTCCGGCACCGATTTGAGATCACTGATCAAATCCTCAACCGACTTCTTTTCGAGATCGGCTTTGCCTTTGATCGCTTTGTTGACGTTGTCGATGTAAGCCTGGTGATGCTTGGTATAGTGGATTTCCATCGTCTTCGCGTCGATATGCGGTTCCAACGCATCGTACGGATAAGGTAATTTTGGTAATTCGTAAGCCATAATCTTTACAGTTAGATCGAATTAGGCCGCGCGACAGGTTTTATTTTTCGCGCGCGGAGAAACCGATGTTTCCTACTGTAGGCACTGAGATGATAAACACGGCCCGCCCTTGCCGCCCAGAGGTCGGCGGCTACAGAATGCAGCGATAAAAACCCCGACGATGTCCGACGCCTCTGCGATAATTGACATAGGTCGCCAAGGCGAGCAACGGGAAGTTTTGACGATACATGTCGTACTTCAAATAGAACACGCGTGGAAAACCGGTGCCCGTAATTTGCTCTTCATCCCATGATCCATCGGGCTTTTGCGAACTGAGCAGGTAGCGTAAACCGCGTTGGATACTCGGTCGATCGAGATCGCCGCACGCACAGATGCCCATGATCGCCCAAGCCGTTTGCGACGCCGTGCTTTCGCCAATGCCTTTGGTCGATGGGTTTTCGTAGGTGCCGCAAGTCTCACCCCAGCCGCCGTCGTTATTTTGACAACTTTCAAGCCAATCGCGGCCGCGCAATATCCAGTCCTGCGTCATGTCCTGATCAATCGCGCGCAAACCGCGCAGCACCTGCCACGTGCCGTAGATGTAATTGACGCCCCAGCGCCCGTACCAGGAACCGTCTTTATCTTGAGTATCGATAAGGTACTGGACGGCGTCGCAGACAGATCGCGTGTTGAAATCGAACCCGATATAGCCGAGCAGCTCAAGCGTGCGCGCAGTAAGATCACTGCAGGTTGGATCAAGGATCGCATTGTGATCCGCAAACGGCATGTCTTCCAGCCACGGCGTCGTGACGTTCTTATCAAATGCTGCCCAGCCGCCATCCCGGCACTGGAAGCTGAGCTGCCAATCCAAGGCGCGACGAAAGATTTTATTGAGCGCTTGAGGATCCTTTGGCTGGACGAGCCGCAGCGCCATCAACACCATCGCTGTGTCATCGGTGTCAGGATAATAAACGTTGTTATATTCGAATGCCCATCCGCTCGCTTGTGGATACGAATTGTTTGCAGACCAATCGCCACGGATGCGCACTTCCTTATTAACGAGCCACTCGGCGGCCCCTTGCAGGGCAGGATGCTCGGCAGGAAGGCCTGATTCAGCCAGCGAAATGATGTTGATCGCAGTGTCCCAGACTGGCGAGAGACATGGTTGGATACGGAAGTCCTCGGGATCGTCAACGAAGAGTCCGGCAAAGTTTTTCTCCGCCTTGGCGTAAATCGGATTTGATTTTGAGTAACCGAGCGCGCGCAATGCGATTAAGCAGTTCAGCATCGCCGGAAACACGGCCGCGAGGCCATCGCTGCCCTCACCAATCCGGTCGAGCATCCAGCGCTCCGCTTCCTGTAGCGCACGCCGGCGTAGCGGGCGAATCCGAAGGGGTTGCAGGAACTTGAATGTGTCGTCGAGTCGCAAAAAGAAATTCCGCCAGGTCCAGAAAGGTTCACTGCGGGGCAAGCGCAAATCGGTTTGCTCGGTACCAAGTGGATACAGTTCGTGCAATTGCTTTTCGCCAGGCAAAACTCGAGTCGGTTTGAAATGGTTAATAATCGCCAGCGGTATGAGCATGGCGCGGCTCCACGACGACATTTTGTAAATGTGAAATGGCGCCCACCGTGGGAGGAGCACCATTTCCACAGGGATTGCGGGAAGATATTTCCAGGGAAACTGGCCCAGCAATGCCAGATAAAGCTTGCTGAACGTGTTCATCTGCGGAATGCCGCCGCGACGAATGATATTCGCGCGCGCTTCCTGCATAAACGGCGCGTCCACCGAACAGCCGGCGAGCTTCAGTGCAAAATACGCTTTCGCCGACGCATTAATCTCGCTCGGACCATCATGATAAATGTTCCACCCGCCGTCTGCTAGTTGGCGTCTGAGAATGTGACGCACGCAGCGCCGCTGCAATTGCGCGTCCACTTCGCCGCACCAATGCATGAAAAGGATATAGTCAGAGCAGAGAGTGCTATCGACGATCAGCTCTCCGCACCAATGGCCATCTGGCTTTTGCTGGCGCAGCAGGTTCTCTTGCGCGCGCGTGATGGCGTGCGCAATCTCTTCGTCGTTCGCCGGATAAGACTCCGATATCTCTGGTCGCGCGCTCGGCAACGCAATGAGGTTCCTCGAAAATTCAGGCATGTCGATCCGATTCTTACGAGGCTTGCGCTGCAACTTCCGCGCGTTTCCCGGTCAGGTGACCGTTACCGGAACTCACGCCATTGAAAGCAAGCACTTCGCTGCCACGGCCAGAGGGTTTCGGTTTTGAGCCGAAATTGAATTTGACCGTTTTCCAGGTGTCCCCTGGCTGCGCTTGCAGCCCCAATGTCGCTGTCGGCTCGTAACCGCAATGCACCATGCAATTTTCGCAGCGGCTATCGCGCGCGACACCGTTCACGACGCCATACCGGTCCCATGCGGTCTTTTCCAGTAATTCTGCGTAGCTCGAGTAGTGTCCGTCGGTCATCAGATAGCATGGGCCTTTCCAGCCGCGGATATTGCGCGTCGGGATCGCCCATGCCGAACATGTCAGATCGCGCTTGCCCGCGAGAAATTCGAAATAGACCGGCGTGCCCAAAAAGGTATAACGATTCATCCACTTCTCGACTTTTTGGAACTTCTCGACCGTCATCGCGCGGGTAAGAAAGAAGTTTTCCGGCCGCAGGTTGAGCCGTTCGATCATGTCTCTCTTGGCGGCGTCGTAATCGTATCCAGGGGTAATGGTGTGACCATCCACGCCAAGATCGGAAAGATAATCGAACATCTGTTCAATCTCCTGCATATCGGTTTCCTTGTAGATCGTTGCGTTCGTCGCGACCTGATAGCCGAGCAGCTTGGCCATCTTGATTGCCAGAATGCATTCCTTAAAGACGCCTTCGCGCTCCACGATCAGGTCGTGTGTTCGCTCCAGCCCATCGAGATGCACGTTCCAGTACATCCATTTGGTCGGACCAATAGTTGGCTTTGCCAGGTCTTTGGGTCCCTTGCGAATTTCGCCCGCATCTTTTTCGCTCAGCAATCCCGCACCCAACAGCGCAGCGATTTTTTCTTCGACAAATTCCGGACGACTCGCCAACTGCGAGGCCATCCACTCGCGCATTTTTTTGCGCATGAACATGGCGTTGGTACAGATATAAACGATCCGATTCTGCGCGAGCAGTCCTTGAACGAGCGCCTCGATATGAGGATAGATTAGCGGCTCGCCGCCGCAGATGGAAACCATGGGCGCGTTGCACTCCTTTGCCGCTCCGAGACAGTCCTCCAGGCTCATCATGTCCTTGAGCGACGTGGAATATTCTCGAATCCGGCCACACCCCGTGCAGGTGAGGTTACATGTATGCAACGGCTCGAGCTGAAGCACTGTAGCGAATTTCTTCGTGCCACGTAACTTATGCCCAATCACGTAGGCTGCGATTTTCGCCGTAAGCGGTAAAGGAAATCTCATTGGAGCGAGGATAGTATCAAGAGGCGCCGGTGTGTCAATCACTCGGGGCCATCTCTTGGTTTGTGTTAGTCTGAATCGGCTTGGAGCCGCTGTTCGGATTTGCGGCACTCTACACCAGGCTGTTGGAAGCACGAAAGCAAAATAAACATGCGACTGCGAGGCATTTTTGTGGTTAAATAGTCGCAAGTGAGTCTCTAAACGAGGTAAACAGTATGAAACGATTATTCTTAGCAGCATTTGCCGTTGGCGTCATTGGCTGTGCGAATCAGCCCGCCCCATCACCCGGTCCGGCGGTGACGGGCGGTTATACTTATGACCGCTACGCGCGGAACCCGGACGCGTGGGGATATCCAAATCCAGTTTATAAGAACTGGACCACGGACCAGTTGCAAAAACGGCGCCTGGACCTCTACGCCCAACAGCCATTCACCCGGACGGCCAACGAAGTGCCGGCCTACATCTATTCGGGAATGCCGCTTCCGCAGCAGGATGAGATCAAGGCGATTGAAACTGAGTTAAACGCGCGATATAAAGCCGGCGATAAAAGCGCGGAGTTGAAGGAATTTTGGCCCTCAGAACGCAGGCATATTGTCAGCGGTCCGCGGGTTGAATCACTTTTTTAACTTCGAGCAACATCGAAGTGACGGAAACCGGCCAGACGCCGGAACTAAAAGGCTTGTCTAACGGCTAGCTTGTCCCAGCAGTTAGTCACGCCGGAGTGTTCCAGCCGCGACGGATGAGGCTGACGGCGATCGCGGCAAGGAGGAGCGCGACAATTTTCGACACGCCGCGTAATCCTTGCATACCCATCCAGCGCGCGAACCGGTCTGCATTCCAAAACGCCAATGCGACTAGCGCGAGATTAACGAGCAGCGACACCAGCGTGAACACCACGCCCACTGTATCGACGAGAACCAGAAGCGCCGTGAGCAACGCCGGCCCGGCGATCAACGGCATCCCAAGCGGCACGATTCCGAATTCATCGCTGCCTCCGTGGCTGGACGGCCCAACATTGAGCAACTCACGCCCAGCCAATGCCAGCAGAATCAGCCCGCCTGCGACTTGAAAGTCGGCACCGGTAATTCCAAGCGCGTCGAAGATAATCTGGCCGAGAAAAACAAATCCGATAGCTACGCAGAAAGCTGTGAAGATTCCGAGAGACGCCTGGCGTTTTCGCTGCTCCGGCGAAGCGCCAGTCGCCAGACCCATGAATATCGCGACAAGTCCGATTGGATCGATGGCGACAAAGATGGGAATGAAGGCGAGGAAAAATTTCTGAATCATCGGGGCTCAGTTTCTTAACTTAATGCCACGGTCAAACGCAACCTGAGAATCGCACCCATATGCGAGCTTGGGCAGCGGCGGTGGGCTTGCTCCGCGTAATCGCGCTCAACGCGGTTCCGCTGAATTTGCCTTTGCGGCGGCGCGCGCATACAGGTGTGAGCCAACTTCGACCACTATGAGATCCTCGTTTCTTTTCCTGTCATTCATTCTCGCCGCGGCGAGTCCAAGTCTTGCAGCGGCTGAACTGAAAACTATCGATGACTTTCGAGCCGCAGCCGCGAAGGCCAGTGCCGTATTGACGCTCCCCGATTGGGAGCAAACGCCGAAAGCAGTTGAAGCCATGATGAACGACGCCATCGCGAAGGCGAACAAGGCACTGGATCAAATCGGCTCGCTAGATCTGAAGAAGACCACTTTTAAGAGCACAGTCGTGGCACTCGATGATCTCACTTACGAGGCAGGACTCGCGGCAAACAGGGCCACAATCATTAAAGAGACAAACACGAATCCAGAAATGCGCACCGCTGCCGAGAACGCGGTAAAGGCCTTTCAGGATTGGGCTGTCGGTATTGATTACCGTGAGGACGTTTACAAGGCAATCAAGGCTTTCGCCGATACACATCCCAAGCTCTCTGGTGAGGACGAAAAACTGCTGAACGAAACCTTGCGCGATTATCGCCGCGCTGGATTAGACCTTCCGCCCGATCAGCGCAAAGACGTTGAGCAATTGCGGAAGGAATTATCCAAACTCGGGACTGATTTCGACACAAACATCGTGAAGGCCAACGTGCCGGTGATTTTCACGAAGGCCGATTTGGACGGACTGCCGGAAAGCTTCTTCGCTTCCCCCGGCATCCGGACAGGAGACGATGCCTACACAGTGATGGCAAATGTCACGTGGCAATTCAATACCGTCGAGGAGAACGCAAAGAGCGAAGCAACGCGCAAACAGCTTTATGTCATTCGCGAGACGCTCGCGAAAGAGGCAAACGTTCCTGTTCTCAACCAGATGCTTGCGCTTCGGAACAAGATCGCGCTGCGGCTCGGTTACAAATCGTGGGACGACTATCAGACTGAAGTCAAAATGGCCAAGAACGGGGCGAACGCGGAGAAATACATTAGCGATCTGGTCACCGGAATTCAGCCCAAGTTTGAGAGTGAAGTCGCTGAATTACAAAAATTGAAGTCCGCTGAAACGAACGATCCCAACGCCAAGATCGAGGTGTGGGATTGGCGCTATTACGCTAACCAGCGGGACAAACAAAAATATGCCGTCGATAAGGAAGCATTGCGCACTTATTTCCCGTTCCAAAAGGTGCTCGACGGCATGTTCAATATTTATCAGAGCATCTTTGGTCTGAAGTTTGAGAAGATCGCCGCGCCTTACAAATGGATAGGCGATCTCCAGCTCTACATGGTGACCGATTCCTCCACCGGCGAGCCGCTCGGGATGTTTTATCTCGATATGTTTCCGCGCCAGGGAAAATTCAATCACTTCGCCCAATTCGAAATCATCAGTGGCAAACTGTTGCCGGACGGAAAATACCAGCGGCCAACTGTCGCCTTGCTTTGCAACTTTTCGCCTCCGGCAGCGGACAAGCCGTCCTTGATGACACACCAGGAAGTCGAAACTTTGTTCCACGAATTCGGTCACGCGCTTCATTCGATTGTCACTCGCGCGAAGTATGGCCGTTTCGCCGGAACGCATGTGCCGGGGGATTTCGTAGAAGCGCCATCGCAGATGCTGCAGAACTGGGTCTGGGACAAGAAAGTGCTCGACACGTTTGCGGCCGATTACCGCGATCCATCGAAGAAAATTCCAGCTGAAATCATCAAGAAAATGAATGACGCGAAGCTGGCGAATGCGGGTGTTCTTTATCGACGCCAGTTCGCCTTCGCATCGCTCGACCTCGAGCTGCACAATCAGCATGCTGAGGATATGCCCTTCGATTGTGTGGCCATTTCAAATCCGATCCTGGAAAAGGTCTTTCTCCCAATTGATCCGAGCACTACCTTCGTCTCCTACTTCGGCCACCTGAATGGCTATGACGCCGGTTACTACGGCTATGCATGGGCCGACGCCATCGCCGCAGACATGGCAACCGTTTTCGAAAAGGCAAAGGATGGCTACCTCGACAAGCGAGCTGGTATGAAGTTACGCCGCGAAATCTATGAGCCAGGCGATTCGCGTGACGTCACCGTTTCCATCGAGAAGTTTCTCGGCCGTAAACAATCGATCCAACCGTTCTTGAAAAAAATCGGCATTCCCCAAGAGAAAAAGGAAGCGGCTGGCGGCTCATCGCAAAAAAGCCGCTAATACGCTCGGTCATCCCCAAAACGAAGTGAGAAACCTCACAACGCCCGTATCGACAACATTGCGGTGCTTACAGAGTGTCGTTACAGAGTGGACATGAAAATTTCGGGCTGGTTGATTGCGATTCCTCTTACCGCTGCGACTTCGCTTTTCGCTGTTGACGAATTGGCATTGCGTCTGGAACCGGCGTTGGAGGCGATTACGCCGGACGGTTTACTGGCGCACATCAAGGTTCTTGCGTCGGATGAATTCGAAGGACGCGCCGGGGACAAAAGGCGAGGAACTTTCCGTTAATTACATAACGGATCAGTTCAAGCAAATCGGGTTGAAGCCGGGAAACCCAGACGGGAGTTACAGGCAGGAAGTTCCGTTGGCTGGAATCAAAAGCGAACCGCAAATGTCGTTCGCGGTCCGCGACGCGACGATCGATTTGAATTACCCCGACGATTTCATCGCGTCCTCCGCGCGTCTTCAACCAGAAATCAAGATCAACGATTCGGAAGTCATCTTCGTCGGGTACGGCGTCGTCGCACCGGAATACGGATGGGACGACTACAAGAATGTCGATGTTCGCGGCAAGACGCTACTGATGCTGATTGGCGATCCACCGATTCCCGATCCCAAAGATCCATCCAAACTCGATGAAAAAATGTTTAAAGGGAAAGCGATGACCTACTACGGCCGCTGGACTTACAAATACGAGATCGCCGCACAAAAAGGCGCTGCGGCTGCTGTGATCATCCACCAGACCGAGTCGGCCGGATACCCTTATTCGGTGGTAAGAACAAGTTGGGGCAAGGAGAACTACGAGATCGATTCGCCAAACAAAAACAGGGACACCGTAGAGGCACGCTCGTGGATAACGCTCGATGCCGCGAATAAATTGCTGGCTGCTTGTGGTCAGGATTTCGACGCGCTGAAGAAGTCAGCGATCACAAAAGAGTTCCGGCCGGTGGCGATCAATGCAAAAGCCAATATCGACATCAAACAACAGCTTCGCGCCTTCAAATCGCACAATGTCATCGGTAAACTCGAGGGAAGCGATCCGAAATTGCGTGACGAATACGTCATTTACACGGCGCACTGGGACCACCTCGGTCGTAATCACAACTTGCAAGGCGATCAGATCTATAACGGCGCCATCGATAACGCCTCCGGCGTCGCATCGCTTATCCAGCTCGCGGCGGCATTCGCAAAACTAAATCCGCCGCCGAAACGGTCGGTCTTATTCATAGCCACGACTGCCGAAGAAGCAGGATTGCTCGGCGCGAAATTTTACGGACAACATCCGCTTTATCCTCTGGAAAATACATTGGCCGACATTAACATCGATACCATCAATCCCTGGGGCAAAACGCGCGACATCGAAGACCTGAGCAACAACAATTCAACACTCGATGATCTGCTGACCGCTGCCGCCAAACGTAACGGCCGAGTGATGCAACCGAACAGTCAGCCGCAGAAGGGCAGTTTCTATCGTGCCGATCATTTCGAATTTTCCAAGCGCGGCGTGCCGTCACTCTACACCGGCGGCGGCAAGGATTTTATCGGGAAACCAGCAGATTTCGGCCAGCAAAAGAAAGATGATTACACCTCGCACCACTACCATCAGGTCTCGGACGAAGTTAATCCAAACTGGGACCTCTCTGGTGCAGTACAGGATGTTCAACTTCTGTTCGAAGTCGGCTATCAGGTCGCGAACGGCGACCGATTTCCAGAGTGGAAACGCGAAAGCGAGTTTAAAGGGAAGCGAGATGCAATGTTAAAGAAGTGATGTTACCGAGCAATGTGAGAACTGGGTTGCATTGCAGCGCATCTGATGGTTGAATCGGAACTCGCGAATTTGAAAATCTGAATGGGCTCTCTCAAAAAAAGACGTAAAGCGAAAATTGCCAAGCATAAGCGCCGCAAGCGCATGAAAGCGCATCGGCATAAGAAGCGGCTCCGGTACAAAGCATAACAGGAGTCGACGCCTTTCAGAAACGTCGAACGCTCAACGCTCGCTCGCGTCGCTCGGGATGACATGCTGCGCGGAGATCAATAGATCATTCGCAGCATCAAGGAGAAAAATCGAGGACTCTGCAGGCTAGGGCGGGCCTGCCAAGATGCCGCCTCGGTTGAATCCGGCGCGGTTTGCCGAAAGCGGCGCCGAAAGTTAGAATCATCAAAAATGAGGGAGCACAGAAAGCGCCGCTTTTTCGCCTCCTGGAGAATTATTTTCGCGGTTATCTTAATCGTCGCGCCAAAGGTTGCAATCGGCCGAACACCGAAAGCTTCGTTGCCAAAAATTGGGTCTTCATCGACAGCAACGAAAAAGACCGGTCGCCAGGACGATTCGCTCTCTGCCAAGCCGGCTGCCGATCTCGCCCTGCGTTCGGAAGGCGCACATAAGGCGGATGCGCTGACCCATTTTGTCGAGGGAATGTCACTCGAAGAAAATGGCGAGATGGATCGCGCGCTGGAGGCATATCGCAAAGTGCTAAATGTCGATCCCGGCCAATCGCAGCTCGCTTCGCGCGTGGCTGCTTTGCTGATAGAGCAGGATGATTTTCCACAGGCGATTGATGTGTTGAAGGATGCAATTAAGGCAAACCCCAAAGATGCAGACCCGTATCAACAACTTGCATTCATTTATGCGAAGTATCTCAAGAAAACCGATCAGGCTATCGATTATGCCAACCGGGCAATTACCCTCAATCCCGCGGACATCGAAGGTTACCAGCGTCTGGTGGAAATCGAAGTTGCGGCCGGGCAAGAGAAAAAGGCGCTGGAGGCTCTGGATCGCGCCACGAAGATTCGCAGCAACGACGCCAACTTCTGGATGCGTCTAGGCAAACTTTACGTGGCAATTCTTTTCAAGTCCGATGCCCAGCCGAAGCCCGACGAACTGAAAAGGACTAACGAAATTTTCAAAAAGGCAGCCGAACACGCCGGCGATGATCCTGCGATTCTAAAGGATGTCGCCGATTACTATGCAGCCTCCCAGCAATTGAAAGAGGCAATTCCGCTTTATCTGCACGTTCTCGAGTTGCAACCGGACGATGCAAACGCGCGAGAGAAACTGGCGACTGGTTTTATCCTGACGAATCAGCGTGTCAAAGCAGTTGAGATGCTCGAGCAAATCATCAAAGAGCATCCTGAAAAGTACCAACCATACGATTTATTGGCGCAGGTGCTGGATGATGAAGCGCGATCGCTTCAACGCGCAAAGAGGGTTGACGAAGCAAAAGCGACCTTTGCGAAAGTGGCCGCAAATTATGAGCAAAGCCTGCTGATTAATCCAAATCATGTGGGCACGTATTTGCATCTGGCAGAACTGCTGCTTGGACCTTTAAAAGATGCCGATCGCGCGGTCGGGTTGCTGACAGAGGCCCGGCGTCGATTTCTGGGGGCGCCGGAGATCGTTTATTATCTGGCCATTGCCCAAAGCGAGGCGAAACAGACCCAGCAGGCCGTGGCGACCTTTGAGGAGGCGCTGCACGAAGCGCAACTCGACCAGGGCAATGACATGGTAAATGCCAAGTTCTATTTCAACTATGGCGCAGCTGCAGAGCAGGCAGGCCTGTACGAAAAGGCAGCTGATCTCCTTCGCAAATCAATCGCGCTAGATCCGGCGAACTCTGCGGAAGCCTGCAATTATCTCGGCTACATGTGGGCCGATCACAACATGAACATGGACGAAGCCGAAACGATGATTAAACGCGCCCTCGAGATAGAACCAAATAACGCTTCTTACCTCGATAGCCTCGGTTGGGTCGAGTTCCGAAAAGGCAAATTTGATCAAGCTTTGAACAACCTGCTCCGTGCTGCAAAAACTGCCGACCACGATGACCCGGTTATCCTTGAGCACATTGGCGACGCCTATTTCAACTTGAATCGCGTTTCGGAAGCGCTGGAATCCTGGCAAAAAGCGCTGTCGCTCGATCCAAAAAATAAGAACCTGGCGAACAAGATCGAAAGAACAAAGGCGCCAATTGGCAACGGCCCACCAACAAAGAAAAATCCAACCCAGTGACCCCCGACGTTCTCACGACGAATATAAGCGATTATCCCACGCCGTGGCAGCGCAAGGTGATGTGGGCGGCGCTCACAGCTTTCTGCGTCGTTCTTCTCGTTGTGATCATCGGCACCGTGATTTGGGCCAGCGCCAATATCATTAGCTTCCTGCAGCCGATCCTGATCCCTGTGGCCATTGCTGTAATTCTCACTTATCTGCTGGACCCGCTGGTGACGAAAATGTCTGGCGGGACGCTTAGCCGCACGAAGGCGGTGGCTCTTGTCTTCGCCATCGCCTTTTTTGCGCTCGGTGGATTGGCCGCGTGGCTCGTCCCAACGGTCTCGATACAGAGCGCGAACTTCGCGAGACAAATCCCTGCCTATACTGAACGAGCTCGCGATTACATCGCGGATACGATCTATCGATTCGATCAAACGTTCGGATTCCTCGGCAGTAGCCGTGCGAAATCTGCATCGACAAGTTTTACAAACTGGCTCATCGGACCGGCGCCATCTGTTTCTCCTCACGCGCAACCAACCGCCTCTCCCGGACCTAAAGCTTTCGAGACTACCCCAGCGGCTGAAACAATCGCGCCTAGCCCGCCAAAGCTGACGACTGCCGAACGCCAGCGCATTCAGGCGTACGTGGAAAAACAAATGCCTAATTTGCAGCAGGCACTTCCGACGCTGATGGAAAAGTTCTGGGATATCCTTAAGAAAAGCATCGGTGGCTTTCTTGGTGTCACAGGTTTTTTGCTCAGCTTAATCCTGGTGCCGATCTACCTTTTTTTTCTGCTGAACGAAAGGCCGCGGATTGAAGCGCACTGGAGAGAATATTTGCCTTTACGCGCGTCGCCCCTCAGAGACGAAGTCGCCGAGCTCTTGTCAGAAATCAACAGTTACGTCACTGCGTATTTTCGAGGGCAACTACTGGTGTGTCTGGTGGATGGCATCCTCATCGGCACAGTGCTGACGATATTCCCCGGTCTCAATTTTGCGCCGGTGATTGGTGCGCTCGTTGTCGTGCTGACCATGATTCCCTACATTGGGATCATCATCTGCTGGGTGCCGGCCGTTCTGATTGCAGCTTTCCAGTGGGGCGACTGGACGCATCCTCTAATTGTGACTGGAATTTTTATCCTTGTTCAAAATCTCGAAGGCGTATTTTACGCCCCACGAATTGTTGGGAATTACGTTGGGTTGCATCCAATGACGGTGATTGTGTCGATCTTTGTCTGGGGTTTGATCATTGGCGGGATAATCGGTCCCCTTCTTGCCGTCCCGCTTACAGCCACCGTAAAGGTTTTGATGGGACGATATGTTTGGGGCCGGCGTTTGAGGGAAAAGATCGAGGACTCGGTAAAGTCAATTCCGGTAGTTGAAGAGCCTGCGGTCGCCACGCGCCCTTAGCCTCGGTAGTCGGCACGGGTGCAATGGAAAGGAATGGGCGGATTATTGCGCCCCGAGAAACGGGATGAAAATCGCGGAACGAACTAAAGAGGCTGGATATAGAAGAATCCGCCGATCGCTCTTTGGCCTGGAGTCCTTCCTTCAACGACAGCTCTGGCCAGCTCGTGTCGCTCTTGTAACTGCTGGATTAGCAATTGCTCTTGTGCTTGGCGCTCTTTTTCTCAGGTACGGCTTAGAACTATATGAAGACTGGCGCCAAACTCACTTGTTACACGAAGCCGCTTCGATGTTGCAGCAGGGAAGATTCAGCGAAGCAACGCACCGCGCGCGAGAACTCCTGGCGCAACGTCCCAATTCTTTGCCGGCCCTCTATATACTAGCGGAAGCAGCGGAGAAACAGAATCTCGAAGAAACGATTTCATGGCGTGAACAAATTGCGCGCCTGCGCCCAAAAGATCCGGACAGTCAGCTTAATCTCATTTCCGCGGCACTGCGCTTTGGAAAGCTCGATCTTGCTCGAAAAACGCTCGATCAGATTCCCGCCCGCGATCGGGACAGGGCCGCCTTTCACGTTGTTGCGGGCTGGCTGGCTTGTGCCGAAGGAAACTTTGCCGAACAAGAAGAACAATTTGCCGCTGCCGTAAAAAAGGAACCTAAGAATGATCTCTACCAGTTCAATCTCGCGGCGCTGGAAATCCATTCTAGCGATGCACAAAAGAAGGCGAACGCCCGCGAAAATCTCGAGCGGCTCAGCAAGCTCGCTTCCTATCGGACCGGTGCGCTGCGCGCTTTTCTTAATGATGCTGTGACGCGCAATGACCTCTCAGCGGGAGATAACGTCGCGCAGCAGCTCCAAATGTCGCCGGAGGTCACCTTCGGCGATTATCTTCTCTGCCTGAATTTTTATCGGAAGCTCGATGAGAGAAAATTCCACCTGCTGCTGGAACGCGTAAAACCTTTTGCCGCAAAGAATCCATCCGATCTCGCGTCGCTCATGGAGTGGATGAACCGAAATGGACTCACTGTAGAGGTTGTCAGGTGGATCGAGAAGCTTCCCGCGGAAAAACTGACTCAGCCGCCCGCCGCTGTCGCAGTGGCAGACGCGTACGCCAATGCGAAGAATTGGATGCGTTTGAAACGATGGACCCGCAAGGGAATGTGGGGAGAATACGACTACCTGCGGCTTGCATATCAGGCAATTGCCACGCGCCAATCGCGACAAGATAATGCGGATACAGAATTCCATGCGCTTTGGAACGCCGCAGAACGATCGACACACGACCAGTCCGAGCGCGAACTTGTCCTCGCGCGTCTTGCTTCGAAATGGAATCTGGAGAAAGACTCCGAACAACTGTGGCTGCGCGTCGCACAAGATCCGCCCATGCGACGCGAGGCGCTGGACGCGCTTCGCCGTCTTTATCGCGAGGGCAATAACATCGAAGAACTTTACCGTGTTCTTCAGCGTCTACACGACAGCTCTCCGAACGAGGCGCCGATCACGGCGGATCTCGCGCGACTAGGCCTCAACCTCGAGCGAAATCTAGAACGCTCGCATGAACTTGCCAAAGAGGCGCATGACCGCGCGCCGAACGAAGTCAACTGCGCCGCGACTTATGCGTTCTCCCTGTACCGCCTTGGCCGAAACGCGGAAGCCATTGCAATTATTCAAGGATTGCCAGCAGACCAATTACGCGACCCGCACGCAGCAGTTTACGCAGCGCTATTGCTGGCCGACACAAGCCAGATCGACGCCGCAAAAGATTACGTGGCCGCGGCGGACGACGAGATTTATCCGGAGGAAAAAAAAGTGCTCGATGAAGCGAAAGCAAAAATCGCCAGAGTATCCGCAGCTCCGTCGCCAGCAGTTTCACCAGTTTTTGCCCAACCGAGTCCAATGCCAGCGGCTTCGCCACGTTGAATCGTTAAATTCCGATCCGTTGTAACGTGCCGAGCTGTAGCGGCGCTCTATGAGCGCCCGACAAAGGCGAGCTAGGTTCGCAAAAGTTTCTCGCTCACAACGCGCCATAACTCTACATCAGTGCGGCTTAGTGTCGGTGAAATGCACCGGACAGCCTTCAACGAAGCAAAAACTACTTCAGAAAACGGCATTTCAATTGAGCGGACCAGACGGCGCCGTGTTTGCACCGACATCCTCTTATAAAGCAAGCTTAAGTGTGGCTTGAGATCGTAATCGGACGGATTTTGTGCGGCGCTACGAATGACTTGATTGAGCTGCCGCAATTTCGAGTTCAGCCCGAATTCGACAAAGAGTGTTTTGATAAATTCATCGGAATGGCTGACCTCGAGCGCTTGGAGCACGATTGGCTCGCAATCTCGAGCGGCCTTTGAAAGCGTTGTATCAACTGCATCGGGGCTGTCCGCTCCAACGCAAATCGTCACGTGAGGCTCGAAAACAGGCGCATCATATCGGCGCGCGAGATCGTTAATCAAATCCTGAAAGAAGCGGTGCGCCGGCTCAGCCGGTATCAGCCAGTAAGCAATAACAATTCGTCTAGACACAGGCAGGGAGCAGAACGATTTGCGGTTCAACTCCACTTTTGCAATTCAACTATATTCCCTTCCGGATCTCGCGCATACACGACTCGAAGGACACCGACGCGATCTACTTCTGTGGTAACAATGTTTCCGACTGTGCTGCCGCCAGCCGCAATAACTGCCTGCAACGCCTCCTCTACATCGTCTACCGCAAATGCGATGTGACCGAACCCGCACTGGTTCGCGGACGGCAGTTCGGGCTCGATTAATTGGTTATAACTGAAAATCTCAAGCGTCGGACCATTATCACCATAGCCGGGCAATCGCAGATGAACGCCGCTAAGACGCGCGTTCTGAAGAAAAGTCAACTGATCCAACCAGGCGCCGGACATGTCGCGCTCCGGAGGCTTAGGCTCGCATCCGAAGACCTCGGAATAGAATCGGACCAGTCCTTTCCAATCTCTGGCAATCAGATTTGTGTGAACGTATTCGGCGCGGATTGGCATTATCGTCTCCTTTGCTAAAGTTTTTCAGATATAACGCGTAACCTTCTTTTATGCCGACGAATGTTCTTGGAACTGAACTGAAATGTTGTTGCCGGGATCCGGTGACTGGATTTTACCGGGACGGATTTTGTCGAACGGGCCCGGAAGACATTGGCCTTCATACGGTCTGCGTGAAAGTCACGCAGGAATTTCTCGATTTCTCGATGCTCGATGGAAACGACCTTATCACGCCGCATCCGGAATGGGGCTTCCCCGGACTGAAGCCGGGTGACAAATGGTGCGTGTGCGTGACGCGCTGGAAAAGCGCGCTGGATCACAATCGCGCGGCTCCAATTGACCTTGAAGCGACGCACGCCTCCGCGCTCGAATTCGTCTCGCTGGAAGAACTAAAGGCGCACGCGCTCTCACCGTAGCGGGCGCGGTTGAATTAGAGTCCGTTTGCCGCCACGCTAACGCCGAATTGAAACTGCCGTTTAGTCTTTTTCTAGCGCTGCGCTACCTGAAACCGAAGCGCACGTTTCTCTCGATCATCACACTGATCTCGATTCTCGGCGTAATGCTGGGCGTAACGGTGCTGATCCTCGTGATTTCTGTCATGACCGGGTTCGATCGCGAACTGCGTCAGAAAGTAATCGATTTCGATGCACACATTCTCGTGAGCACGGAAGACGTCTTGCGCGACTGGCGAACACTTAAAGCAAAAATCGACAGCACACCGGGGGTGGTTGCGACGGCTCCTTACATCCAGGGACCGGTGATCGTGGAATTTCAAAACAAGCGAGTCGCTCCGATGATTCGCGGTATCGATCCTGCAGAGGAAGAGAAGGTCATCCCTCTGAGAAAATTCATCAAATACGGCAACCTCGATCTGGAAGGCGAATCGACCGTACTCGGGATTGAGCTTGCTCGAAAACTGCAGGCAAACGTCGGTGACAAAATCACCCTCTATTCGCCGGGCAATCTGGGACAGATTCTGGATGGCATCAAAAAACTGGAAAATGCCAAGGGAGACGATGAAAAAAAGGCGATCGACGAATTGCGCGATGTCATCCTGCCAAAGGAACTGACGGTGACCGGAATTTTTGAGACCGGTCATTACCTGCACGATTCCGAGTTTCTGCTGGTGCCGGTCTATGTCGGACAAGAGTTATACGGACTGGGAGACGGATTGCACGGCATTACGGTCAGGACCGACAACCCCTACGGTGCTGAGCGGGTGAAACAAGCAATCGAACAATTTCTTGAACCACCGCAATACGCGCAGACCTGGATCGACATGAACAGCCAGTTTTTCGAAGCAGTGCGGCTCGAGCGCACTGTGATGTTTTTCCTGTTGTTCTTCATCGTGGTCGTTGCGGCCTTTGGAATCATGAGCACGCTCATTACGGTAACGGTGCAAAAACGGCGGGAGATCGGAATCGTGAAAGCGCTCGGGGCAAACATTGCCCAAATCATCTGGGTCTTTCTTGGCCAGGGGACAATTGTTGGGCTGTTTGGAACTCTGACAGGACTAGGCCTTGGAATGACGTTAATCCGTTACCGCAACGAGTTCAGTCACTGGCTGGCATCGACATTGCACATCGAGATCTTCCCGCGCGAAGTTTATCAATTTTCGTCGATCCCCGCGGAAGTCATCCCGCGAGATGTCGCTATCATTTGTATTAGCGCATTTTTCATCTGCTCGATCGCCGCGCTTATTCCCGCGTACTTCGCCGCCCGTCTCGATCCGGTTAAGGCCCTGCGCTACGAATAATCTGTAGCCACGGCTCCGTGAGCCGTAGATGGCAGTGCAGATCGTTTTGATTGCTATCACTGTGCGCCGATCTGTGCAGGTGACGTGACGATGATTTCCGGCTTGCCGTGATACAAAGTGATTTTTCCAGACACGGAAACTGTCTGCCCTTCATATTGTTGCGGGTTAGAGAACTGTGCGGCGCTGGCAGACGGGATGAAAGCGGTGGCATCGGCGAATCGCTCGACTGCTTGCTGCAATGCTCAGATGGCCGCGCGGCACCGTTCACATCGTTCGGTTCCTTTAATCGAACGCAATCGTGCGCTCGAACTACGCAGCGCGCCACGCATCCAGGCCCTGCGTCGTCGCGAAGCGCCCGACGACGCAGGGCCCCCGATGTTCAACTCAGCGCACCGGCATTGCACCTCCCCACGCCGCGGGCGACGGGTTGAGTGGAGTGACCAGCGACGGGGAAACGTTCGCCTTCATTTCCGTTCCCGCCTCTTTCGTCGGCGGTGACGATGAACCTCTTTCCGTTGTCGCGGAGTCCATCAGCAACGAAGATCGTTTGTCCGTTGGAATCAACCGTTGCGACGCAGCCCCAACTCCAACCGGCTTTGCTGAGATTGTCAGCGATTGCCTCCCAGTAATTCATTCAATCGCCTCGATCTTTATGACCGGATGGACACCTAAAGGTAAGCCCCGGTGACGCCTTGTCAGAGTACAAGCGGCGTGGAGGACTTACACGCTCAGACGTTGCGAGGGCTGTAGCCGGAGAGTCTGCAAAGATAGGCGGCATAGGGTGATTGCATTGTGTACGCCGCTTCTCTCGTGCCGTTTCTGCCTATACACGGCTTGTTGGGAAGTGATCGCACGTTTGATTGCGAAGTGATTGCAACGGGTAATTCACGTTAACGGCTCGTATCAAGATCGCTGAAGATAGGCAAGCGACGAGAAAATCTAGATTTCGTGCAGCGCGCGCTCTGGAATCCGTTTGTACAAGGGAAACGGAGGTATAATATGAAGAAACCAGTTGCCATCCTAATCTGCTGTGCATTGCTAGCGCCGCTGGCATTTGCTCAGCCAAGTTCGAATGGTACAAAGCAGGGCACAGGTTCGACAGAAGCAGTAACCGTAACGGGAACGATCATCAAAATGACGACTGAGGACGGGTCGGCGACCAATTATCAGCCGGTCAAGACCCTCGTTGTTCGCGAGGATCGTTCGAATACTCCGGGAAGTTATGTTCTCAGCGGACCTGGTCACGTTTTGAATAAAAACGGCGAAGTGATCCGAACCGCGATAAAACCCGGCGCTCACGTGCGTATTTACTACGCACAGGCAGGCGATTTACGCATGGTTGATCACGTCGTTGTCGATTGAGCGCGCGCGTCCTGCAATATGACCAATAAGAGCCGCAGGGTTCCTTTGAATCCTGCGGCTTTAATTGATGGGAACATGTCGCTGTTGTGTCCGGATTTTCTTGCAAATTTTTGTAATCAGCCCGCACGTCGAGCAGAGACCGACGGATTCTGGCAATATTTTCATGGTTCGCCCTATTCTCCCGCCAGCACCCGAAACAACCAATGCAACTCTCCATCCACCTCGGCTTCCGTGTCCACTGTTCGGCGAACCTCTGCGCGCAACAACTCGCGGTAGCGCGCCCGCAATCGGGTCACGCGGCTGCGCAGAGTGGAGGGCGGGAGACTGAGACGAACAGCCAAGTCATCGTAAGTCGGCAGCGGATTGGGGCTGCTAGTAAGGAAGATTCTTAATTCTTCGAAGAGCTTATGTTTGCCCTCAGCTTTCTGCTCAGCTGCCAGTCGCTCCAGTCCCACCCTGACCAGTGCCTCTGCCCAGGTTCTTTCAAAAACCCGGTCTTCTCCAGCCGGCTCCGCTGAAACGAAATGCGTCTGGAAAAGCGACTCCGCCGCCTTAGCCCGCGCGTCGTCCAACGGCAGAAGATCGAGGGAGCCGCCGCGCTTCAACGTTTGCTCACGGTCGTAAGCGTGCCCCAGGAAATTCTTCAATGAGGCCAACAGAAAGGATCGGAATTTACCTTTCGTGCGATCGGCGCGCGCGTAGATCTTATGCTCGATCAGGTAGGCAAAAAAGCTCTGTGTGAGATCTTGCGCATCTTCCATGGCGTACCCGCGGCTGCGCACGAAACTGTAAAGCGGCGCCCAATTGGTCTGGCAAAGCTCCGCGAGCGCAGCCTGCGCAATCTTCGGTTCGGCCTGGCTTTCCCCA
>DASZGW010000057.1:0-3613 GCA_035938475.1 Candidatus Udaeobacter sp.
CAGGGCGTCGGAGACATCCACGGCGCGTATTTTCTCACCGATGGCACAATCAATTTGATGCGTTACATTTTGCGCGGCCTCGACCGCGGGGTCCTCGATACCCTTGGATATACCAAAGGCAACGCCTGGCCACCGCAATAAGTAAAGGCGCATGCCTCCGCGCAAACGTAAGCCAAAATCGGGCAAACCGGCTGCAGGACAGTCGCCGCAAAAACCTCGCTTCACGAAGAAGGCGAAATCTTCGTCTCGAAAATCCCGGTCGAAGCTGCCGAGAAAGGTCACCGCGGTGCGACCGTTACCGGCGCAGCCTGAGGAAATTCTTTTTCGTGTGGAAGGCCAAATGTCCACCTTTGGCGAACCGCACGATCTGGGGATGGCTGCGAACGAAGACCTCGCTCTTTTTACCAGGGCAGATCTCCAGGACCCAAAGTATGCATATTTGTTTCTGCCAGCCTCGCCACCGGGGACAAGCGGACTCGGGCGCAGGCTTAACCCTGATCAATATTATTTCGCATGTCGTTGGAATTACACCGACAGTCCGAGGGAGTTTTTGCGCCGCGCCCTTGCGCGAGTTGAAAATCCGGCAAAGGGCCGCGCGGTCGACGCGCGTCCAGTTGATTGGGGACCGCATCCTTCCACCGGACGTGTCGCAGACTTATCACCAGGACTGGCAGCTGCCCTCGGACTAAACACTGACGATATTGTTAGGATAACAATTTCAGCGCGCCGAGCTATACCAGCAAAACCCACGCTAACCATGAAGCGCGTAGGTCATGGCAGCAGTAATCCGCATGCAAAACCGGTAATCAAACAGTTCATTCAGAGCCCGAATCATTCATGCCGTAATGGAGCCAGGATCGACAAGATTGTCTTACACTGCACGGAGGCTTCACTTGCGGGCACGATCGAAGAGTTCCAAAAATCAGGTGGCCGCCAAGTCTCCGCACATTACGTCATTGATCGAAACGGCGACATCTACCAGATGGTGAGCGATAGCGATCGTGCCAATCATTGTATGGGCGCAAACGAAAGCTCCATCGGCATCGAACACGTCGGCGCTGAAACTGATTCTCTCGCCACGTCGCAGGCCGCTGCTTCCGCAGCCCTTATTCGCTGGTTGCGTGAACAATACCATATTCCACCGACAAACATTTTCGGCCATGATTTCACGCCAGGTTACTGCCGCCCAGGTGGGACCAGTTGCCCTGACCAGCTTTTCGGCGCGACGCATGACCAGGCGACGATCGCTGCCTGGGTGAAAGCCAATGTGTGAGCCGCGTTATAAACGAAGTGCCGCGTAGCGGCACCCGAATGTAGCCTGGCGATTTATCGCCAGGTATAATAATAGTACAGTTTGTCGCGTAGCGACGATTGAAACCAATGGCGAACACCTACACGTCGTTGCACTATCATGTCGTCTTCAGCACGAAGAATCGTCAGCCATTTCTCACCGAAGCAGTTCGCGACCGCCTCTTCGCATATCTCGGCGGTATCGCACGCGAAAACGGAATGAACGCTTTAGGGGTGGGCGGCATAGCAGATCATGTTCATCTACTCCTTTCGATTCCTGCGCCTCTTGCAGTATCGAAGGCCGTCCAACTGATAAAAGGCGGCTCGTCACACTGGCTTAAGGAGACATTTCCCGATATCATTGATTTTGCATGGCAGGATGGATATGCGGCTTTCACCGTGAGTCAGTCGCAACTAGATGACGTGCGAGTATACGTCCGTGCCCAGGCGGAGCATCATCGAACGAAAACGTTTGCTGAGGAGTATCGGGCGTTTCTGGCGCGGCATCGTATTGAATACGATGAACGTTATCTCCTGGGTTGACTTCAACCGTCGCTACGCGACGCAGCGAATTACATCGTTAACCCGCGCTAAAGCGCGGGCCTACTCCCCGTCTACCGCTAGCGCGGTGAAATAAGTAGGAATAGGAAGACTAGCCTTCCTGAATCACCGGCTCTGCCTCTCCTCCTCTTCGGAAAATCATCCACACGCCGGCGAGCACCAGGCACCCGCCAAGGAGTGACCAAAGGGAAAATGTCTCGCCGCCAATTGCCCAACCTAACGCCACTGCACCAGGCGGCGTGATAAGCGAGATCGCTTGTAGCCGAGCGACAGTCATTCGCGGTAACAACCAATAAAGAAGCAAAAAGGTGAGCGCCGAGCCAATCACCGCGAGATAAAGCAGGCAAAAGATCGAGACCGTATTCCAATGAAACTTCAACGGATTTCCTTCCACTATGACTCCGATCAAGAGCAGTGGTGCTGCGCCGAAAATCATTTGCCAGGCAGCAATCATCGCCGGTGCGAGTTGGACTGCGCGCGCTTTGAGCAACACGTTTGAAAACGCAGCGCTGGCAGCTCCGAGTATGATACCTAGCCCGCCCCACAAAGCCATCACGCCGTTGAAACCCAGAAGACGCTCACAGATCATTGCTACGCCGCCAAGCGCGAGGAGTGCACCTAGAAGTTTGTGCAGTTGCAATGGTTCGTCGGGAAGCATTAGATGCGCGGAAAGCATGCCGAAGATCGGGATAGTCGCCTGCAACACCGCTGCCAGACCGGATGAAACGTGCAGTTCGCCCCAGAAAAGGAGGCCGTAATTCACGGCAAACATCAAAACGCCAGTAAAAGCCAGGAGCAGGTAATCGAACTGCCGCTGCGGTAACAACCCCACTCGCCCGGCGGAGACGGCAAAAAGGACGATGATTGCGATGAGAAAACGGATACCCGCATAAGAAATAGGCGGCAGATCGCGCAATCCGATCTTGATAACGAGCCACGTCGAGCTCCAGACAACACAGAGCGTCAGCCACGCCAGTGGCACGCCCCATCCGGCTTTGGACTGCCAATTGAATTTCGGCGATGTGCTTTTCATCTTTATCTGCTCGACCATCGCGTGTTGGCTCCAATTCGTAAAGCCACCCACCCGGACGCCATTCATTCCGCAAACAAATTATTTCGCCAGCTATCAGGAATTCTGGCCGACAATAGTTCAACGGCGATTATGCCTCAGGGATGCCGTTGTAATGGCCTGCATCACAGGCTAAAGCAAGCCTCTGCCTTGTTGTTTCTAGCTCCCAGCCTCTAACCTTTCGACGATTCCTCTTAGTCAGAGTCTTTCTCCGACTTGGCCGCTTCAATAGTGAACGCGGTCGTCGTTGCAAGATGGTCGTCCACATAAAGCTCGACGCGATATTTGCCCACCGGCCAGCCCTTGGTTGGCTTGCTAAAGTTAAAATCGCCGTTGTCAGTGTCCTCGTCCAGGGTCAGTGTTTTCTCGAGAACCTTCGTGTTTGCTGGCGCGACATCGCCGACGTCTTCTGCGATCAAGACGCCGCGGACTTTATCGCCATCTTTGATTCCCTTCGTCTTAAACATGGCGAACAGTTTCGGAGTATCCGGTGTGAATGTTGTCTCCGGCTCACCTGCCGCAGTGCTCGTTACGTAAAGTTCGACGTTCACATCTGCGGCGCGTGCGAAAGACGCGGAGATGACGGTGGCAATTAACAGACCAACTATGCGATTCATTGTGTTTGGTTCTCCTTTGAAGTTGCTGAGTCTAGCATGTGCCGTTCTGATGTCGCTCAATTTCTATATTCCTGGT
>DASZGW010000058.1:0-4450 GCA_035938475.1 Candidatus Udaeobacter sp.
GGCGCTGCTTCGCCTCGATCCCATGTTCGATCCGCTTAGAAATGATCCACGCTTTCAAAAACTGGTGGCCTCGTCCGCCCAAGAGGTGGGCAACACGCCGACCGAATATCAGGCTTATCAGCAACTCCGATTGGCCAACGATAACCTTCACGGCCGCTCATTCCGAGCCCCACGCTCGCACCAACTGATGCGTCGGTGAACCCGCAGACGCACAGCGGTCGCGGTTTCAATATCCTAACGACCGACTAATCGGAGAGAAGTGAAGAATGCCGAAAGGTGGGACTAAAGTCCAATAGTCAGGCGCGATTTATATCGCATCTTCTGTATAGGTGCCGCGCCGTAGCGACATGCGTCATGAATTTACCGGCGGATGTTGAGTGTATCGAAGAGGCCAGTCTTTTTATCTGGCGGCCACACGGCGTGCTGGATGAGGCGGCCGTTAATAAAATTCTGGGGTTCGTGGCCGATCAGGAGAACAAGCTTTGCCGGCCGTTCGACCGATTCACGGACATGTCCGCGCTGAACGCTGTCGATCTCAGTTTCAAATATGTCTTTCATGTCGCTTTGTATCGACGCCTGTCGCGCGCGGGCCGCGAACCGGTGAAATCGGCATTTCTAGTGACCGACCCGGAGATCGCTCACTATATCAAACTGCACGCGATCCTAACGGATCATTCGCCGCTCAACGTAGCGATGTTTAAGGAATTGGAAGCCGCTGCGAAATGGCTGGATGTCCCAATTGAAACATTGGTCGCGCGATAATAGCGACGAAATTGCGAGCTCCGAATGCGCGCGGACGTCTGCCGGCAGTTGAGTGGCAAAACTCACTCCCTACTGCACGTAGGATATGGATTTACAGTCGCTGGCGTTTTCTTCATTATTCCTGCGGAAGGGTTTATGCACCGTCCTATTGCGCTAGCGGGCTCCCTCGTGTCGCTTGTATCCCGCGAAGTTGTCTTAGAGATAAAATTGAGAATCGGCTTGGCCGTGACGGTTTCCGGAATGACTTCGCGCGATGTCCCAGTTCGTACCATCCATTTTCCGATTCCCTGTCGATGAACTGGATCACGATTGCCTGGTCGGTGGTGATTGGGGCTTGCGTAGCGATGGCTCTCCCTCAAGTCCTGATCTGGATATGGCAACGTCGCATCGTCCATCTGATTTTCGTCATTTTGACCGCGGCCGTGGTTGTTCTCTTGTCGAACGAGTTGGTGTTGATGCACGCGAGTTCGGTTGAACAATTTGCCAGAGCGCTGCAGTGGAGGCAGCTGCCACTTTTTGTGATGTTCACCGCGACCGTCGTTTTTGTTCGCCTCTACTTCGGCACCGGACGGTGGTGGCTGGGGATTGCTATTTGCGGCCTCCGATTCGCTTGTTTGGTCATCAATTTCGCTTTCCCGCCCAACCTGTATTTTCAGGAGATTACGATTCTGAGGCCCGCGCATTTATTGGGCGACACGGTCTTAACCCCCGTCGGCGTTGCCAGTCCCTGGTCTTACCTAACCGATCTCAGTTCGGTCGTCTTGCTCGCCTTTGTGCTGGACGCGTCAATCAGTCTGTGGCAAACGGGCAAACCCGAGGCTCGGCGCCGGGCCCTGATCATCGGCGGGAGTATCGCGTCTTACGACGTGCTGGCGGCGGGGCTGGGAATGCTGATTCACCTGAGGAACATGCCAGCGCTTGGCTATCTCCTCGACCTTCCATTTGCCGTAATCATCGCAGCCATGACCTTCGAACTAAGCTACGACCTGTTTGCCGCGTTACACATCTCCCAAAAACTTCAATTAAGCCAAGCTTCGCTGCGCGAAAGCGAAGCGCGGATTAACCTCGCGGCCGACGCGGCGCACCTTGGTCTGTGGCACTGGAACATCCGAGATGACGAACTTTGGGTAACTCAGAAATGGAGAAAATTGTTCGGCATCGCGGAGTCGGAACCAGTGACCCTTGAGCGATTGCTCCAGGTAGTGCACCCCGAGGATCGCGAACGTTTGAAGCAAATTGTGCAGGACCTGTTGAAGCACGGCGGACGCGACCATGAGAGCGAATATCGCATTACGCTGCCGGACGGAAGCACACGCTGGATCGCTGGTTACGGCAGCGTCGAGTTAGACAAACATGGCAAACCAGCCCTCGCGCGCGGGGTGTCGCGCGACATTACGCTGCGCAAACACGCATTGGACGCGCTCAGAGAAAGCGAGGCGCGTTTTCGGACCGTCGCCAACGTGGCACCGGTGATGATCTGGATGTCGGGCACGGACAAACTCTGCATCTTTTTCAACAAAGGCTGGCTCGATTTTACCGGCCGCACGATGGAACAGGAATGCGGCGACCGCTGGGCTGAAGGAGTACACGCGGAAGACATTGCTCATTGTCTCGATGTTTACCGGAAGGCCTTTGACGCGAGGCAACCGTTTGCGATGGAATACCGCTTACGTCGACATGATGGTGAGCACCGCTGGGTCCTGGATATCGGAACGCCCCGATTTTCCGATGACGGCGAATTTCTCGGTTATATCGGTTCGTGTATTGATATCACCGAACGCAAGCAGGCCGAACTGGACCATCAGCTGCAAAACATGGAACGGGAACGAGTGGGACGCCTGGCCTTGATGGGAGAGTTGGCGGCTTCGCTCGCGCACGAAGTAAACAATCCGGTTGGCGCCATGGTAACGAATGCGAACGCCGGGCAGCGTCTGATCGCACGCGGCAACGTGACAACCACCGAGTTGAATGATTTGCTCGCTGACATCGTGGCGGACGGGCACCGCGCACGAGAGGTGATCGAAGGTATACGCAACATGGTGCGCAAAGGGAAAACCACCCGTTCGCTCGTCCGCGTTGATGAAATTATCCGAGATCTGCTTCGGATCGTAAAAGCGGACGCGTTGACACGGAAGATCGCTCTGACTACGGAGATCGATTCCAAAGCCGGGAGTGTGATGGCGGATCGCGTCCAGCTGCTGCAGGTGCTTCTCAATCTCACGATGAACGCCTTCGAAGCCATGTCGGTGAACCGTCCCGACGCACGGCGGCTGGTCATCAGTGGACGCCGCAATGGAAAAGGAGAAATTGTGGTCAGTCTGCGCGATTCGGGGCCCGGCTTTCCCGGCGGCATTGTCGAACAACTTTTCGAGCCTTTCTTTTCAACCAAAGCGGAAGGGACCGGCATGGGACTGGCGATTGCCCGCAGCATTATCGAAGCGCACGAAGGTACGCTCTCGGGAGAAAATTGTGCCGACGGCGGCGCGCGTTTTACGGTCCGCCTCCCTGAGGCAAGAGAAGACAAGTCAAAGGCGGCCTAGTTCTTTTGGTGGCGGTAAAATCGAAGACATCCGTTCGCCGCTCGTCTCACGTATTGAAAGGGGAAGGTCGGTGTCGGTGAGATGAGACTAAGGTCTTATAGCGTTCCATCGACAAGGATCCCACACTAACAAGTTCATTCTTCGACAAGTAATTATAGATGCCCAATGCAAGTTTTCTACAGTTTTGATAAAACCGGACGCGAGGGGCTCAATATGAGCGCTTCCGACCGCAATCGTATCTGGTTGCTCGATGATGACGCTTCGATGCTGAAGGCGCTGGGCAGACTGCTGACATCGGCCGGTTTTGCCGTGCAGAAATTTAGTTACCCGTCCGACTTTCTTTCCAGCCTCGAACATTCCCGATGTCGCGTGGCCGTCCTCGACGTATGGATGCCAGACATGAACGGTTTGGAAGTGCAAACCTGTCTCCGGCGGGACTCCCCCGAGACCCGGATCATCTTTATAACTGGACGGGAGGATCCGTCGATTCGCCAAGCCGCCCTGGATGCGGGCGCTTTCGGCTTTCTTGCAAAACCGTTCGAGGACGAGGTTCTGGTGGAACTCGTTACAAAAGCGCTGCTGCCCCGATAGCGGCTGCACAAATCACAAGCCTCGCTTGATTCTGAATTAGTCCACGCTTTAGCCGGACCGCTGAACGCATCCAGCGTCTCGCTGAGCGCGTAAGACTAAGGTCCAATAGCAAATGCATTGTCTCGAATCGACCATAGCAAATTATGAAACGAATCATTCTCTTCTCAATTGGCATTTGTGCACTGATCGGCAGCTCGGCCTTGGCAGGCGACTATAAGGGAGTAGTTCCCGCACCGAAGCCGACGGTGGAATGTCCTTTTGGCACCGGCTGGTACGTTGCCTTGGAAGGCGGCGCCAATGTGTATCAGGATGTTGCCACGAGCCGTGATTTTAATTTTAGCAATGGCGACAATGTTCGCATCTCGCGAGATGAAAACATCGGCGGCTTCGGCGGAATAAAAGTCGGATATGTTTTTGGTACCGGAACATTTCGCCCAACGATTGAGGAAGATCTGTTTTATAACGGCATTAACACCGACATCCACGTCAAACTAAATAACGTCGAAGTGGCTCACGGCAGCAATCTGATCAACTCCGGAGCGTTTATGACGAACTTT
>DASZGW010000059.1:0-13850 GCA_035938475.1 Candidatus Udaeobacter sp.
GCGGGAAGTCGGCAAAACGCGCAGGGGCAGACCTACGCAGTGGATTACATCCGTCAGCAGGTGATCGCAGCCGTCGGATGGGACCGTGCAATCAACGAAGGCTATCGGATTCACACGACAATCGATGTCGATCTTCAAAAAATTGCCGAAGATGCCTTGCGAAAGAATCTCGAACAGATCGAACAACGCCCCGATTACAATCACCACACTTACGCCCAGTACGCAGCATCGTTTCGCAAGGCCAAAGCCAACGGCACGATGTCAAACCAGCCTGCGCCTGAGTATCTCCAGGGTGCGGTCATCGGTCTGGACAATGCAACGGGCGATATTCTGGTGCTGGTCGGTGGACGCGATTTCGAGCACAACCAATATAATCGCGCGTTGCAAGCGCGCCGGCCCGCTGGGACTGCAATGTTGCCATTTGTTTATGCGGCTGCTTTCGAAAAAGGAATGTATCCCGGATCGCTGGTAGAAGATTCGCCACTGGATAATCGCGCAGTCATGATCGGTGGCACAACCGGAATTCTGGGGGAATGGGGCCCCGAAAGCGCCGAGAACCGTTATGAAGGCACGATGACGGCGAGACAAGCTCTGGCGAAATCAAAAGATGGCGCAACCGTCCGAATTGGGATGGACGCGGGAGTTGACACGATGTTGCAGCTTTGCGCTGCGGCGGGCATTCATTCCCCGCTTCGTCCTTATCCGGCCACGTTTCTCGGGAGCAGCGAGGTTACACTGGCCGAGCTAGCGCTCGCTTACACGATATTCCCTAACGGCGGCTGGCGACCAAACGTGTCACACATTTTGGAGCGCATCGAAGAAAAGGATGGAACTCTGGTTTGGGACGCGAAACGGGAGAGTATCCGGAAGTTAGTCACCAAACCTGAAACCGCGTACGAAGTGCATTCCTGCCTTGCGGACGCGCTTGAATCAGGGACAGGCAAAGCTGCCTTCACGCAATTTGGTCTCAAGAAAATTCCGGCAGCGGGTAAAACCGGAACCGCATACGATTTTACTGATGCGCTGTTTGCCGGGTACGATTCCAATTTCACCTGCGCCGTTTGGGCAGGTTTCGATAAACCGCAAAAGATTTATCGCGGCGCGTTTGGACGCGAGCTAGCGCTGCCGGTTTGGGTGGACGTCATGAATGCCGCCGCTGACCACTATCCAGCCGGAGATATCAAGCAGCCGACATCCACCTCGGGCGGACTGAAGCAGGTCGAGATTTGTTCGAGGTCTGGGCTGCTCGCCACCGACAAATGTTATGACGCGGTCAAGACAGCGACTGGCGAAACGGTTCAGCGGCGTACCACTTACATGGAGATCGGCACTCAGTCGCAGCTCCCTACTGAGCCTTGCAATGTCCACGGTGAACCCCGTGCTCGTCTTGCTCGCTTTTTCTCTTCGAGCGATTTGCCACGCGCCGCATTGGCTGTAGACGTGAGTGAGGTCACGCCAATCGCCGTAAAAGGTCCGACATTATTAGCCGACACGGATCCTTACAATTCTCTTAAGCCAACATTGAAACCTGAGCTGGCAGCGCAGCCAGCCGTTCAAGCCGCCGCAAATCAAAAGAGCGACTCCGTAGCCAAAGAGAGCGGAGTGAAAACAGCAAACATCGGCGGGAGCGGCAACGGATCCAGTACTCAAACGGCGGAATCTGCTCCTGAGATCAGAAAAGCAATCCCGGTCCAACCGCAGGATAAAAAACCGGTCGAAATCCGGCGCGCAATACCGGTTAAACCTCTGGACCAGGAAGGCGAGGATGAACCCCTTTTGAAATCCGCAACGCCCCCGCCGCACGATGCCGACGAATGAGCGATTTGAACCCGCGAATCACGCGGATTGACGCCAAATGCAGAATGAAGAGTACCGACGGAGATTCGAATGACGACGTACTTGGCGGGGTTTTTGATTTCGTCATTCCTTCGTCATTAGTGTTTCGTCATTTTTATCACCCGTACTTCACGTCAATTCGCGTGATTCGCGGGCTTATCTAACAATGACATTGCAGGGCGCAGAGGATTTTCGACTGACTGTTCTCAATCCAGGTGGGCGCGATCCGGAAGAAGAGTTTCACAGCGTGGCCGCGCCAGGTGAAGGCGCGCATCCGCCGACCAACTTCCACGCCTTTGCTGCCTGTACGCAGGGAGTTTTTCACCATAACCCGCGTCGCGCCATCGCGGAGAACACACCGGTTCTCCTGCTTTTGCGCGGCGATTTTCGGGCTTCGGAGCGCGCATTGGCCGACCTGAAAAAACATGGTCGCACCGTTGTTGTTTCGTTCAAGGAAACTGGACTCCATCAGATCGGCCAACAGCTATGCGACCGCGCCAGATTATCGCGCTTCATGAAAATTGTGGCGCAAGCGGATGGATGCATTGCTACAACTCCGGAAGCCGCGGAAATCTATCAGAGCGCTCGCCGGAGCCTGAGGCGCGTGGCATTTATTCCGACGCCTTATCCTGTTGAAGATCAAAGATGGAATTTTTGTCTGCCCCCGGACGAGCAATCTGGAATCTTTGTTGGCACACGCGAATGGGACGTGCCATCGCGCAATCATTTCGCAGCGCTGCTGATTGCGCGCCAGCTTTGTGACGCGACGGGCGAACCAGTTACCGTCGTTAATCTGGATGGATATAAAGCGGGGCGTTTGCTTTCCGAGCTGAAATTTCCGGAAGAAAAACTCCATGTAATTGAGAAGCGGAAATCGTATCCGGATTATCTACGGGACGTGGCGCGGCATAAGATCGTCTTGCAGCTAGATCGCAGCCATGTGCCCGGTCAGGTTGCCGGCGATGCTCTCCTCTGTCGAATCCCCTGTGTTGGCGGCGACGGCGCGATTGAACGAATTGCATTTTCGAGAACTTGCGGCGAGGGCCGGGCGATTACCGAGATTGCTTCGATGGCGCTCGACTTGTTGAAGAACGCCGATTTGCGCGGCGCCATTGTGAGTGAATCAGAGCATCGCGCGCTAGAGCACCTGTCGTTTCAGGCGGTGCGTTCGCAGTTGGCAAAGTTTTTTGCGCAGCTCGCGCAAGGGGAGCAATAACCAGCAAGAGCCTCTGACGTTCCGGTGCCTGAGGCGGAAAAAAAGGGCTTGTGAGCGCGCTCGTCAGACGATCCGGCTCAGGCTACCAGGCGCGCGATTTCGTCGCAAAATTCGCAACTATCTGACCATACCGCACAGAGCTGCGTCGTGATCAACCCGGTGATCGCAGCCCAAGGCTGAGCAGGTTTACTTTCAGCTACCGGCGTGACGCAGCGGTACGTTTCGAGCGCAATTACTGCGGCCGCTGTCCGGTTTTCTACATTGAGCTTGCCAAAAATATGTTCGACGTGTTTGCAAATAGTGCCGGTTTTTGCGCCGAGAATAACACCGATATCGTGGTTGCTCTTGCCCTGTGAAATCCAGAAAAGGACTTCGGCTTCGCGCGGCGTCAGCGCTAACGAAGCTAATGCCTCCAAGCTGCCCTGTTCTGTCTGGGACATAGAAGTCTTCCTGTCGGCTTTCTTAACAGGAAACGGGAGCGCCGGCCAATAGAATTCGTACGCAATTCTGCGTATTTCCAAAAAACCGCGAAGGAGGCAAAAATGTGCAGATTATGAAAAAGATACTCCTCGACACACTCAAATCCTCTAGGGCAAGTCTCAGAAATTCGACGAACTACGCGCGTTCGCCGCGCGGGTTCGTTCTCATCCCGCTTATTCTGGTGTGCTTCGCGCTTTGCCAACAAGTGCAAAGCGCCACAGACACACCAGAACAAGTGCAAAGCGCCGCCCCGGCCACACCAGATCCAGGTCCTCTCCCCGCAACCAACACGGGGGATGGGCAAGGAGCTCTTCAAAGCCTTACCACCGGCATTTACAATTCAGCATTTGGCATATTCTCGCTCCTGAGCCTCACCGACGGTAATTTCTGCACAGGTGTCGGCGCCGGCGCGCTCCTTTCCAACACTGCCAGTGAAAATACGGCCGTTGGCGCCGGGGCGCTTTAAAGTAACACGACAGGCGGATCCAACACAGCAACTGGTGCATTCGCGCTTTTTACCAATTCGACTGGCGTTGAGAATACCGCCGTCGGTCGTGACGCACTCCTTAACAGCACAAGCTCCGACAACACAGCCGTCGGGTTGTTTGCCCTATTGACCAACGTGGACGGCAGCAGCAACACCGCAGTCGGTGCCGCCGCACTGCGGGAGAACATATCCGGGATCAACAACCAAGCCTTTGGCCGGGGAGCGCTTAGGAACACCACCGGCAGCAGCAACATAGGCATCGGCCGCGAAGCCGGCGCCAACCAGACTTCGGGCGATAACGTTATTTCCATCGGCTCCCCAGGCGATGCTACTGCCTTCGACGTAAGTAACAGATGCTATATCGGTAACATTCGCGGGGCTACAGTTGGAAACCTCGACGGCATAAATGTGATCGTGGACTCCGATGGCCAGCTCGGCACGAGTAACTCCTCGCGCCGCTTTAAGAAAGACATTAAACCGATGGACCAAACCAGCGAAGTCATCCTGGCGCTCAAACCGGTCACGTTTCATTACAAGAACGCAGACACGAAAAAAGCAGGAGACATGCCGCAATTTGGTTTGATTGCGGAAGACGTGGCCGAGGTAAATTCCGACCTTGTGTGCGCGACGTCGACGGCCAGCCTTTAACCGTGCGCTACGATGCGGTCAACGCGATGTTGCTCAACGAGTTCCTTAAAGAGCACAAGAAAGTCGAAGAACAAAAGGCCAACATCACGCAACTAAACTCCAAAATGGTGAACCAGGCGGCAATTATCGCTCAGCAGCAAAAAGGAATAGAGCTTCTCACTGCCCAGCTCAAAGAGCAGGCCGCGCAAATCCAAAAAGTGAGCACCCAACTGGACGTGAGCAAGCCTGCGGCACAAGTCGTCAGTTACGAACAATAGGTCCACGACATCAGACCCGAGGCGTCTTGTTAGGGAGCGCACGCGCGTGGCGCGCTCTCTCTAACCCTAAATCAAAAGATAATCTCGAACAGTTTAATGCCGTTCCATTTTCCGGGGTGGTTCGGGTCGAACGACGTACTCTCTACCCATGTGCCGTAGCGCGCTGGTGCCCAGGGATTGAGCATCTGGAACGGGTTACGGCCGTCGCTAAGTCCTCGCGGAATCACTCCCTCGACCGCGGGGCGTTGTAAAAGGGGCGGCGGGGTGGCCATCGCGCGCACTGGTTTTTGCGGGCCGATTGGTGCCCTGAATTCTTGTGCCGAAGCGGTCGTAACCAGCGCAGCCAGGATTGCGATCATTAATGTTTTCATGTTTTTTCCTTTCGTTCCAGACGTGCAAATTCTTGCCCGTCGCAACACCTGCCCTCATTATATATACTTCGATGGACTACCTTGAAAAGGCCGAACGTGTCTTGGATATAGAAATTTTTGAGCTCAAGCGATTGCGGGAACGTCTCGGCGAAAATTTCTCCCGAGCCGTTGAACTGATCAAGGAGACGGCCGATGCAAGGGGCAAAGTCGTTGTGGTCGGAGTTGGTAAGTCAGGACACATCGGAGCAAAGATCGCCGCCACCCTCACCAGCACCGGATCTCCGGCGGTGGTGCTCGATTCTTCGAACGCGTTGCATGGCGACCTCGGCGTAATTGCCGACGGCGACGTTGTTTTAGCTTTAAGCGCAAGCGGGGAGACGGAAGAAATGGTTCGGATTCTGCCGGCGATCGCCCGCTTCCAAGTCAGGATCATCGCCATGTGCGGGGATCCGAAATCGACTCTCGCGCAGAACGCGCATCTGTTTCTCGACGTAAACATCGAACAGGAAGCTTGCCCGTTGAACCTCGCTCCGACGTCGAGCACCACGGTGATGCTCGCGCTCGGCGATGCGCTGGCGATGGTGCTGCTGGAAGCGCGCGGTTTCGACAAGGGAGATTTTGCGAAGTTTCATCCCGGTGGAATGATCGGCCGCAGCATGCTGATGCGTGTGCACCAGGTCATGCGGCCACGCGAAGCCATGGCGATTGTTTCTACCGACACATCCGTGCGTGACGTGCTGAAGGCAATGACTAGCGTGCGTGCCGGCGCGGCAGTTGTAACCGACGAAAATCAGAAGTTGCTCGGTATTTTTACCCATGGCGACTTCGTACGGCATTTTCAATTCGATTCAAAGATCGGCGAACGACTCGTTGCAGACCTGATGACGTTGAACCCAGTCACAGTGCACAAAGATAAGCTGGCTGTTGAGGTTCTTAATCTGCTAGAACGCCATCGCATCGACGACCTGGTCGTGGTTGATGATGACGACGTGCCTGTTGGTATCGTCGATTCGCAGGACCTGACGCGGTTGAAATTGCTATAGCGCGCTCCCGGAAAGTTGCGATCTCACCGGACGCGTGTAACCTTCGCGTCCCCGCGTCGACGTTGCGACGCTTACGTTGTAGCGATGTAACTTTTTAACCAATTACCTCACAGAAATCATGCCCGCAGCCAACGATCTTCGCAGAGGAATGGCCATAAAATACAATGGCAACGCCGCCATTGTGCTCGAAGTCCATCATCGCACGCCCGGAAATTTGCGCGCCTTCGTCCAGGCGATTATCCGCTACATCAATACTGGCAAGAGCGCCGATGTTCGCTTTGGCTCGACCGACAAGGTGGAGCTGGTCGAGATCGAGCGAAAACAGCTCGAATTCAGTTACAAGGATCGCAACGGGTATCATTTCATGGATCCTGAGACGTACGACACGATCACGTTGCAAGAGAATCTGATCGGCGAGGCCAAAGATTACCTGGTGGAAAATCTTTCCGTGCAGGTCCTCTACGCAGAGGGCAAACCAGTGGAGGTTGAGTTGCCTGCATCAGTCAGCCTCAAAGTAACCGAATCCGCAGAGGGACTACGCGGCGACACAGCGAGCAATGTGACCAAGCCAGCGACGCTCGAGACCGGCAAGACTATCAACGTCCCGCTCTTCATCAAGGAAGGCGAGACGATCAAGATCGACACGCGCACTGGCGCCTACATGGGACGTGCGTGATCGCCGTTGTCGGGTAACGTCTCGATATTTGCAGGCGGACCGCCTGCTTTTGATTCGTCAGCTCTATCTGCAATCTCGCGGTTCCGTCTTGATTTTAGCTGACTAACTCTGCGTAATCTGCGGCAACTTTGGCTGCAAGAAAGAGAAGATCGGCAAACAATCGCGGAAAGCGCAATTCCAAGCGCGGCCGGAGGATTGTCCGCAATGTCGCTCGGGCGCGAACACTTGTTCCGGTGTCGGATCCGCTCACAGTGCCGACACGCTGGGTGAAATTCGTTTTTGCGATTTTTCTGTTGCCGATCTGCGCAATTCTGAGTCAGACATTTTTTACCGCTTTCGCGCGTGCAGCGGTCACGCAACGTCTTTGGGCCGGCGAAGAATTCTGGTTTTTTTCATTGGGCGCAATTCTGTGGTTGATCGCGTTTTTCGGTCTTCCGCGCCCGATCCTCATTTATGTTTTCGGACACGAATTGACCCACGCGCTCTGGGTTTGGTTGATGGGTGGACGCGTCAGCCGGTTTCGCGTTAGCCGTGACGGTGGGCATGTAGTTACTGACAAGGCCAACTTTTGGATCGCACTCGCGCCGTATTTTTTCCCGCTCTACAGCATTTTGGCAATCGCAATCTATGGCGCGTTCAGCCTTTTCGTGAATATGCAGCCGTACGGCCGATGGCTTTACGCTGTGATCGGCGCCACGTGGGCGTTCCATTTCACGTTCACGTGCTGGATGATTCCGAAAAATCAAACCGACCTGAGCGATCAGGGCACGTTCTTCTCGCTCGTTACAATCTATTTGATGAACCTGCTGCTGCTAAGCGTGATGCTCATTCTTGCGTCCCCGCAGATTACGTTTGCAGGTTTCGCCTCAGATTTACTGACAAATCTTGGCAACTTTGCAGGGTGGCTTGTCGATCTTTTCGGAAAACTGCGCGCGTAATCCATAGCCGTCGCTCTCTGGGCGACGCTTCGCACAGCGAAGCGGCTACAGGTTCGTGATCACGGCGAACGGCAGGATCGACAGTGCATCGGCGATTTTCACTCGTCGATCCTGCACAGGAATAGGACGACAGCTAAAAAGATCGTGCGCGTGTACCAACGGGAGCGTTTCAGGAAGTTCGAGTATTGTGTCTTTCCAACTCTCACCGATCGGCGGAAAACCAACATGAGAAGAAAGTCGCGGTGCGATTACAATAATCCATTGGTCTTCCAGCTCCTGGGCGAAGCTGACGCAGCATTCGGCGAGTGTGCCGCTCGGCGTGAGTGGCAAATATTCTCCATGCTGAAAAAGCTCAGTGTGCTCCCGTCGAAATTGCGAGACGCGCTGCGTTAGAAACATCTTAATCCGGCCATCAGCCCAGTCGCGCACAAGGTCGTGGGCATTGGCTGTTGCCAGCGATTCGAGCATTCCGCGACGTCGCTTGTAATCGACCGGGCGCCGATTATCGGGATCGACCAGGGTGTAATCCCAAATCTCGTTGCCTTGATAGATGTCGGGCACTCCCGGTGAAGTCAGCTTGAGCAGTATTTGGGTAAGCGAATTAACGGCGCCGAGCCGCGCAATCTCTTTCGCGACCGGAATAAATAGTGGAATGAATTTATTGCGCGGAGATGGGTCCAGAATTTTTGTGACGAAATCGCGCATCGCTGCGTCCCATTCTTCGTTTGGCTGGATCCAACTTGTGTTGAGCTTTGCTTCATGAAGCGCCTTGGCCATGTACGCTTGAATTCGTTCGATGTAACCCGGTGTTGCCGTCGTTTCTGGTTCGCCGCTGGTCTGCATCGGCCATGTTCCCAACAGAGTTTGATAGAGCAGGTATTCTTCATTGGCGTCCGGGGCTTCGACGTCGTGGATCGTTCGCTTCCAGCGACGATTAGCAGCACGCCATCGTTGCAGCGAACGTCGCCAAAGCTCCGGGATTTCAGAAATCGCCACTATTCGAGCGCGCACATCCTCGCTGCGTTTTGTGTCATGCGTCGAAGTGGCCAGCAACGACGCCGGCCAATTGTGCTGTCGATTAATATTCCGCTCGTGAAATGCCGCAACGCTTAATCCAAACTGTTGCGGGTCGCCGCCCACTTCGTTCAGCGCCGCCAGCCGGTTGTAAATGTAGAAGACAGTGTCCTCGAGCCCCTTGGCCATGATCGGTCCCGTAGCCTGCTGAAACTTTAGAACGAAATGCGTGTGCTCGGCGCGCGCCTTGGCGTCGAGGTTTGGCGGAAAGCGAAAGAGCAATACGTCACGAAGAAAATTGAAGATCGATTCTTCCATGGCCGGATTTCGCCGCTTCGCCGCGGCGATGGCGCGTTCGACAATCTGCCTGTCTTCCTCAGTCACGGGCTGACCGGGCGCCAGATATGTTCGGTAAACCGGAAAACAAGCGATGGTCTCACGCACCGCACGCGAAAGCGCCTCGAGCGTGAAATCGCGATACCATCGGCTTTGCTCGGAAAGCCGGTCGAGCATGTTGCCCAGCACATCGACGTCATTGGCCAGCGACAACTTCATGACCTGCAGTTTTTTTGCATACAGCAGGTGGCCAAACGGCATCGAGTGGCCAATGAAGCGATGGAACGTTTTTGTGATCGGTGTTTCGGCCGAGGAATCAACCAGCAACCGCACCAGTTGGTTCGCAAAATCGTAGCCAGTGGTTCCGTGTACGTGCCAATCCTTGCGCAGCGTTTCGGAGCCCATCAGAATTTTTTCGGCCAACATGTAAATGGCCCGCCCGTCCTTGGGCAGTCCGATCCCGAGTGCTTTCGCGGAACGCTGCTGAAGCTTTTCAAAATACTCCCGCGGCAGATAAAGACCGTCGGGATGATCGATGCGAAGTCCTGTCACTGCTTCCGCGCTCACCAACTCAAGAACGAGTCGGTGAATGGCGTCAAAGACCTTTGGCAGTTCGACCCGAATTGCGGCCAGGTCATTCACATCAAAAAAGCGACGGTAATTAATTTCCTCTGCGGCGACCCGCCAAAACGCCAGCCGATAAGACTGCGCGTTGAGCAGTTGATCCAGCGCATCAAAGCTGCGCGGGTCGCCGGGCTCCCCGTTGATCTGGACGAGCGCCTTTTCAATTGCCTGTTGGACTTGTGGTGCTTCCGCGCAACGGCGTTCCAGACGCCGCTTGATAATTTCCTTTTCACGAATCCGCTCCGCGATGCGTTTTGGATCGGTTTCGGTGCGTTTTGGCAAATATTCGAGCGCAGTCAGAATGCTTTGCAGTTCCGCATAGAAGTCTTCCTCTTTGTGTTCAGAGAGATTTCGCAACGCAATTTCCAGAACGTATCGATAGGTCCCCGGGGCGATCGGCAGTCTGCGCTCGCCGTAGAGCAAATAAAACGTTCCCTCTTCAAAGCGCACTTGCAGCTCACCGCGCTCGAGAACGCGCCCATATTGATCGCTCAATATCGGCAGCAGAACTTTACCGCGAAGATCGGACTTGAGCGGCTGCCAGTCGATATCGAAATAAGGCGCGTATCTGGAGCTCGGCCCATTTTCGAGCACGTCCATCCACCACTCATTGAGCGGTTCAGCAATCCCCACGTGGTTCGGGACAAAGTCGAGGATCTGGCCCATCGCATGCGCATGGAGCTCGCCGATCCACGCCTCATAATCCTCGCGCGAACCGATCGCTGCGTTGAGTTTGTTGTGGTCGGTGATGTCGTAACCGTGCAGGCTGTCCGGGCTCGCCTGAAAATATGGCGATGCATACACGTCACTGATTCCCAGCGCGTTGAGATATGGGACGATCTCGCGTGCCTGCGAAAAGGTGAACCAACGATTGAATTGCAATCGGTAGGTGCAGGTTGGAATGCGCGGATGGATTGCGGGCACAGATGCAATTTCCTGTCATTCCGAGCGAAGTCGAGGAATCACGTTGCGAAACCAAAAGCTAATTCAGCGGGATCCGTCGACTTCGCTCCGCTGCGCCCGGGATGACAGAGCGCTTACATCTTTTCCGGCACCTTGATCCCGAGAAGATCGAGGCCGCGATGCAGAACGCGCCCGGTGAGATCGCACAAGGCCAGTCGCGAGCTGCGCGCCGGTTCTTCCGATTTCAAAACCGGACAAGCCTCATAGAATGTATGGAAGCCGTTCGCCACTTCGAAGAGGTAATTTGCCAGAATGTTCGGACGGAAGTCGTTCAGTACTTGGGGAACGATCTCCGCAAACCGACACAGGCGTTTGGCTAGATTGATTTCGGCAGGATTCGTTAGGGTGAGCGTTGTGGCCACGGGCCTCTGACCGGTCTTCTCCGTAACGCCCCCCAAGGGAGTGGCTACAGGAGATTCGCCAGCTTTGCGGAAAATTGAGCGAATTCGCACATATGCGTTTTGTAAATACGGTGCTGTATTTCCCTGGAGGGACAACATTTTGTCCCATAAAAAAACGTAATCGGTCATCCGGTACTGTGAGAGATCAGCGTATTTGACCGCACCGATTCCGATTTTCTGTGCGACGTCGATCTTCTCTGCCTCGCTCAGGTCCGGATTTTTTTCCTCGATAATCTTGCGTGCGCGCCGGAATGCTTCCTCGAGCAGTTCGCGCAACGGGACGTTTTCGCCTGAGCGCGTTTTCATCAGTTTGCGGTCTTCACCCAGGATGCTGCCAAATGTGATGTGGCGAAGATCGGCTTGATAACCCTGTCGCCGGGCAATCTCGAAAATTTGTTTGAAATGTAGCGTTTGCGGGGCGCCGACCACGTACCAAACACTGTCCGCTTTCAAATCGTCGAGGCGATAATCGACTGTCGCGATATCGGTGGTGGCGTAATTAAATCCGCCGTCGCGTTTCCGGATGATGCATGGCTTGTCCGCCAACTCCGGGATATCGCGAAAGAAAACGACAACCGCGCCCTCGCTGATCTCAGCAATTCCGGATTTGAGCAAGCGTTCGACTACGCCTGGGAGCCGGTCGTTGTAAAAGCTTTCGCCGCACTGGATGTCGTAATGAATATCGAGCAATTCGTACACGTGCTCGAAGTCCTGCATGGAGAAGGCGACGCATTCGTTCCAGATGTCGATGTTTTCCTTGTCTCCTCCTTGCAGTTTTACCAGTTCCTGGCGACAGACTTCCCGAACCGTGGGATCGCTGGTCGCCAACGCGTTCGTCTCCTTGTAAATGCGGACGATCTCTGCCAGTGGATTTCGCTGAAGCGCGCGCTGATCCAGCAGGTTCTTCCAGCCGTAAATTACCATGCCGAATTGAGTGCCCCAGTCGCCGATGTGATTGTCGCGGATCAGCTCGTGCCCGAGAAACGTCGCGATACGCGCCAGCGCGTCGCCCAGGACGGTGCTCCGGATGTGGCCGACGTGCATCGGCTTGGCCACGTTGGGCGATCCGAAATCAATCACGATGCGGCGAGGCGATTCTGTCTCCGCGACGCCGAGTCTTTCATCGCCCAGGACGTCGGCGGTTTTTTCAGCAACAGCGCCAGGACGCAATTTAAAATTGATGAAACCGGGACCTGCGATTACTGGCGGTTCGCAAAGGTCGCCAACATTAAGATGCCCGACGATTTTCTCCGCAATTTCACGCGGATTTTCGCCCCGCTGCTTTCCGAGCACCAGAGCCGCATTCGTCTGGTAATCGCCGAAGCGCGGATCGGTTGCTGGCGTTAATTCGCCTGCGTTCGGCAGGCCGGCAGCGGCCAAGGCGTTGGAAAGCTTCTTTGCGAGAAGTGATTGAAAAGTTTCCATCGGTAATAGAGGTCAGTTTGTAGCCGCATCGCTCTGCGACGCGCGACGCTGAGGTCTTTTGCATCCGCGCGCCGCGTCGTCCAGAGATCGACAACTACAGCTTACGAACGATCGCGAAAGATCGACAAAATTTCGTCAGCGGATTTTGCGCTGGCCAGGCTTTCGCGCACAGAGCGATCGTTCAGAAATTTTGCGATCGAGGCGAGAGTACGGAGGTGCGTTTGAAATTGATTTTTCGGGACGATGAAAAGCACGACAAACTTGACCGGCGCATTGTCCAGCGCATCAAACTCGATGCCGGTTGTTGATCTTCCGAACGCGGCCACCACTTCCTCGAGCCGATCGGAAGAGCAATGTGGAATGGCAATTCCGAACCCAATGCCTGTGCTCATTGTTTCCTCGCGCTGTTTCAGTGAAGCGAGAATTGGATCGCGGTCTTCCGTTTTGATTTTGCCCAGACTGACGAGAAGATCGATCAGTTCAACGATGGCGGCCCAGCGCTCCGTTGCTTTCATCTCGGGGATGATTTGCTCGACAGAAAGTAAATTGGCCAACGACATGCGAATTCCCGGTACGGGAGGGGAAGCTTAGCGGGAGCCTCTAAGTTGACAAGCGAGATTTGCCACGTTGTACCTGTGTCTCATCGTCACATCTTCTCGCGAATCCTGTAATTCAATCGCCGCGAAAGCAGCCAGCGGACTCCAAACATATCGATAGTGGCGCGCAAAGCGCGATTGCCGAGGCCGTACTTGCTTTGGCCGAAGCGACGGGGACGATGGTTCACCGGAACTTCGACCAACCGATAGCCGGCGGCTTTGACCAGCGCGGGAATGAAACGGTGCATGCCCTTGAATGGAAGCAGCGTGCTCATGCACTCGCGCCGCATCGCTTTAAGGGTGCAACCGGTGTCCCGCACCCCGTCTTTTGTGTAGCGACTGCGTACGGCGTTTGCAATCCGACTCGTCGCACGCTTGACGAGCGTGTCCTGGCGCTTGACGCGATAGCCGCAGACAAGATCGGCGCCATGCCCGATTTCAGCGAGCAGTTTTGGAATGTCGGCAGGGTCATTCTGTAAATCGCCGTCAATGATGACCACAGTCCCGCCACTCGCTGCTGTGAGGCCGGCATAAATGGC
>DASZGW010000060.1:0-7487 GCA_035938475.1 Candidatus Udaeobacter sp.
CTCTTCGAAGAGCCAGGGACGCTGGAGAAGGTCGCACAACTCGCAAGCAATTGGTTCGTTAAACACATCGGGAGCGCTAGCTCGCACTAACCAGTCATTCCGAGCGGAGCGAGGAACCTCAAAATCGAAGCAATTTGCACAACGGATTATCTTGTGTGACGCAGCATCCAGCGAGAGGTCCTTCGCTTCGCTCAGGATGACACCGGTTTCTTATTGGCGCGTTCCTTTAGACGTCACCGCAAACATTCCAATTGCACGATCTGGCTGTGATCGACAAACAGGTTCACGTCTGGACCGTAGTTTTTGATGTACCATTCGAACACATCGGGATCGGCGGCTTCAACCATCAGCTTCTCCATGCCGATTTCGTCTATGAATTTCGCGGGAACCTCAGTGCGCCACCGATCGACGTTTTCAGTAGCCTTCGCTTTCGATCATGATGATCTCCGCTCAGGCCTCGAGAAATCGCTTTGCCTGTCCGATGGCCTAGCTCGGGTCGCGCGTACCTTCCGCCTTTAGCTCCTCAGCTGCACTCGCACCTCCGGCGCCGAATTGAATCCCAACTTCTGGTTTCGCTTTTAGGCCAGATTTGCGCACCAATTCAAGTAGCTGCAGCCAATCGTCAGTTGGAATCGAGACGAACCCAGCTGAGATTTCGATGATATCGAACCCGAGCTTTTTGCATTGGCTAACGTACTGGCGCACGGCATCATCGCCTTGGACATGAACGCGCTCAACGAAACCCCTGTGGAAACGAGCACCTCATGTCCGTGGCAAAGCTCGATGATGTCTTGCACCGCTCGATCTGGCATTAGCGTAAACGAGCCGCCGGCAAACTTCAGCGAATCGACGTAGGCGCCCATCGTTTCGAATAGATCTTTAAGGTAACGCCGGCCTATGACAGAGTAATACGGCCCACGGATCTCCGTTAAGCCGCGCTTCAGCGGCTTATTTCCCGCTCATTAACTCGTAGGAACGGGAAACTGCGTCAACGTTGTTTTAATCTTCGTTTCATCGCCACTTCATCTGGGAAACGTTATGCGACAGGGCCGCGGTCGCCTCTGGGGAGCGTAGGCTGGCAACCTCCAGATCTCCGCACCTTGCCGAGACCAGAAAGGTCTGATCTCGGAATTGATAGACCAACTCGCCTTTGCGGAAGATGGGAACGAGCTTAATCGCTAAGAAAGAGACGCGTATCTCTGGCTGCCCAGCCCTGCGCAGCTTACGCCGGTAACACCGTTGAGAGCGTCACTTCGCTGTCGATGGTTTGCTCAAGAACGTTTTCAACCGTGGCGCCGACTTTGGATCCATCGCGATCGACTATCCAGATCTGCTGGCCTTGCTCGAATGAACCGCGGGTCATTACCTTGAGCAAAACGCCTTCCTCGGTAGCTGGATTTTTAAGTACCTCGACACAGATTGCGTCGGTTTCCCCGAAATCCCCCAGCAGTCTCAGTTTATCATCTATTTTGGGCTTCTTCATTGCCAGGCAAGCTCTACGCGGCGCAAAACTAAATCGCTGCTCGCGCTTCCTGTGAGCGTGTCCGCGCTGATAAACCAATCATTCAAAAATGGCCCGCGCGGAAAACCCCACTAGGTAGCGTCGCCTACGTGAAATAGACGTTGAAAATATTTGCCTAACGCGTCTCCACGAGTTCGCCCGCCTGCGTGACGCGCGCGCTGGATTTGTCGCGTTTAAGCACGCGATAGAGAAACCAAACAATGAAACAGTTCACCAGTAAAATGAGCGCGCCTACGACTCCTGGATGATGCCAAATGTGACGTACCTCGAGGGGAATCAAGGTCGCTGTCGCAAATATCATTAGCAGTTCTGCCCATCGCTGCTCCATGTAAACGCCGATTCCTTCGGTTAAAAGTACCGCCGTGTAAAAAAGCGCTAGAAAACCGGTGGCACGCAACGTACCTCCGGCGAGCACGGCTTGCAGTTTATTCAGTAAATAATTCACTGTCTTGCTGTGTTCCATCAAGATTTCATCAGCAGTCCAGTTCGATAGGCCATCCATCCAGCGAGTCCGCGCGTTCAGGAAAAGCAGTGAAACACCAAGCAGAAGCAACAGGACACCTTTGCCGATTTTGAAAAGCGCGATCAGCTTGAGGTAGCGATGGCGACGTGGTTCCTGCAGAATCGCAGGCTCGTGCGCCGGTTTAGTCATTCCTAAACTCTTCGCCGAAACCGGGTCATTTCGCAATGATCGGACGCTCGCGGCAGCAAATCTCCAGCTTGTTACCCTCCGGATCCTCGAAGAAAAATGCATAGTAACCGGCACTGTAACTCCTGCAGATTTCCGGGCCTTCGAGCGCTTTGCCGCCTGCCTTACGCACCAACTTCGCAAGCCGATCCACTTCTTCGCGAGTATCTGCCCAGAATGCAATGCGCGTGCCATTAGGCTTATGACTTTTGTCTCGTTCGAAACAAAAAAATTCTGACGGCTTGTCGCCGCCGGCGGAATAAAAGGTATGATATTTTTTGCCGGGTCTTTCTTCGACGAATCCAAGCTGCGGCAAAAATTTTCTGTAAAACTTTCTCGCCACGGCCATGTCTTTCACTCGTAAATCGATATGATCAAAGCAACGCGTTTTCATTTTGTGATTCTCAATTGGTTCGCCGCGCAATTCAATTGTCTGTGATGCGGGACCTGTTTGCAGAAGAATTGAAAGCGCTGCGTGAACGTGCGCTGGATCGACATCTTCGCGAAATCAGCAGCGGGCAAGGACCGGAAGTTGAAATCGCCGGCCACCGGTTGATTAACTTCTCGTCAAACGATTACCTCGGTCTCGCAAACGATCCTCGATTACGCCAGGCAGCCGCCTCGGGGATCGACGAATTTGGCGTCGGAGCCGGGTCATCGCGCCTCGTCAGCGGCAGTCTGTCACCGCATCTGCGCTTGGAACGCGCACTGGCAAAATGGAAGGGAACCGAAGCTGCGCTTTGCTTTAGTAGTGGATACGCTGCTGCGGTTGGAACGATTCCCGCCTTGGTCACCAAAAATGACGTGGTCATTCTCGACAAGCTCTGCCACGCCTCACTCATAGATGGCGCAAAACTCAGCGGCGCAGTCCTGCGCGTCTTTCCACACAATCATGTGGGAAAACTCGAGAGCCATCTTGAATGGGCTCGGCGCGAACATCCGGGTAAGCGCGTTCTCATCATCACTGAATCGGTGTTTTCGATGGACGGAGATCGCGCACCGTTACGTGAATTGATTGAATTAAAAAAACGGTTCGGTGCGCTGCTCATGCTCGATGAAGCGCATGCAGTTGGGGTGATTGGTCCAAACGGACGCGGCCTCGCCGCGGCGGAAAACGTAAGCGAGCAAGTCGATATTCAGATGGGAACGTTGAGTAAGGCGCTCGGCACGAGCGGCGGCTACATTTGCGGTTCGCGTACACTTATCGAATGGCTGATCAACCGCGCCCGGTCATTCATTTATTCCACGGCGCCGCCGCCAGCAATCGCGGCAGCGGCACTCGCCGCGGTTGATTTTCTTGCCTCACCAGAAGGCGAGGAGCGAAGACTTTTGCTTTCGGAAAGAATTAGATTAATGCAGGGACTTCTGCCGCGTGCAGGATCAAACGAAGAACAAAGTGGCGCTCGCGGCGCAATTTTCCCTTGGGTCGTCGGCGACGAGGAAGCGGCGCTCAACCTTGCGGCTGCGCTGCAAAACGAAGGATTTCTCATCCCAGCAATCCGCTATCCAACCGTGGCCAAAGGCGCCGCGCGGTTGCGCATTACCGTGAGCGCCGCACACGAAAAACGTCAAATCTGCGCGTTCTGCAAAGCGATTCGCAAGTTGATGAAACCTGAATAACAAAAAGATGGGCGTGAGCCCCTCGTCATTTAAGCATTCGGATTTGTTTCGTCATTCGACATTCGGGTTTCATCATTTTGACTCAGAAATCGTTCCAAGATTGGTTTCAGTTTTTCGACCGTAGCTTTGGGCCAAAGGTTGCGATTGGTAATCAGCGCTGTGTTCAGAGAGAAATGCTCCGGCCAATTCGGCTCTGTGGGGATTTGTGGGATTACATCCACAATTATTTTCCTCGCCGTTTCTGCATTTGCCATTAAATGGCTGAGAACGATTTCCGCTGAGACCGGTTCTTCTTCCAGTTTCCAGCAATCGTAGTCGGTGATCATCGCCATTGTGGCGAATGCGATCTCCGCCTCGCGAGCAAGTTTCGCCTCGGGTAAATTTGTCATCGCGATCACGTCAAAACCGTTGCGGTGATTTAATTCCGATTCCGCACGCGTGGAAAAAGCGGGGCCATCCATGTTCACGTAGGTGCCACCGTTATGCACCGCAACACCGAGAGATCTCGCTGATTCTGCCAGAAGATTGCGGAGGTTCGTGCTGATTGGCTCAGCAAACGCGATGTGCGCGGCAATGCCCTCCCCAAAAAACGTGTGCACTGCCCGCCCGCTCATGCGGTCATAAAACTGGGAAGGCAACAGCACATCTCGCGGCGCATATTTTTCCTGCAGACTGCCCACCGCTGCCACCGAGATAATCCAGCGAACGTTCAGAGAACGCAGCGCATAGATGTTGGCCCGGTGATTGATTTCATGCGGCAAAATTCTGTGACCGCGGCCATGTCGCGGCAGGAAGTAAACCTGGCGTCCGCTAATCTTTCCGCCAACGAGCGTGTCTGATGGAGGTCCGAATGGCGTATCGATGTTGAGTTCGCTGGTATCACGCAATTCTTCTATTTGATAGAGACCGCTGCCTCCAACGATTCCAATTGCCGGCGGTTCATCCTTTTTCTCGGGCATGCCGCGATTTAAGACACGAATACACGAATTGTCACGAAGCTAGCGGAATTGGTCCATCTGGGGTCATGAAATTCGTGCCCTCCTTTGGACGGAGGCAGCATGGGCGTGTATTGTTTTCGCCCGTCCATGCCCAAGTTTTTCATCAAGACCTATGGGTGCCAGATGAACGAGCGCGACTCGGAACAGGTCGCTCACTCACTCATCGCCCGAGGCTATAAGCGCGTCGCGCACGAAACGGAAGCTGATGTCGTGCTGTTGAATACATGCAGCGTGCGCGACATGGCTGACCAGAAAGCGCTTGGCAAAATGGGAATGCTCGGCCGATTGGCGAAAGAGCGACCGCACATGCTTTTCGGTTTCCTCGGCTGTATGGCTCAGGCGCGGGGCAAGTCTTTGCTGAAAAATTTGCCGCATGTCGACCTGGTGGTTGGCACGCAAAAATTTCACCGCGTTGCAGACTACGTGGATGAATTGGTGGCAAAGAAAACGGCGCGCCCGGCGATCGCGTCTTACCAGAATCGCGCAATGGACGACCTGCGTTTTTCGATCGTCGATACTGCGGAGGAACCAGGGTCGCAATCGACGATTCGCGATCAACAACTGGCACCGAGGCAGGCGACCGCGTTCGTCTCCATCATGCAGGGATGCAACATGCATTGCACCTTTTGCATCGTCCCGCACACGCGCGGCGCAGAGCGCAGCCGTACCGTTGCAGAAATTGTCGGTGAAGTGCGGGAGTTGGTGGCGCGAGGTGTGAAGGAAGTCACATTACTTGGACAAATTGTGAACTTGTATGGCCGTCACGAATTTCCGAAACGCGATGGCAAAAGTCCGTTTGTGCAGTTGCTGGAAGCGGTGAATGAAATCGACGGCCTGGAACGGCTCCGGTTCACCTCCCCGCACCCCATCGGTTTCCGCGATGACTTGATCGACGCAATCTCGCGTCTGTCGAAACTGGCAGAGCACATCCATCTACCGTTGCAATCCGGCTCCAACAAAATTCTCAAAGCGATGCACCGAGCCTATACGGCAGAGAAATATGTTGATCTTGTTCGCCGCATCCGACACGCACGCGAGGGCATTGCTGTTACCACCGACATCATCGTCGGATTCCCAGGTGAGACCGAAGAGGATTATGAACAGACGCGAGATTTGGTCGAAGGAGTCAAGTTTGATAACGCGTTTGTTTTTCGCTATTCGCCGCGGCGCGATACGCCGGCTGCGGAGATGCCAGATCAAATCGATGAGCACATCAAAGAACAGCGCAATCAGGATTTGCTCCGGGTGGTTAACGAATCAACGCGCCGCTCTGGCCAACGTCTCATGGGACGCTCTGTTGAAGTTCTTTGCGAAGGCCCGAGTAAGACCAATCCAGCACGATTGATGGGTCGAACACGCACAAACAAGGTTGTCGTCTTTGAGGGCAGCGAAAAACTGATCGGAGAAATTATTGATGTACACGTGCAACGCGCTAACGGGTTCAGCTTCTACGGGGCGCCGCTCCTGAAAGATCGCAGCACTTTTTAAGTTGCATCGGCCGAACGGCGAGTTGAAAATTCGCCGCCCGCCGGACGAATCCGCCGTGGCGCACTTTCCGCCGCCAGTGATTTACCATCTCTCTTTACAAGCTGCTGGAATCATCGCAGGGGTGCTTCTCGTTTTGATCAGTCTGCCCGGTTTGCTAAAACCGAACCTTGCGAGCGTTGCACAGAAGTTTCCGCGATCTCACATGGCCGGCGTATTTTTGTTAACCATTTGTCTTGTCTGGACGTTCTGGCTGCTCGCGACAATCCAGATGGGTGAATTTTCCTCATTTCGGCGTCCCCTGCTCATTGCCTTGCCCATCGGCTACGGACTCGCGCTGGGTTTTGTTGGAGAATTCCTCGCCGTGCGAGCTCTTGGAATTCTTTGTCTGCTGGCCGCGGAGCCGCTGCTCGACGCAGCTTTTCTTCGCTACGAGACAAGCCGCTTGCTCCTAACTGTACTTGCTTATTTGTTGATTCTTGCAGGTCTCTTTTGGGTCGCCATCCCGTACGTGCTGCGTGATCAAATCAATTGGACCACGCGGAGCACGTTTCGCTGGCGCTGTTTGCATGTTATCGCGCTGATTTACGGCTGCGCGATTCTCACATTCGCGTTTACCCAGTATTAGGAATATAGGGCTTTGCTCTGTGGGCCCGGAGGAGATGTTCTCCGCTTTCTGGACACAGCGGCTTGAAAACCCGCTGGCGCACAGATTGAAAGTCTAAAGGTTGTGGGGTTTCGAATCCATCCAGACACGCTCTTCATTATCAAGCATTTACGCGGATTTCGGCGACATGAAGAAAAATGTTGTTTGCCACCTGCTTGCCACTTTTAAGGCGAAAGGTCAGCTCCCTCAATGCAACCAGATACGTGCGCAGGCTTCGGAAGAGAGCCCAGAGTCCACGCACATTTTGAAGAGCTGCCACGCTTGTGCTTGCTCAGCCTGTCGCTCGGCCTGGGCATCGGCAGCTAGTTGCCGCTCAAACTCGGCATAGAATCGGTTGCTCTGGTCGATTTCAATCGCGCCTTCAAGGCACTGGCCGTTCTGTTGCAATCGTTCACCGCCTCGCAACTGCTCCCATGAGGCGCTCCCATTCGTCGAGGCTCCCGCGAAAGCCAAGGTCGCAGGCAGTATTGAAACTCACCCGGGCGGTCATCTCGCGGCGCTTTCCGC
>DASZGW010000061.1:0-14239 GCA_035938475.1 Candidatus Udaeobacter sp.
AAGGCAGAAACCGCTGGTGGGTTTGGAGTAATTCCGACTAACAGGCTTAGGCAGCAGACGTGGCAGACAATTCGGGCACTGACGAATGATTCTCAGTCCGCGATTACTACTGCGCGCAAATCCACAGGTAATACCGCTGCGACAGGCGCGACACATCGCGCGCGCACGCGAGGGCGTAACGATGAGTCAGATCGACCTGACGTTGGTGGAGGGCCCTGGATTTTTTCCGAATTCTTTTCCGAAAACCGCCATTTGAGGCCGCTGAATATTCAAATTTGCCCGTTTTCACCTATGAAAACATGCTTTCGAGAGGATGCCGATGATGGGATTCGAACCCATACCCCGCTTTCGCGGGAACGGATTTTAAGTCCGTTGCGTCTGCCATTTCGCCACATCGGCGCAGTTCAAACATCCGACGTTGTGCAAGAGCTATATGATGAAAAGGTTTAAAATCAAAAACATGAATGGCCTCATGATCGCAAGGTGTTCATTGATAGAGCACCTCGTTCGCAACAATGCCCTAACGAATGCGCTCACTTTTTCTTACGTGCTCTCAAACGCTCTATCGAAGCTAAATCTGCGATTGACGCGTTGTCTCACCTGATCCCAAATGCGCTCAAAAACGGCCGCCGGTGTACAAAATCGGTGTGCAAAGGGTCATCAGTGTTAGGTTGCAATAGTCCACCAACACAAACGGGGGTTCGAGCCCCGTAGGCTTCGAGGTGTCTGTATTACGAAAGTTCGCCGAACGAGACGAAGTTTATCACTTGGCGACCTTCACCTTGAAGGTCACAGTATTATCACCGCCAGTGTTCTTGAGGATGAACTTGTACGTCCCCTCTGTCGCCGGCGTGATCTTGACCGAACACTTAGGACCGGGTGAGTCATCCCTTCCGACTTCTTTCCCAGATTTATCGTAAACGTACAGGTTCACATCAGTGTTTTTCGTTCCGTCCGCCGTCGCCTCGAACTGTTTCCCAGCTTTGAAGGACATCGTGTAGGCGGCCTCGCCCTTGTCCTTCATCTTAATTTTGGCGCCCTTGAACGCTGCGCCGTTTCCCATATCGGTCGCCTGTACGTCCGCCTGGACTGGACATAGCGCCACAAGAGCAAGCACAGCCACCGCCGTCGTCATTAATCGATTGATTGAGATCATCGCTACCTCCTTTAACGTTAGATCCGTGGCAACGATTGCCGCGGAGGATTTGAGGCCGATCGTATGCCTCAGTCGCATACGGCGTCAAGCAGCTTGGCGACAATACCTGTAGCTACGGCCTCGTCGGTTTGGGCGCGTTCATGTTTGGACCGGTATCGCCACCGGGTGGCGTCCATTGCCCGACAACATCGGCTCCCCAAATCCAGTCATCCTGACGTGTTCCAACAACAGATAGCGTTTTCTCGTAGTACTTTCGCAGATTGATCTGTTCGGCGGCAAATTCGCTCTCTCGTCGTGCTCGCGTTAAACGCAGGAGCGTCTTGGGATCATCGCTTAGAGCGAATCGATAGGCTCCGTCTACAAAGACGACTTTACCGGCGAAGGTTTGAGTTTTCTTTTGCAGCCGCATGGATGCCGTGTGTTCTCTCTTTGGCTGCTCTGCCATTTTTTTCGAAAACGCGCAGCCAGCAACTGCAAGGACGCTGCTGAGAAGGAGGATAGGAATAGTTTTCATGAGTTTGGTTGGTTTCGGGTTACGGTTTTAGCGGAATTTGAAATCGTTCTTGTTCACTTGAGGTCGATTTTCACTGCGTATTTGCTTGCGAAAGCCGGCGCGTAGTAGGCCACTTTAGCGATCGAGCGAACTCTTAGCGCGGCTACGGAAGCTGGCTTGCCGGCCTTGATGAAGCTCGCATTCGTTGCGCAGCGAAGGGCCAAGTGGCGCGCGTTAGGTCCGACTGCGAGAATGAGCCTTCGGTGGGGAATATCGATTTCCTCGATGATCCCGCTTTCTATTTCAGGTTTAGGATTCAGTTCGATTTCGACGGCGAGATTACCGGTAAAGATCGTGGCGAAGTAGCTGACCTTTACATAGGCGCCTTTTTTTAAAATGTCCGTTTTCGCTGGTGCGCCGTTTTTTAGGAACTTACAATCGCGACGAGGTCCCATCCGCAACACGCGAGCGGGTTCATCTACTCGCAACGTACACTCATAACTCGTCCGATCGACATTGATGATGGTTCCGGTCACTTCGATGGGAAATGAGCGGCCTCTCGCGAAAACATCAGTCGCGAGCGGTCCGAGTCCGATCGCCATCAGCGCGACCGAAGAGAAAGTTATGACCCGGCAAAGAATTCGGATCGAGTTAATCATTTTGAACGAGGTCGGCGCGGTTCCACCATCCCCCGCCGAGTGAATGAAAGAGCACGGCGGTATCGGCATAGCGATTGGCCTGTGCCTGAATGCGGTTGATAGTTGCTTGCTGATACGTCTGCTCGGCATTGAGCAACGCCAGTTGCGTGGCTTCACTGTGCGCGCCCGTTTCAACCTGACGCCGGGTGAGTTCTAGTGTTACCCTTGCCGCATCTGCGGCGGCCGCGGTCGCTTTCAGTGCGTCGGCATCGTGTTGAAGCGCGCTGAGGGTATCGGCGACATTCTGAAATGCGGTCAAAACGGTGCCGCGATATTGTTCAGCGGCCTGAACATACGCAGCGCGCGCCGCACGCTGTTTGTGCAGCAGTGTGCCACCTTGAAATATCGGCTGCGTAACGCTCGCGCCGAGATCCCAAAAGCCCGCCCCACCAGAGAAAATTTTGCTGGCAGTAAGTGCCATGGTTCCGGCATCGGCAGTTAAATTAAAATTCGGCAAGCGATTCGCGACGGCGACTCCAACTTGAGCGCTGGCGGAATGCAGGTTCTCTTCGGCTTGGCGGACATCCGGACGTTGTTCAACCAGTCGCGAAGGAAGGCTCAACGGCAGTTTTTGCGGTAGTTGCAGATTAAGAAGTTCAAATTGTTCAGTGAAATCCTTACTTGGGAGCCCGCCCGATAACGCAGCGAGTAAGTCGCGCTGTTGCGCCAGTTGTTTGAGCAAAGGAGGCAGCGTCGCATTGATCTGCGCGAGCTGCGATTCCTGCGAAGCGAGATCGGCATTGGTGGCGGCGTGTTTCGCGAGTTGGTTGCGCACGACTTGAACCAAGTTGGAATTGATCGCGATCAGTTGACGCGCCGCATCGATTTGGGCTCGAAGTGATGCTTCCTGAATCGCCGCGGCGGCAACGTTCGTACTGAGCGTGATATGCGCCGCCGCCAGAGCAAAGCGGGCCTGTTCGGCCTGCGCTTGCAATGACTCGACGGTGCGCCGGTTAAGGCCAAAGACGTCCGGGACATACGAGACGTTGACGCGAGGCGTATAAAGACTGTAGTAGAGCGCACCCGAAGCTGTGGCTGGTGATAACTCCTTCGATGTCTTTGACCGGGTAGCAGAGAAAGATCCGGTGACAGTCGGATAAAATGCGCCTTTTTGGGCGAGCACGTTTTCGCGCGCGACTAGTAATGCAGCCAGAGCGGCTTTGATGTCAGGATTGATTTTGAGTGACCGCTCAATCAAATCATTGAGTGGCTTGGAGTGAAAGAGGGCCCACCATTCTCCAGGAATGTCGATGTCTTTAATAAAGTGTTGCGCTTCACCGCCGGCGACCTTGGCAGTGCTTTCGGTGGTCGAAAGCGGCGCCGACGTGTAACCCTCAACATCCGGCGCGGCCGGTTTTTTGAAATTGGGGCCGACCACGCAAGCCGCGAGACATAGCAAGGCCCCGAAAGCAACGATCGCAAATTGAAAATTGGTCTTCATGTTGATTGATGTGCTCGCGCTGGAGATTTTTTTTCCCGGCCCAGGAAAATCATTTCGAAGGCGGGGACGACGATGAGCAGCATGATGGGGCCGACGAACATTCCGCCGACAACCACAGTTGCGAGCGGGCGCTGCACCTCGCTTCCGATGCCGGTCGAAAGCGCAGCCGGTAAAAGGCCGATACCGGCGGAGAGACTCATCATGAGCAGTGGGCGCATCAACGTTGAAGCGGAACGGAACATCGCTTCCATTGGCGTTGCGCCGCGATTGAGGGCGCGCCTATATCGGTTGATCAACAGAATGCCGATCATGACCGACACGCCAAAGAGCGATATGAAACCAATGGCGGCGGAAATGCTGAAGTTAAGGCCGGAAACCAACAGTCCCAGCACTCCGCCCGCCATTACAAAGGGGATTCCCGAGAGTGCCAGAAGAGACTCGCGGATTCTGTTAAATAACGTGTAAAGCAAACCCAGAATGAGGACGAAGGTTATCGGCACAATCACCGCGAATCGCGCTTTGGCGGCCTGGAGTTGTCCGAACTCGCCCGCCCAAACCAAACGGTAGCCAATCGGAAGCCTTATATTTTCCGCGATCCGCTTCTGCGCTTCGCCGACGGTGCTGCCCAGATCGCGTTCCCGCACGCTAAACTTCACCGGGATGAAGCGCTCGTTGCTCTCGTGGTAAATCCACGATGCTCCAGTATCCAATGTAATCGTCGCCAGCTCGCTTAACGGAATGTAAGCGTTCGCACCACCGCTGGTTTGATAGGGCACTTTAATCTCACGGATTTTCTCAACGGTGTCGCGATACTCTGGCGGATAGCGGACGGCCACGTCGAAATGCCGGTCGCTTTCCAAAACACTCGTCGCTATCGTACCGCCCGTGGCTGCCTGAATTATAGCGTTGATATCGCCAGTATTGAGGCCATACCGCCCGGCTTTCGCCCGATCGACTCTGATATTGAGATTTGGCTGGCCGAGAACTGGAAAGATCCCCAGATCGGTGATGCCACGAATCCGGCTCATCGCGCTGCGGACTTGCTCGGCAAGTTTGGTCAACGTTTCGAGATTCGGTCCGACGATCTTGACCGAGTTTTCGCCTTTAACGCCGGAAATTCCTTCCTCGATGTTATCCTGGATGTATTGCGAGAAATTGAAACTCACTCCAGGCAACTCCCGTTCAAGATCCGCATTGACTAATTCAGTCAGTTTCTCCTTGGTGAAGCCTTTCGGCCATTCGCTCGGCAACTTGAGCGGCGCAAATAGTTCGACGTTCGAAAGAGGCGATGCGTCGCTCCCGTCGTCGGGCCGGCCATGTTGCGAGAAAACAGTGATCACCTCCGGAAATTTCAGGAGGATGAGCCGCATTTTTGCGGCTGCAGTTTCGCCATCTTGCAGCGAAAGCGTCGGCGGCATCGAAGCCCGAATCCAAAAATTTCCTTCTTCGAGCGTAGGGAGGAATTCGCTTCCTAGACGGGAGATGAGGAACCCGGCTGGCGCGAGAAAAACAATCCCGATTCCAACCATCAACGCGCGATGAGCGAGCGCGAAACGCAGCACGGGATTATAAATACGATGCAGGCCGCGCACGATAATCGTTTCGGTTTCCTTGAGATGTTCCGGCAGCAGTAGCGACGCTAACACCGGCGTAACCGTAAAAGTGGCGACGACTGCACCGGTAAGCGCGTATGCGTAGGTCCGCGCCATCGGACCGAAGATCGCGCCTTCGACTCCAGTCATCGTGAAGAGCGGCACGAACGCAGCCACGATGATCACAACGGAAAAGAACACCGCCTTGTCTACCTGAAGGGCACTAATGAGAATCAATCGCAGACGATCCGTCCACCCCTCGACGGGCGTGGCGCTGTGCGCCCTCTTCGTTGGGTCCGAACCCCAAAAATCTTCCGCAAGATTTTTCAGCAGGTTTCGTTTTTGTGCGACCGGCAGTTGAAAATTGTAAAAAATATTTTCAACAAAAATCACCGCCGAATCGACGATGATGCCGAAATCTACTGCGCCGAGGGAAAGCAGGTTGGCGCTTTCGCCTCGAAGTACCAACACAATAATCGCGAAGAACAACGCAACCGGGATGTTCAGCCCGACGATAATCGCGCTACGAAGATCTCCGAGGAAAATCCATTGGATTAGAAACACCAGCACGCACCCAAAAATCAAATTATGCAGGACGGTGTGCGTGGTGACGGACAGTAAATCGGAACGATCATAGATCGGAACGATCTTGACGCCTACGGGCAGACTGCCGTCGTGATTCATCTTTTCAATCTCGGCGCGAACTTGCGGCAGCATGTCGTTGGCGCGTGCTACGCGGCTCATCACTACGATACCTGCCACCGCATCGTTCTCGTGATCGTGTCCCCAAATACCGAGTCTCGGCACGAACCCGACCGAGACTTTGGCAATGTCCTTAACCAGCACGGGAACACTGTTTTGTTGCGTGAGGACGACGTTTTCGATGTCATCCAACTTGTAACCCTGTGTCAGGTCATCGTTGCCGCCGTCATCTATTAGGCCGACCCCGCGAATGTTGATAGATTGCTGACCGACGCGGATTTCACGACCGCCGACGTTGAGGTTTGCGTTACCCAGCGCCGTCAACACTTGCGGCACAGTGATGTTGTAAATTTCGAGTTTGCGCGGATCTACTTCCACGTCGAATCGCTTGGTTGGGCCGCCCCAACTGTTGACTTGCACGATTCCAGGAATTGTTTTGAGCCGCCGCGCCACAATCCAATCCTGCACGGTACGTAGATTGGTTATTCCAAAACGTTTCGGGCCGACGACTTGGTAGCGGTAGATTTCTCCCGTCGTACTGTTTTGTTGGATAGTCGGAGTCTGTCCACCAGGCAGGCTGACATTCTGTTGCAACGCAATCGCCGCTTGCCCATAAGCAAAATGAAAATCGACGCCGTATTTGAAAGCCACTCGCACGAACGACAATCCGTAAAACGAAGTCGAGCGGATGACGTCGATCCCTGGCGTCGTGTAGAGTCCGATCTCGATGGGCCGCGTGTAGTAACGCTCCATTTCCTCAGCAGAAAGCCCTGGTGCCTGCGCAGTGATTTCAAGAATGACCGGCGTGGGATTCGGATACGCCTCGATGTTGAGCTGCTGGTAGGCGACGAATCCAGCGGCGGCAAAGAGCACCAAACCGAATACGACGATCGCGCGGCGGCTCAGGCAGAAGGCGATGATGTTTTTGAACATTGAAATTGGCGAATCGTGGCACCGTCATTCGTGAACCCATTCAGAAATTCAGCGGTTCTACGATTTTCAGTCGCTTGGGGGCGCGTTGAGCATATTGCTGAGAAACACAGCTCCTTCGCTAACCGCCAGTTCGCCCAGTTGAAGACCCTCCAGGATCTGGACCCGGTTCTCTTCGCGCAGACCGGTCTTGACGATTCTCTGCACAAACCGATGACGATCACTCGTGATCCAGGCGGTCATCGTGCCGTCCGCTTCACGGACCACACCATCGGCCGACAACGCGATAGACTCTTTCTCGTCTTGGAGACGAGTTACAAATTCCGCAAGCATTCCTGACCGCAGCTCATTCTTCGGATCCGCAATCTCAGAACGGATCATTGCTCGATGGGTATTCGCGTCGATGGTCGGATAGATCTTGATGATCTGGCCCTCAAACACGCGGCTCGGATAAGCCATCACAGTCACGTTCACTGCCTGCCCGATATGAAACGTTGTGCTGTCCGTTTCAGGAACATTTCCCGTCATCCACTTGTGGGAGACATCCGCCACCGCATATGGCGCGGGGGCTTTACCCGGCTGCACCAATTGTCCTATTACCGCGTTTACTGACGTGATTTGACCAGTGATCGGACTGCGTACTGTCAATGCTGGATCGCTGGCAGTAGCAATGGCATAGAGCGGATCTCCCTTTTGCACTTGATCACCCAGTTCCGCCAAAGTGGTGACCATCTTCCCTTCGCGCGGCGGGAAGACCTGAATCGACAGCGCGTTGTCGAAATAGAGCTTGTTATCAAAATCAATGCTGCCAATGGCCCTCTTTTCAATCGAAAAGACATAACCTTCTACCGGTTGGATCTTTATCGCAGATAGTTGACCTGGTGATAACTCTACCGCCGGTTCGGTCTGGGAAACGTTGTTCGCGGCCTTTGTGTCCTGGGATGCGATTGAACTCGCGCTTCGACCGCACGCCGATAGCAACACGCTCGCCATCATCGCAACGGCCGTGAGCGGCGCGACTCGAACTTTGAATGAACATTGCTTTGAATGGAGCATCGGCAAACTCGGAGCTGCGCGCGATAAGAGTTGCAGATGCTCCGTCCAGCCTCAATTAGGCCGCGCCTATTTCGCTATGTTAGGCGATGCCTTAAACTCGCTGTCGTCCTTGTCGATCTTGCAGCGAGCTCATCTCAGGTGGGCGCTTTCTTCCCAAAGAATGGCCTCTCGCACCAATTCGGAGGCAGTCGTTAGGCCAAGTTTTTCCTTTGCGCGAACACAATAGGCTTGCACCGTTTTCAAACTAACGTGCAGTTGTTCCGCAATCTGCGAGGTGCTGCGGCCCTGGCCTAACAATCGGAATACTTCCAGCTCGCGGTCGCTCAGTTGTCCGACGCGCGACGCGGCAACGCCACCTGCTTCCTTTCCTTCAAGAAACTTGAGTGCCATTGCGTTTGAGATTTTTTCGCTCACGTAAATGCCGCCTTCGAGCACGCGACGAATGGCAGCGAGGACATTCTTACTGGTCTCGCGTTTGCGGACGTAACCACGCGCGCCCGCACGCATCGCGCGTTCAGCGTAAAGCTCTTCTTCGTGCATCGATAGAACAATTGCAGCCAGGGAAGGACGTTGCAGATGAAGATCTTTAAGCAGCTCCAGGCCCGAGGCGGAATTGAGGGAGATGTCAATGATTGCAAGCTGGGGCGCCGTCGCTGCGATCCCGGCAAGCGCGCCCTTCGCGTCCTCAGACTCACCGCAAATCTCCAAATCTTCTTGCTCGTTAATTAGATTCGTCAGCCATTCTCGGACAAGCGGATGATCGTCAACGAGGAAGATTCGTGTTTTCTGTTTACTGTTTTTGGAGGTTCGTGTGCTCAATGCAGTGAACTGTCTGCCAACCCATTATTTGTCAGCGGCAAATCGCACCTAACGATCGTCCCGCCCTCCGCTCGATTCTTGACCGAGAGGAGTCCACCAATCATTCCGGCGCGGCTAGACATAATCCGCAGACCGATCCCGCGACCCTCCGGCAAAGCTGCCGGTAAACCAACACCATTATCTTTAATCGAGAGCGTGAGATTGCCATCGTTGCGAAAAAGTTCGACCACGATTCGACTTACGTGGCCGTGTTTGATCGCGTTAGTGACAGCTTCCTGCGCGATACGATACAAATGGGTTGCCGTGATCGAATCAGATAGCCTAATGGATTGATCGCATTGGAATTCGCAGACCACGTGGTGAGTTCGTCCTGATACTGTAGAAAGCTCCCGCAGTGCGGCAGCTAACCCTTCGCCCTCGAGTTCCAACGGAAACAAGCCTTTGGCTATGTTTCGCGTCAGGTCAATCCCCTGCTCAACCATTTCGACCGCTTGGTCCACGTCTTTCGAGCGAGGCAACGATTCTCTTGCCAGTTTGATGCTCAGAACCTGCAGGGCAAGGGAAGTAGCAGTTAGATGCTGGCCCAAACTGTCGTGAAGCTCGTGTCCGATTCGCTGACTCTCGCGTTCAGCAGCCTCTGTCACATCCTTCTCGAGCTGCTCCCGCATTTTCATCTCCTGACGTAAGGCCGAGGTACCTTGTTGTATCCGATCTTCCAATTGGTTGAGCAACGACTGCAAACGATGCAACAGCCACACGACGATGAGAAAAGATGCGATGGCGATGCTTGCGTTCCAAATCGGGACCGAAGGGCTGGAATAAGCGGCGCCGGCTTCGATGTCGCCGAGTATCGATACAGCGATGCTTAAGACGCAGAGGACTACGCCAAAGCGCCAGCTCACGAACCATGTCCCCAGCGCGACCGGCAGCAAATAAAACACGAGCCAGGATCGCTGAAACCCTGCCTGATAATCTATAACCCCAACGACCGCCAGAAGGAGAAGGCTCACGGATACCGTCCACACGCGTGAGCGCTGCGTCAGGAACTGCATGAACCGTGCGAAACGAATGCCGGAAAAATCGCGGGCCTCTGAACCCATTCGTTCTCGATTCATCGGTGTAGCCATTCTGCCACGAACAGTCGAACAGACCAGCAGTTAGAATTGAAAGTGAAAGCGACTCGAAAAAACATTCACAGGGCCACGGTCGCTATTGTAACCGGGATTGGCCACAAACTGATAGTCGAAGCCAAGATGCACGTTCTTAATGATCTCGGCGTCATAATACATTTCCATAACATCTTCAGTTGAATAATGCGGGAGTCTCCCGTCGCCGATAAGCGGACCGAGTCCACCCGCTGCGAGAAAAACGCGATGAGCCGAGCTGATCGCGTCGATAATTCCGGCAATGGCCGCAATATCGTTCGGCCGTTTCCAGGTTGTTCCCTTTAATTGCAGTCCGGCGGACACGCTTCGGTCAATATCAGTGAACTGCCAGACTTCTTCCTGTCCATCGCGCCAGCTCGCTCGAAGAAAAGCCCCTAAGTCTTTCGTAATTTCCTGCTCGGCGCTTAAACCAAATCCGTATTGGAAACGATAGCGCCGCGTTCGCGTGATATCTTCCATGAAGGAAGGATTTGCCAACGTTTCACGATAGCTCCCCATATGCGCTTCTTCTAACCAACCGAGCACTCGAACCTTCCCAGGGTGATCCAGAAGCGAATAACGCTCCTCTAATTCAAGCATCTGTTGCCAGGCTTTTAAAAAATGCCCGTCTTTGGCGAAACCGTTCGACACACGTGGAACGTCAAAAATCCCGTAGCGCAACGCCCACGCCTTTTGGTTCAGTTCAGCCGTAGCTCCCTCGATCACGCCGACCGAATCAGCCGCATAGTCAAAGGCGCCGTTATCGACGAGCGCCCAGTTCAGGAACTGAGTTCGCGAGCTGTGAGCATACGCATTCGCATCAAACTGGTCCGTGGCACTAAGCCGTCCGAGTGTAATCGTCAGTCGCGAAACATCTACTCGTTCCGCCAATTGTAATTGGTCGCCCGCAAGATCCTCCTGTTCGCCTCCGAATCCAAACGTCTGGCGAAGAAACATGTGGGCGTTGAACACGTCGCCGATTTCTTGACCAACTTTATAATTTTCAGCGTTCGGAAACGCCGCAATGCCATGGGTGTTGCTCAAACCAAAGCCCTGGTAGTATTCGGGATTGACATAGAATTCGCCCCCTGGCCAAAGGCGAGCGCCTAAATAAAGATCAAGCGACGATGACTGCCGCAAATTGTCATCCGGCCTCAGGCTATTTGTTCCTTGATAAGGTGAATGAAATCCCGGTTGGCCTTGAGCTACTTCGGTTCCCTGGACGTGAACGAGCCAATTCTGGTATTCGGGGGTTTGACTTTTATCGTCTGAACCGTTATTTTTCGAGTCGGAATCTTTCTGGACGATCAATCCGATCGTTCGTTCGGACGAGAGGTCGCTAGAGATGAAATCCTGCGCCTGAACGGTTGCCGATAACGCCAAGACAAGCAAGGTCCGTCGTCCAATTCTCACCGCAGCGACTTCTACACAACAAATAGAACTTGTCTGCTCAAATGCGCTTGAAAACTCTCCGAAGCTGTACGATTACGGCCGACAGCTCTCAGTCACTGGCAAGCGCGCTGGTTCAATGTTTAACGCCAATCCGATTGCTCACTGACTCTTCGCGCAAGTACCAGGGGGTGTTGATAACGACGATCCGTTCGTCGCCTCCTAGGAATAACCTTACCTTCAGAAGTGTGGCGCGTTGATTGTAAAGGAAGTATTCATACCAGTGCGTCTGCACAAGCTCGGGAATCACAACCGCGATCAACCGGTCTGGCTTTTCCTTCCTCACCTCCTGGACATAATCCAGCAGCGGTTGCAAGAACCGCCGATAACGCGAAGTGATGATCTTCAGACGCGGCGGCTCGATTCCCTTTTCTTTAGCTCGCGCTACCACGCGATGGTTCCAAGCCGCTGGCAAACCGCCGGCCGACTGCGCGGCGCAAACATATACAGCGGTGATGTCGTCAGAAATCTGTAACGCCAGGCGCAACGCTCGCTCAGTCACTAAATCCCAGCCCTCGATCGGTATGATCACCGTCAGTGGCATCTTGCCGAAGAGCTCCAGGTCGGCTGGGCATTTGATCTCGCGCATCACGCGCCGGTAATGCCGATGAATTCCGAGGAAAAGCATGATTAGACCGGGGATGACGATGAGTGCGATCCACGCACCCTCAACGAATTTCGCAACAATGATGATCACCAGCGTTGCCGCCGTGGCGCTTGCGCCTAAAGCGTTAATGAAAAGCGAAACACGTGCGCCCGGCCCGCGTTTTCGCCACCAGTGTGCGACCATCCCGGCCTGCGATAAGGTAAACGCGCCGAACGCGCCGACGGCGAAGAGTGGAATCAACCGATCGGTAATCCCGCCGAATACAATGAGGATCACGCCGGAAAACACCGCGAGAACGCTGATCCCTAACGAATAAACGAGACGCCGGCCACGGTTCGCAAACCCAGCCGGCAGGAAATCGTCTTCCGCCAGCAATCGGCACACACGCGGGAAATCCGCGAAACTCGTGTTCGCCGACAAAATTAACACAGAGAGCACGCTCGCGATCGTAATGTAATAAATCGCTCCGTGTCCTAACACTGCCGAGACCATCTGCGACAGGATGCTTTGATAACCAGGCTGCTGCTGGTCCATCGCTCCGATGTGATAGGCGCGCGATAGGTAGGCGATTCCCGCGAGCAAAACACCGAGAGTGGCCACGATAATTGTCAACGTCCATTCCGCGCGTTTGACCCGCGGCTCCGCGAACAGCGGCACCCCGTTACTCACAGCTTCCACGCCGGTCATCGCCGTGCACCCGCTCGCGAAAGATCGAATCAGCAGCCCGAACGTCACCGCTTTTGTTGGACTCATCACTGCTGGCGGCGGGACGACCGCGTTCGGGTGTCCGCCGCTCATGATCGAGCGAAAAACGCCAGCGCCTATCGCGATTAGCAACGTCGCAACGAACGCATACGTCGGCAAACCGAATGCCGTTCCCGCGTCACGCACGCCACGCAAGTTCACCATCGTGATCAACACGAGGGCCACGAGACACGCGGCGAGCGTATGCGGTTGCAGCCACGGGATGGCCGATTCCAGAGCACCGATCCCGGCGGAAATTCCGACCGCGACGTTCAAGAGGTAATCGAGCATCAACGACGCGGCGGCGGCGATCCCAGCGTGTCTGCCCAGGTTTGCGCTGGCGACAATGTACGAGCCGCCCCCATTCGGGTAGGCAGCGAGCGTCTGCCGGTAGGAGAAATAAACGATCGCGAGCAGCGCGAGTATGACACCGGTGATTGCCGGCAGGTACTGGAGCCCGAGCAGCCCGACCGGAACGAGAATCGCCAGCGCGGCTTCCGGCCCGTACGCCGCCGAGGAGAGCGCGTCCAGCCCAAGCACTGGTACACCGCTCAGCACGCCAATCTCCTGCTCGCGCGATTCAGAGGTCGCGAGTCGTCGACCAAAAAGCGCTGAAACAACCGATGAAACAATAGACATTTACTATTAAGAGTGGTCTCTCATCCTGATGCAGGCAATTGTCAGTCTTTTCCACCCGGAACGTATGAGACGCTCTAGCTCGTGTTCGCCTCGGAGAAAAGTGATGACTGGAAGCTTTTGTCCAACGGTGCTTCTTTCGGCTTCTGCCATCTGCCGAACTAAGCGACGTTGGCTCATGATGAGATAGAGCTATTGCGGACCGAAATTCGCTAGGATTTTGGGTACAAAGACATTCCGCTAAAGCCGAGGCTCTTTTATACAATCAAAGAGGTCGCGCTCGATTTGCACGTGTCACAGGCGACCGTTAGACGCCTGATCGATCGCGCGCTGTTACGCCCGAATAAGGCGATTCGTCATATACGAATCGCCAAAGAACAAATCGACGAGTTCGCTCGGTCTGTTTGAACAAGATTGGTTATCTCAGATTGAGGGCAGCACCTTGAGCCCCGCGCACCTGAAGGGTTTAACGCGAAGTCCGCGGTTCCGTGTGCAAGATTTGTGCAAGAATGAGCCCACTTCTGCTTACCCTCTGATGCGCTTCAAAAATTTGCGAATTTTGGTCACTACCCTGGTAAATCGGGCTCGTTTTGATCGATTTTGAAATGCAAAAAAATCGCAAAAACCGCAATTTTAAGTCCGTTGCGTCTGCCATTTCGCCACATCGGCTAAATTTCTCGAAATAAGAGGGAGAATCGCGCGATTCGCCAGCAAAAACCAGCGCGTTCCCAACTGGTCGCTTGACGTAAGCTTGGCGAATGGACTCCCATT
>DASZGW010000062.1:0-7972 GCA_035938475.1 Candidatus Udaeobacter sp.
AAGAAGACAAGGCGCTTAGCACACAACTGACCAATGAACTCCGAAACGGCAAATGAGTTTGAGGCAGAGTACCACGATCGCGTCCGGAAAATCCGCAAAGCGGCCGCCCTCGCGTTAAAGGAATTAGACCAATTGCGTTCAAGCGGCCCCATGACGCAAGAAGCCCTCGATGCAGAGGTCGCGCGTATCGCACGAGAGAAGCTCCAGCCGTATGGATGCGATCTCGTTGTTCATCGGAAGGGTGATGGCGTCACGCGATTCTTAATCAAGGTCCAGAGTACTGGGAGAGGATACGATCTAATCAAGAGTTTTTTCCATCGTCACGATGGATTAATTCCAGAAGTGGAGGCCTGACTTATGACCCTTGACCTTACAGGAAAGAAGGTGGTTGTGACCAGTGGGAGACATTCCGTCGGGCGAGCTATTGCTGAAGCAGTGGCGCGTGAAGGAGCCGACGTAGTGATCTGGCTGCGGAAGTGCAATGATGAGGTGAACGAAGGCAAAGTATTGCCAATAACGCTACTGGAAATTCCATCGCAACTACCCAATGGGGGAGCGCCAACCTCGCTCTGGCGCCAAACAATGGCGCAGAAATCTTACTGGTGATCCGGTTGGGTAACAGAACCTCACATCTTATTCTCAAAGATTTTTGGAATAAAAATGTACCGGATTGGTAAAGACACGTGTGAGGCAATCTGCCAAGCACCTAAACAAAACCAAAAACAAAACAAAACAAAACCAAAACAAAACCCATATTGTTATGCAACCTGAAATCCATCACTCCAACAATAACGACAGTAAAGAAACAGAATCACCCCAAACAACACGGTCGCTCTCATCGCCCAATCAACTCGCCAGGCGATCATTTCTACGAAATCTTGGGATGGGCGCAGCCCTTCTCGTGCCGGGCGCCGCTTTATTGAGCGGTTCTAGCAAGGCATTAGCAGCTAATGGAAGGCAAAGGCTCAACGCAGGTGACGTCGCGATTCTCCAGCTCCTCGCCGCTGCCGAACTGATCGAAGCTGATCTTTGGCAACAATACAAGGAACTGGGAGGAGTCGACGCACCAGATTCAGGGTACAAGGCAGGACTCGTGATTCTGGATGGGGACCAGCCCCAGTACATTGCCGACAACACCGATGATGAGCTGAGTCACGCGGCTTTCCTAAATGCCTATTTGAGATCCAAAGGCGAGCAGCAGGTTGACCTGAGGCAGTTCGCCAACTTGCCACCCAGCCAAGTGTCGTTCGTCCCGCAAACTGGACGGCTTACGAACCTTAAGCAGCTCACGGTGGATACCAGCTGGTGGACTCGCTACCGCAGCACTACCAACCCCGATTTCGGCGCGACCTTCCCGAACGCAGTCCCCAGCCTGGACATCGGGCTGCATACCGCAATTCCGAGAAACGACGGCGAGCTAGGCGATCCAAATAACCCTAGTGATCATGTTAAGGCGATCGCTTTCACGGCCGGATTTCACTTTGGTTATATTGAACAAGGTGGCACGAGCCTTTATGCGACGCTGGCTCAGAAGGTAACCAGCCTCGAAGTTCTAAGAATCCTCCTTAGTATCGGCGGATCCGAGATCATGCACTTTCAGACCTGGCAGGACAAGGCAGGCAATGCCACTCCGTTGACCGACTTCGACCCAATCAACAATTCAACGGTGACATTTATCGACCTGACCACAGGGCAACCGGAGACGTTGCAAGCCAACCTGATCATGCCTGAGCCGTGCGAATTCATCCGCAGAAGCTTGCCGGCCTGTTCAATCATTCGTCCGACCGGTCCCGGACAGTTAGACGCCACCGGCGTTATAAACAGCTTCATTGCCGACGGGCTTTTCGGGGGACAACCGCCTCAGTTCTTGCAGCTAATTACTTCTCTGGCCAGCGCTGCGGACGCGGCAGAGAGAGAACTCGGTGATTGACCGTACTTCGTGATTTCAAACGCCGCGCTCCAGGCCGACACCTGAGCGCGGCGTTTTTGCGAATATCGCGAGTCCCGCACCTAACTCTCCAAGATTTTGGGAATAAACGCGAACCAGATCGGTAAGCATAGATGTAAAACAAATACTAATCAGTTAACCGAAACAAAAAGTTATGTCCGACTACATTTCTCACGATCACGAACACGACGGAATCGATCGCCGCGGCTTTCTCCATTGCATGGCATGGGCCGGCACCGGCCTGCTTTGGACCATAAGCGGCGGGGTACTTGCGTCGAGAACCCTTGCCCAGATTGCGAAGGCAGGAGACTCGTTGTCGTCGGCTACGGATCTCAGTTTTCTCCAGATCAGCGATAGCCACATCGGCTTTAGCAAAGACGCAAACAAAGATGTGACGGAGACGTTCAAGATTGCGCTCGATCGAATCAACGCGATGCCGACGCCGCCGTCTTTCCTTATCCACACGGGAGACCTCACGCAGCTGTCGAAGCCGGAAGAATTCGACACCTTCGATCAAGTTCTCAAGAGCTGCCGCACGAAAGATGTTTTCTATGTTCCTGGGGAGCACGATGTGCTTAACGATGCCGGAAAGCTTTACCGTGAACGGTATTTAAAGAGCGTCGAAGGCAAAGGCTCGGGCTGGTACAGTTTCAATAAGAACGGTGTCCATTTCATCGCGCTGGTCAACGTCCTGGACCTTCAGGCCGGCGGTCTGGGTCAACTCGGCGATGAGCAGCTTGAATGGCTCGAGGCCGACGTGAAAGATCTCGGAACGAGCACACCGATTGTTGTCTTCGCGCATATCCCTCTCTGGGCGGTTTATCCGCAATGGGGCTGGGGAACCAGCGATAGCGAACGCGCTCTAGGATATTTGAAACGCTTCGGTTCGGTGACGGTGCTAAACGGTCACATCCATCAGGTGCTCCAAAAAGTCGAAGGTAACGTGACTTTCCATACCGCGATGTCTACTGCCTTCCCTCAGCCAGCTCCCGGAACCGCGGCGTCGCCCGGTCCTATGAAAGTGCCGGCTGAAAAACTGCGGAGCATGCTTGGCCTAACGAGCGTTCAGTATAAGCAAGGCAAAACTACCCTCGCCGTCGTCGATTCCAACCTCGGCTGACCTAACCAAATCTATGACTACACTAACTCCAACAAGTAAGAGAACGGCACTATTATGCGCCATCAGTTTCCTCAATCTATCCATCCTCGCGCTCGGTGGCGACATGAAGAAGCCCGATGAAACCACCACGAAGCAAAACAAAATAGAGATCAAAGACTTCGCCTTCAATCCCCAGACCTTAACCGTGAAGTCTGGAGAGAAGATTACGTGGATCAATCGGGACGAAGAACCGCACACCGTGGTGAGCGTCCAGAAGCAGTTTAAGAAATCGACCGCGCTCGACACGGACCAGGAGTTCACAATCACAGCGGGCGCTCCCGGCACTTACACCTATTTTTGCTCAGTCCACCCGAAGATGACCGGGACGATCGTAGTGGTGAAGCCGTGATGAACGATTGGTGCGCACTTACCAGGCCCTCGAACCCGCAGCGTTATGAAACTATTTCTCGTGGCTTCCACGAATCCCTTCGATCTGAAGGCTGCGCTCCTCGCCGGGCATGCACAGCATCCGGTCATTATTCATTTTCCAATTGCGCTCTTTATCACGAGCGCCGTCTTCGAGTTACTGGCGGTCTGGCGCAAGCAACCGCTTTTTGCAACGGTCGCCTATTACAACCTACTGGGTGCCGCGCTGACCCTCCCGTTAGCGATCGCTACAGGCCTGGGAGCTTGGCAATGGCAGCTCGAAGGCGCAACCCTAAAGGGCAACTTACGGCTGCATATGATCTGCGCACTGACTTCCGCTTTGCTCATCTTCTTTCTCTGCTGGATGCGCTCGCGTCTCCGCGCGAAAGACATCCCGCCCCGTGTCGCTTATTTCGCAGTGACGTTGCTCGCGCTGATGGTGATCACACTCACTGGACATCTCGGTGGAATCCTCAGCGGCGTTGAAACGCCCTGAATCGTAAGCAACAGAAACTTTAAATGCACACAACGATTAGTCAGATGTTATACCCGGATCGCCAGGCGTTTTTTGAGAAACTTGCGCTAAGTTTACCGCCGCAACCGGCAATCAAGATCGGGCCGGCGCCGCTCCCCAGCGCAGAGCATAGGTCGGGATCGCGGAATATGCGCAAGGCGGTGCCGACCGAGACCTTGAGCGCGGCGCAACGAAGCATGAAGCCGAGCCGAAGATCACAGAGAGATCAAAGGCCGGAGACGAGAGGTCTGAATTCAGACGAGTTAGCATGAAACCGATATTCCAAATTAATCATCGATATGGATCGAGCGCGCACACTGCGCGCATGAGTTGTAGGTCCCCCAAGACAGACTTTGATTACCAAACAGCGACGCTCGGCGATATCCGTGGCCGACCTGTAGAGGATTGCAGACCACCTTTCCATGCTCTCAGCCGGGATTACTTCACGCGCGAAGCGCATCAGGACTTCGCGATCGAGTCCGCGGCTTTTTTCCTGCTCATGATGACGACCGTGCTGCCATTGTTCAATGGAGCAAACGCCGTTGTGGAGCTGATCCGCTCGACCGCGAGAGCGTTCTGATTCCGGCGATTCGTTAGGTGTGCCAGACGTCTCAAGAAATCGATAGGTGGCTGACGACGATTTCGGTGTGGGAGGCCCTGAGAGTGATTCTCGAGAATGGATGTGTCTCGTTTGTTGTCTGGGGTCCAAAGGAAGTTAATCCTTTCTGTTCGACTCTCACAGACGTGATAGACCGATTTGTAGAGATTCCTCGACAGGATCCAGTTCTCCATCCAGATAACCATCCATCAGTTTGGTAGCTTCTTCGCAGTTCGTCTTATTTCTGCTTACCAATGCGAGCCGCCAAACGTTCCTTGAGCTTCCCCCGAGCGCGGGCGAGCCGCGACATGACCGTTCCAGGCGGAATTTGCGCGATGTCCGCTATCTCCTTGTAAGAAAGCTCTTCTTGGTGTCGCAGCGTCAGGATCTCACGGAGTTCCGCAGGCAATTCATCCATTGCTTCCCTAATTAGTTCCGCATCTTCACTACGCTCCAAAATCGTCGCGGCACTCACAGACTCGTCGTCGGACGCGTGTGTTTCTTCGTCAAAAGGGGTGGTGAGATCGGCGACACGGTTCTTTTTTAGCAACGTGTAACAGGTGTTTCGGACAATCGTCAGCAACCAGGCCCTGCCGTTGGAGCCGTGAAATCCACCGAAAGATTTAAACGCGCGGAGAAACGCCTCTTGGACCACATCCTGCGCATCCTGTTCGTTGCGAAGCAGCCATTTGGCCAAATTGTGCGCTGCATCAAGATGAGGTAGCATCAGCGCTTCAAAAGGCATTAAGTCCTCTTTTCAGCGTGACTTTCTTCGCGCTTCTGGACTACGACGAACTGCACAATCTTCGGGTGCGATCCGAAATCTTTGATCAAATCAGTTGTTTTCATAATTTTCCGTTTCAGGTTGTGACATCTGTCCGGTGCGTCTGTTTTTTTCGTGCTGACATGAATGTGTTTCTACCTCCTAAAGCGGAAATCCCGCTTAGAACCCACCACGACTGCGCGAGATATTCTAAAGAAGCCGTCAGGCTGTAAAAATCCCTCGATCGTGTTAGAATTTGCGGCGTCGAGCAGGCTGTATGACGACGCTCCCTTCCACGCGACAAGAGGTCACTCAACTGCTTGGCGAGTGGAGCGGCGGAGACGAGGGAGCGCTCGAAAAGCTGATTCCGCTTGTGCAGCCCGAATTACACCGGCTGGCGCATTATTATATGAGCCGGGAACGCGCCGGTCACACGCTGCAAACGACCGCGCTTCTCGACGAGGCTTATCTACAACTTACCGACAAAACACAGCCGCCATGGCAAAACCGCACACATTTTATGGCCGTTGCCGCGCAACTAATGCGGCGCATCATGGTGGATCACGCGCGCGCACGGCACGCGCTCAAACGCGGCGCCGGGGCGGTAAGGGTGACTCTGGACGAGATGGCTTTGGTCACCGAAGAGCGGGCGGAGGAGCTGCTGGCGCTTGATGAAGCGCTGGAAAAACTGGCTGAGTTTGATCGCCGCAGATGCGAGATCGTCGAAATGCGTTACTTCGGCGGACTGACCGTAGAAGAGATTGCCGACGTCCTTAAGGTACATCCCAACACGGTGATGCGAGATTGGAGGGCGGCCAAAGCGTGGCTCTACGCAGAGTTGACCACGGAAGGATGTTGATGAAGCCCGAGCTGTGGCAACGAATCACCGACCTATTTGACGAGGCGATGATGCGCGGGCCAAAAGAGCGCATCGCGTTTCTCGAGGAAGCCTGCAAGGGTGACAGAGATTTGCGCAAACAGGTCGAGCGGCTCGTCAAATCCCACGAAAAATCGGGTGACTTTCTCGAGTCTTCAGCCTTTGCCGTCGCTCCCGAACTTCTGACGGATGATCACGCCGGCGCATCGGTGGGGGAACTAATTGGTCATTACCGGATCGAGTCTCTCATCGGCATTGGCGGGATGGGCGAGGTCTATCTGGCGAGGGACGAGCGACTCGGGCGCAAGGTGGCCCTCAAGCTTCTCCCAGCGCGCCTGACGGCGGACCAGACGCAACTCAGTCGTTTCAAAACCGAGGCGCGCGCTGCCTCGGCCTTAAATCATCCGAACATTCTGACGGTTTACGAGATCGGCGCGGAGGGAAACCGGCAATTCATTGCGACGGAGTTCATCGAAGGCGTGACTCTGCGCGCGACGTTCGCGCGCGGGAGGATGAATCTGCACGCCGCGCTGGAAATTGCCGTGCAAGTCGCCTCGGCGCTGGCTGCCGCGCACGAAGCCGGCGTCGTGCACCGCGACATCAAACCGGAGAACATCATGCTGCGACCGGACGGATACGTGAAGGTGCTCGATTTCGGGATCGCCAAACTGATCGAGCAAAGGCCGGCATCGGACCATTATGAGGTCGGAACAACCGCGGTGCTCCAAACGCGACCGGGGTTAGTGTTAGGCACGGGGCACTACATGTCTCCGGAACAGACGCGCGGCCAGAAGGTGGACGCGCGCTCGGATATTTGGAGCATGGGCGTGGTGCTCTACGAGATGGTGGGAGGGAGCCCGCCGTTTCGCGGTGAAACGCCGAGCGACTGTATTGCCTCCATCCTGAAGACGGAGCCACCACCTTTATCGGGCGTGCTGTCGGATGTTCCGCTCAAACTCGAATCCATTCTGCAAAAGGCTTTGCGCAAAAACAGTCATGAGCGTTACCAGACGATCAAGGAGATGCTGACCGACCTCCGCAATCTCAAGGCGGAACGGGAAGCGGAAGGCTCCTCGCCGCAGATCAAAGCGCGTGCCGAATCTATCGCCAGGAAAATCAAAGGTCACAAGCGGGGCGTTTTACTCACCCTGGCGGCGGCGATCCTGGCGGCCGTGGCGTTTGCCTACTCTTCTTTCTTCGTCGCTCCGGCGCCATCACCAAATGAAAAATCCATCGCCGTCCTACCCTTCGAAAACCTGAGCGAAGACAAAGCTAACGCCTACTTTGCCGATGGTATCCAGGACGAAATCCTGACGCGCTTATCCAAGATCGCCGATCTGAAGGTAATCTCGCGCACGTCAACGCAGCGTTATAAGAACACATCTCAAAATCTCTCTGAGATTGCGAACCAGCTCGGCGTCGCCAATCTCTTGGAAGGCAGCATCCAGAAAACAAATGATCAGGTGCGCGTGAATGTGCAATTAATCAGAGTCGCGAATGATTCACATCTCTGGGCAGAGACCTTTGATCGCAAACTGACCGACATCTTTTCCGTCGAGAGTGAGGTGGCCAAAGCCATTGCCGATCAGTTGCGGGCGCACCTCACCGGTCATGAAGAGCAAGTCATCGCCGCCAGACCGACAGACAATCCTGAGGCTTACGATGCCTATCTGCGTGGCCTGGCTTATACACTGAAAACGGGACCCTCACCTGCCGACGCCCTTGGCGCACAGAAATATCTCAAAGA
>DASZGW010000063.1:0-5668 GCA_035938475.1 Candidatus Udaeobacter sp.
GGAATGCTGAACGCGAAACAAAACGTGTTCGATGATTTCATCGCCGCGGCTCAGTACTTGATCGACAACAAGTTTACGTCGACGCCGAAACTTGCGATCGGTGGCGGGAGCAACGGCGGACTTCTCGTCGGCGCGTGCATGACGCAACGACCCGATCTTTACGGCGCGACGCTACCGAACGTCGGCGTGATGGACATGTTGCGGTTCGACAAGTTCACCATCGGCTGGGCCTGGACTTCGGATTACGGCAGCCCGCAGAAACCGGACAATTTCAATTATCTCTACACTTACTCGCCGCTCCATCACATTGCTAAGGGATGCTGTTATCCGCCGACGATGATCACCACGGCCGATCACGACGATCGCGTCGTGCCGGCGCACAGCTTCAAATTCGCCGCGACGCTTCAAGCCGCGCAAGGTTGCGACAAACCAACTTTGATCCGCGTCGAAACCAAAGCCGGTCATGGCGCGGGCAAACCCACCACGAAAATCATCGAAGAAACCGCCGACCGCTGGGCTTTTTTAGTCAAAGAGCTCGGAGTAAGACTTGTTAGATGATTGATCAATTCACTGATCCGGCAGCAGAGCTTTCAGGTGAATTAACGTCCGGTGAAAAACTTCTTTGGACCGGGCGGCCGCGGCAGGGAATATTTTTTCGTGGCACCGATGTTTTGCTAATTCCATTCAGCCTACTGTGGGGCGGGTTTGCGATTTTTTGGGAGGTGGGAGTGCTAACAGCAACGCGTTCTCATCCAACGAGCGATCCGATGGGAGTTGTATTTCCTCTCTTTGGGATACCCTTTGTCGCAATTGGTCTTTATTTCATTTTCGGCCGCTTCTTTGCTGATGCCGCCCAGCGCAAACGAACCATCTATGCAATTACAAATCAGCGAGTCATCATTCGGTCCGGTGTGTTTGGTCGCACAACGAAATCACTGAATCTGAGAACCCTTTCGGACGTGACACTCTCCGAGAAGCGGGACAGTACTGGAACTATTACGCTCGGTCCGACTATTGGCTGGTATTCCTGGTTTCAGGGCACATCATGGCCAGGAATGGGGAAATATCAGCCGCCAATGTTCGACTCGATTACCGACGCAAAGAATGTCTACGACTTGCTTCGGAAGGCACAGGCAAACACTTAAATTATTCTTTACTTGGGAGGGCTCGGCCGTGGTCGTGGAAGTATTCAGTTAGACTTTTCGCCAGTGTTGCGAAGTCCGACGGGATCATCAGGATTGTGGTGCTATTATTCTCCGCGCCGACTTCTGAAATCATCTGCATTCGCCGAAGCTCCAGTGCTGCCGGATTTCCCGCGATGTTTTCGGAGGCTTGCTTTAACTTTACGGAAGCTTCGAGTTCAGCGTCCGCTTTGATCAGTCGTGCTCGTTTTTCACGGATTGCTTGTGCTTGCATCGCCATGACTTCCTGCATTGCTTGCGGTAACTCCACGTCCTTCATCTCGAACCGTTCAACTTCGAGACCCCACGCTCCCGTCGAAGGCGCGATCCCTTCCCTTAGTAAAGCATTTATTTTGTCGCGTTGCTGCAACACCTCATCGAGATCGTGCTGACCGATGATGTTACGCAAGCTCGTTAGAGCCAACTGATATACGGCGCTTGCCGCATTGTTAACAGCGATAATTGATTTTGCCGCGTCCGTAATCTTGTACCAAAGCACCGCGTTGACCTTAATCGTCACGCTATCGCGCGTGATCGTTTCCTGCTGCTCAGCCGGAACTGTACGGACACGAATATCGATGATGATGCTGCGCTCGATGCCCAGCGGAATTATCCAGTAAAGACCCGGCCCGCGAATTCCGGCGAAACGTCCTAGGCGGAAAATAACACCTCGCTCGTATTCGCGTGCAATCCGCAATCCGATTACGAAAAGAAAAAACAAAACACCAAGCGCCATCCACATCCAAACGTGCTGCAAGTCTGGGGTATTCATTTGCACAATCTAACAGCAAGATGCTTTGTCGCGAGCGCGACATGACACGCTCGCGAGCTTTTCGATTTCCCTGCGCTTGATCGACTTAAGCTAACACGAAGCTGCATCCCAGCGGGAATAGGGCCGCTGGGAAGCGAGTGACATGGACGAAGCCGCGAAGCGGTGAGCTTTCGGGAGAAAGCGAATCAATCGAAGCACTGAATCTCGTACATTCCCAGCGAGTCTCATTCGCACTGCGTCACGCGAAATCGTTCCCGGCGGGAATCGAGCGAGTCGGGAGACCGCGAGATGGACTTTAGCCCGAAGGGTGAGTGAGCGGGAGCGAACGAATCAATCGAAGTGCGCGGACGAACGAATACACGAAGCGTCTCAATCGCAACGGATCACACAAACCGTTCCCGGCGGGAATCGAACCCACATTTAAGGTTTAGGAAACCCTTGTTCTGTCCGTTGAACTACGGGAACCGAAAAACCGAAAAAGAATACATCGATTGCACAAGAATGAGCAAATTGTGATCTCGGGTGCGCGCAATGCTGGCAGGCGCGAGTTTTGAGCTGGACGGTCAATCAAAAGCGCAATTATCAATTGCTTTGTTTTCACGTAATTTCACGGGATGTCGGCCGAGATTAAAAAAGAAATTCAGCTAGAGATCGGCCATGTCTTGTTCATCGACATCGTCGCCTATTCAAAAATGGCGACCGACGATCAGCGGGCTGCCATTGAACAGCTGAACCAGATCGTTCAATCGACGGACGAATTCCGCAAAGCAGAAAGCGAAAAGCAGTTACTTAGACTTGCGACAGGCGATGGCATGGCGCTGATTTTCTATCACAGCCCGGAAGATCCAGTGGAATGCGCGCTGGAGATCAGTCGCGCGATCAAAGAGCAACACTCAAAACTGCAATTGCGAATGGGCGTGCACAGCGGCCCGGTCAGTGGCGTGGTAGATGTAAACGGCCGCGGCAATGTCGCGGGCGCAGGTATCAACACGGCGCAACGGGTGATGGATTGCAGCGATGCCGGACACATCCTTCTGTCCAAGCGCGTCGCGGAAGATTTGCACCAGTTCCGCCATTGGCGACCGCATCTCTACGACCTCGGCGAATGCGACGTGAAACACGGCGAAAAAATCTCGGTGGTTAATCTTTTCACAGCTGAGCTTGGTAATTCCGAAAGACCCAAAAGCTTCACGAAATCGGCAGAGAAAGTTGAGGCCGCGCCATTCTCGACAGCGCGCCCGCCATCGCGCAAGCGCGGACTAATCATTTTGGCGTGTGCAGCAATCGCAGTATTGGCGGTCGCCAGTTTTCTTTTGTGGCATCGGCAGAAGACGCAAATGCTGGCGTCGGCGTTAGGTGTTCCGGAGAAAAGCATTGCCGTGCTTCCATTTGAAAATCTGAGCGATGAAAAGCAAAACGCCTATTTCACTGATGGCGTGCAGGACGAGATTCTAACCGACCTGGCAAAGATCGCGGACCTGAAAGTGATCAGCCGCACCAGCGTGATGCAATATAAAAGCGGCGCGCAGCGCAATCTACGAGAGATCGCCCAGCAGCTCGGCGTCGCGCATTTGCTCGAAGGCAGTGTCCAACGGGCCGGCGGCAAAGTACGCGTGAACGCGCAGTTAATCGACGCGCGCACTGACGGGCACCAATGGGCGCAAAGTTTCGATCGCGACGTTGCCGATGTTTTCGCAATCCAGAGCGAAATAGCGAAAGCGATTGCCGATCAGCTTCGGGCGAAACTTTCGCCGAGCGAGAAGACAGCGATTGAGCGTGCGCCCACTTCCGACGTGACTGCGTTCGACCTTTACACCCGGGCCAAGAACATCCTCTTAACGACCAGTTTTAATGCCAATGTCCAGCCGCTCTATTTCCAAGCGGCCGAGCTGCTCAATCAGGCCATTGCACGCGATTCGTCATTCTTTGAGGCTTATTGCCTGTTGGCCTACACGCATGACAATCTCTACTTCCTCGGAAACGATCACACTCCGGCGCGACTCGCCTTGGCCGAGACAGCGATCCAATCGGCATTTCGTTTGCGTCCTGATGCCGGCGAGGCGCATCACGCGCGTGCTGAAAATCTTTACCGCGGATACCTCGATTTTGATGGTGCCCTCGCCGAACTTGAAATCGCCCGGCGGACTTTACCAAACGACTCGCGTGTGCCTGAACTCATCGGCTACATCGTCCGGCGTCAGGGTAAGCACGACGAGGCAGTGAAATATCTCCAGCGCGCGTTGGAACTGGATCCACGAAACTTTTTCATTCTCGAGCAGATTGCTCTCAGCTTTCAACTTCTGCGTCGCTACTCCGAAATGGCGGCAATGTTGGACCGCGGACTAGCCATCAAACCGGGTGATCTCGAGATTCGAGCGACCCGTGGCTCCGTGGATTTGGATTGGAAAGGTGATACACGGGGGTTGCATCAGACGATTGAATCGACTCTGGCAACAGATCCTGAAGCGATCAAGAATGTTGCTGACACCTGGTTTCAGTGCGCGATAGCAGAGCGCGATCCGGCCGCGGCCGAGCGCGCGTTGGTTGCCTTGGGTCAAAACAATCTCGGCAACGATGCGGTTTATCTCAGTCCCGAGTTTGCTACCGGCCTCATCGCTCGCATGACGAAAGATGAGACGAAAGCGCGCGCTGCCTTCGCTGCCGCGCGAACCAAACAGGAAAAGCTCGTCCAGGAGCAGCCCAACTACGGTCCGGTGCTTTGCGTCCTGGGTTTGATCGATGCCGGGCTCGGGCGAAAGGAAGAAGCATTGCGGGAAGGACGCCGAGCGGTGGAACTACTTCCTGTCACGAAAGATTCAGTCAACGGCGCTCACATGATCGAATATTACGCCATGATCGCGGCCTGGGTCGGTGAGAAGGATTTGGCCTGTGAACAGCTCGCAAAAGCAGTCCAGTTACCGGGCACACTCAGCTACGGCCAGCTCAAACTTCTTCCCTACTGGGACCCACTCCGCGGCGATCCACGCTTTGAGAAAATCGTCGCTTCCCTCGCGCCAAAAGAAACCGCCTCAGCGAAGTGAGACTTCGGCGTTAAAGAACGGTTTCCCATGGTTGTGATCAGCCGACTGAGTGCGACTGGTGACGAGCGGGCAAGCACATGAAATCGTGCTGAAATTTGTGTCACCCTTTGTGTCACCCGGGCATATAGAAATGTGCAGACTGGTGATTACGCGTGAGGAACGTAACAATAATTCAACGGGCTTAAATACAGTCATTTGCGCACTGCTGACGACATCTGCGAATTGGTGCAAAAGTGCCGGATTGCCCTTAGGAAACCTCCGTTCTATCCGTTGAACTACGGGAACAGGATCGATTTCGGATTTTAAATTGCGGAATGCGGATTGGCCAATGATTCCTGCTTTCGTGATTTCCTGATTCATCTCTTTCTTATTCTTAAGTTGCTTTCGAGACGGCCGACGGGTTAAGATTTCTCGATTCCTGCTATGTTATGAAGACATCCCTCAGAATTCTGCTGGCACTGTTGTTTCTCCAACTCGCGCTCGTAACGCCTTCGCATGCCACCGACATCGTCCGGATTCCCGCACAGTACAAAAAAGACACGATCACTGCGCCGGACCCGGAGTACCCAATCAAGGCCCAACACGTCGGTGATCAAGGCCAGGGCATTTATCGCCTCATCATCAACGACAAGACCGGAGTGGTCGACGAAGTGAAAGTGATGAAATCAACCCAT
>DASZGW010000064.1:0-16944 GCA_035938475.1 Candidatus Udaeobacter sp.
GTACCAAAACAGGACCGAGACAGTAAAATAGGTCGAGACCGCAAACACGTCCCACATCAGCGCGCTGCGGAAATTTTGCCAGATCCCCCAGTTGTTAGGCATAGGCGCCATATACCACGCCATCCAGAACCGGCCGACGTGGATACCAGGGAAAATCGCCGCGCAAATCACCGCAAACAGCGTCATCGCTTCCGCGGAACGGTTGATCGACGTGCGCCATTTTTGCCGAAGCAAAAACAGAATTGCGGAGATGAGTGTGCCGGCGTGTCCGATACCAATCCAGAAAACGAAATTGGTAATGTCCCAGGCCCAGCCGACAGGGATCTGATTTCCCCATGTGCCGACGCCGGTGGAAATCTGGTAGCCAATGCAAAAAAGTCCGAAGGTCGCGGCGCTTGCAGTGATGGCGAAGGCCACCCACCACCAGCGCGGGGCGGGTTGTTCCACCACTCCGGAGATCCGTTCCGTCAACCAGCTAAAGTTACGCCGGTGCAGAACAAGCGGTACGCGAGTGATCTCCTGCTCCGCCTCTTCAATGGTCTGTGGTGCTGTTGGTGCGCCGTCCATACTTCTAAACTGCGGTCATCCCGAGCCGCGTAGACGGCGAGGGACCTCTCACCACGTGCTTGGTCACGCGAGCAGCATTCGTGTACATCGCGCAGCCGGCGCGAGATCCGTCGCTCCGCTCAGGATGACATGCTGCTTCGAGCGCACTAAGTGCCTTATGTTTTCTCATTCCGGCAATTTCTCCTCAAAACTTGCGACCCCAATGTTCTCCGCGTCGGGCATCTTCGGGTTTGGATTACGAATGCGAGCGAGATAACTGACTCGTGGGACGACGTTCAAATAGTCGAGGATTCGGTAATTCCGATCCTGCTCTTTCATTTTTGACACACGGCTTTCCGGATCCTTGATATCCCCAAAGACAATCGCTTCCGTGGGACACGCCTGCGCGCAAGCGCTGGTGAAAGAGTCGCGCGGGATTCGTGTTTCCGGCGAAGCGCCTGCGCGGGCGAGAGCAGCGATCTTTGCTTCTTCGATGCGTTGCACGCAGAAGGTGCATTTCTCCATCACGCCGCGCATACGAACGGTGACGTTGGGGTTTTTCTGCATCTTGATCGTGTCCGGCGCGCCCTTGGTGGTCAGCGGTGCGAAATATTCTTCGTAAATGTTGAATGCGCCCACGATCTTTCTCTTGCCAACCGGCCGCTGGTTGTAATCGAAGAAATTGAACCGCCGCACCTTGTAGGGGCAGTTGTTCGAGCAAAATCGTGTGCCGATGCAGCGGTTGTAAGCCATCACGTTGAGACCGTCCTCGCTGTGAACGGTCGCATTAACTGGGCAAACCGTTTCGCACGGCGCGTTCTCGCAATGCTGGCACGGCATCGGTTGATGCACGATCTCGGGATTCTCCGGCCATTCACCGCGGTCCTGGTTGTACGGTTTGCGACTGGCGTAATAGCGATCAATCCGGAGCCAGTGCATGATTCGGCCATGCGAAACCTGCAGCTTGCCGACGACAGGGACGTTGTTCTCGGCCTGGCAGGCGATCACACATGCGCTACACCCGGTGCACACGTTCAAATCGATACTCATTCCCCACTGCTGCGGCGCCTTCAGCGGCGGATGCGTGTAGATGCTAGGTGGCGGATGCGGCAGCTCTTCCTCTCCCGGAATTTTTTTCGCGAACTCATTGTTTTCGCGGTAGCCCTCCAAAGTCGCCTCGCGTACAAGGCCACGGCCTTCGATGCTGAACTGCTCCTGGGTAATTGAGAACGGATACGCGCGGCCAACTTTCGTCACGCTTACACTCTCGATCCCCTGTCCACCAACGACTGCAAAGTGCGCACTTGCGGCTGTGCGCAGGAAGTATCCATTAAAACCGCCCTGCTCGACAATCTTCGGTTGCTCTTTCAGCCCTCCACCTGCGTACGGCAGCGCATTGAACTCCGGCATTTTTCGGCCGTAGCCCAGCGAGACGGTAACGGAATTCTCGGCATGGCCCGGGGATACGAGCGCCGCGATAACCAGCTCGCGTTTGACGGGCTGGCCGCCGCCGCTCTTTTCGTTAATTCTGATCTGCACCAGATCGCCATTCAGGACGCCAAGCTTTTTAGCAAAAGCAGGACTCATTAACGCAGCATTGTCCCAAGTAAGCTTTGTGATTGGATCGGGGAATTCCTGCAGCCAGCCGTTGTTTGTATAGCGGCCATCGTCCATGGCATAGCTGCCAACGAGCACTATTTCCGGCGACTCTGTTGTCGGCACCGACGACAGCGTCCAGGAGTTTCCCATCACCGCGGCAGCGGCTCCCGCATTAAATGAAGGCGACTGATCGTGCGGCTGGACGTGGGTTGCAAATCCATCGTGGAGAAAGTGTGACCAGGCGGTTTGGAAATCGCCGGGCGGATTTGTCGCGCGAAAAGTTTCCTGGACCAACTCTGGCCCTTCTGTTTTCGCGAAACCGAGCACCCAGCTGAGTAATTCGCTGTCCGAGAGACCGCCGAAGATCGGCAAAATCATCGGTTGGATCGACAAGTAATCGCCATTAGCGGTGAGCGCGTCGCCCCACGATTCGAGGTAATGCGCAGCAGGAACGTGCCATTGGCTCAACGCTGATGTGGCGTCCTCGTGATAACCAAGCCGGACAATTTCAGGCACCTTTTTTTGCACCTCAGCCCAATCCAGCGGGAGTTTTGTGTTTCGATCTTCCACCAGGCTGCGTGGCGCGTTATAAACCGGATCGCCGCCCAGAATGAACAGCTGTTTGATCCGTCCGTCGTTGATGTCCTTCGCCAACTGCGAAATGTTGATCGTTCGGGGGTTGTGCGGAAGCTGGCGAACAATCAACGTCTGGCCGAGATTCTTAAGCGCGCCGTTGATCGCGTACACGAGCAATTGCACTGAAACCGGTTGGGTTGAACCAGCCAGCACCAAACTCGCTCCGGGTTTCGCCATCAGATCATTCGCTGCGCCGCTGATCCATTGCTCGTCGAACGGAGCCCCGCTGAATGCAGTCAGCCCTTGGACGCTTTCCATCACCGATCCAAGAGCGGCATCGTTCGTTCCTGCGAAAATTTTCTCCGCAAGCATGAACGTCAATGCGGCAATCTGGCTCCCTGGATAACGGAGGCGATGATCCGCCATCGCGCCCGTGAGCGTGAACCGATTTTCCACGACATAAAGCCGGTTCATGCTGTCTTTGGGCGTACTTACGCGCCGACGAGATGTAAATGCGCGGACTGACGCGAGATCGCCCTCGCCGTAATCGAGAAAATCGCTGTCCAGAGCAAGGATCACATCCGCGCGATCGAATTTGGGAATCATGCGCGCACCAGCGCCGAATGCAGTCTGCGCCGCCACGCCTGTTCCTTGACTCAAGAGCGGCTCATAAACGCACCAGCGCATGCCCGGCAGATTTTTTTCCAATTCTCCCCGCAAACGCTCGCGTGTGGGCGAATTCGTTTCCTCGACAAGAAACGCCAGGCCGTCGCCGTGATCGGCGAGAGACTTATTGCGAAGTTCTCTGACGTAGGCCTCGAAATCTTCGCGCTTGCTCGTTTGCCCGTCACGAACAAATCGTCTCGAGCGGGTCGGGTCGTAAAGGTCGAGAATCGACGCCTGAGTGAAAGTGTCCGTCGCGCCACGACTAGCCGGGTGCAACGGATTACCCTCAAGTTTAATCGGGCGCCCATCGACTGTCGTGGCGATAAGAGGAATTGCTCCGTTGCGCCGCGGCATCGCCGTGGCGTAGTAGAGAAATTTTCCGGGAATCGTCCACTCCACGTTCTTCGTGAACGGAACAAGGTGCAGCTCTGGCCTGCGACAACTCGTTAGGCCAACTCCCGCCAGCGCCATCGATGCGCTCATTAATTTCAGGAAATCGCGTCGTGACCACTCGTTGCCGTTCAGATCCGCTGCGCCTGCAGGGAATTCGCGTTCCAGCCATTGCCGGAATTCGGGCGAATTGCTGTATTCGCCCAAGCCACGCCAGTAATGCTTGCCTGTTGTGGACTCCGGTGGGTGGTGGAATACGCGTTTCATCGGTGGCAACCCTGACAGTTTGTTGGCGGATTGATGTTCCAGTGCTCTTTCAACGTCTGGCCAATCTCTGCCTGGGTAAGTTTCTTCCTCTTCGAAAAATCCTCCCGTGCACCAAGCGGCTGCCCGTATTTCGCAACGAATTCCGCCGGTTTCACATCGTCCGGGTTCCAATCGAGATTGAAAACCTGATCATCGGGCCGCAAAAAATTCTCGGGATGCCGATGACACTCGAGGCACCAGGCCATGCTATGCGGCTTGGCCAGATAAACCGTCGACATATGATTGACGGGGCCGTGGCAACTGAAACAACTAATGCCGCGGTTCACGTGCGCCGCATGATTGTAATAAACGTAATCGACGGTGCGATAGATCCACACCCACTCCACCGGGTTACCCGTTTTCCAGCTTGCCCGCACCGGCTCCAGTTTCGGATTATCTTTTTGCACCTGTGTATGGCAATTCATGCAGGTCTGGGTGTTCGGCACATTCGACTGGGCCGCCATTTCCACAAAGCTGTGGCAATAGCGACAATCCATTCCCAGTTGCGAAACGTGGATGTCGTGCGGAAACGGCACTGGCTGGACCGGTTCGTAGCCAATCTTTGTGTACTTTGGCGTCGCGTAATACCAGGTCGCTGCGGTCAATCCACAGACCGTAATGATGCCGCAGATTACCAGTTTGAGCGGTATCCAGTTGGTCCAGCGTGGAAAGAAGTTGGCCATGGGATATCAAGATCAATGTGGCTCCGCCGGCTGCCCCGGCCACCACAACGAATCAATGTTGGAATTCAGACGGTCCAAAGGGTTAAGGTTTCTTCTTCGCCCGAGGGGAAACCAAGATTCTATAAATCTGTCTGGTCGGTAGCAAAATAAAATTCATTATTTCAATTTCATGCCGACAAAAAGCGTTCGTCTTTTTCGATACAGAAAAGCAAACAATTGGCAAAACTGATGACGTCAAAAGTTCGGCGACACGTCAAGCCTGGAAGAACGCAATTGATTCCGAGGGGAAATTGTCAGCATCATTGCTGCAGTATTCGGTTAGGGCATTCTGCGAACTCGGCACGAAAATGGCGATTGGCTTTCTTTCTGGTTGGATTTTTCATGGCGGCAATGGTGCGCGCTGAAGATGTCGATCTTCTCCTGATGAATGGGAACGTTTACACCGTCACGGAGAAGCAACCGAAGGCTGAAGCGATCGCAGTAAAGACCAACCGAATCGTTTTCGTTGGCTCAAATGAAGACGCGAAAAAATTTCACGCTGCGAAGATTGTCGATCTTCACGGCAGCACGGTCGTGCCCGGCTTCACTGATTCGCATTGCCACATTTTCGGGATCGGCGAGCGCGAAATGCGACTGAATCTGGAAGGGACAAGTTCACTTGAGGATTTTCTGGACAAGGTGAAGGAGCGCGTCGACAAAACGGGCCCCGGCAAATGGATCACCGGACGCGGTTGGATCGAAACATTTTGGAAACCGCCGCAATTTCCAACGCGCCACGATCTCGATAAAATCGCGCCAAACAATCCTGTATTTCTCACCCGCGCGGATGGCCATGCTTCAATTGCTAATTCGGCCGCGCTAAAAATCGCCAGAATCGACAAGAACACTCCTGATCCGTTTGGCGGACAGATTCTAAAAAAGAACGGCCAGCCAAATGGAATGCTGCTCGATAACGCGCAGGACTTTGTTGCGAGGAACATCCCCAAACCCACGGAAGGCGAGCGCGCACAGGCGCTGCTGCGCGGAATCGACCGCGAGGGCAAACTCGGCTGGTGCGAGATCCAGAACGCCGGCAGCCACAAGGAAGACGTCGACCTTATCCGGAAAGCATTCGAAACCGGAAATATCAAAATTCGATTCGTTAACGCCGTCTACGGTCCCGGTGCGGACGCGCAGAATTTCTTGCGCGAAGGGTCCACCATTAACGCGTTCGATCACCATTTCACTCAGCGCACGATCAAAGTTCTGGTCGACGGCGCGCTCGGCTCTCGCGGAGCGGCGCTATTAAAACCGTACAGCGACGCGCCCGAAACTTCCGGTCTTCTCAGGCAGAAACCCGAAGAACTCCGGCCGATGTTCGAAGAAGCGCTGCGCCGGGGCATGCAGGTGGAAACGCACGCGATCGGCGATCGCGCCAACCGATTGATTCTCGATCTTTACGAGCATGCGTTCAAAGCCGTGCCGCCCGAGGAACGGAAAATTCGCGAACCGCGCTGGCGCATCGAACACGCGCAGATTGTCGATCCAGACGATATTGCCCGGTTCGCTAAACTTGGTGTGATCCCCTCAATGCAGCCATCCCATGCGATCAGCGATCTGTTTTTCGCCCCGGCTCGACTTGGAATGGATCGTCTCGTCGGCGCGTATGCATGGCAAAGTTTCATCAAGAGCGGCTGCATCATTGCAGGAGGTTCCGACGCGCCAGTCGAACGCGGCGAACCGATGATCGAATTCTACGCCGCCGTTGCACGCAAAAGCATCAACGGCGAGTCAGGCGAAGGCTGGCATCCCGAGGAAGCCGTGTCGCGTGAAGACGCGCTGAAAATGTTTACGATCTGGCCGGCCTACGCCGCGTTCCAAGAAAAAGACAAAGGCTCAATCGAAGTCGGCAAGCTCGCTGACTTCACTGTCCTCACACAAGACATCATGAAAATTCCCGAGACGGAAATTCTTGAAACGCGGAACGAAATGACAGTGATTGGCGGTGAGATTATTTACTCGCGCTGAACGCGCGGGAAATTTCAGCTTTCATGAACCACGAACACGCACACCAGCTTCTGAGAGCGAGTCACCCGCGAATGGCTGAGTTGATCGCCCGCTCGCGTCGCTACAACATCACGCCGGCAGTGACCATTCGACCATTCGACGCGCTTGCCGAATCAATCGCTTACCAGCAGCTGAGCGGCAAAGCCGCTGCCACTATTTTTGGCCGGGTCCGCGCTCTCTATCCGAAAAGAAAATGGCTGGATCCCGAACAACTTCTCGCAACGCCGGATGAAACACTTCGCGCCGCTGGTCTTTCTCGCGCAAAAACTGCCGCGTTAAAAGATCTCGCGGCAAAAACAATAGACGGCACAGTGCCAACTGGTCGCGCGCTCATCCGCATGAGCGATGATGAGATTGTTACGCGTCTGACCGCGGTGCGCGGAATCGGCCGCTGGACGGTCGAGATGCTTCTCCTTTTCGATCTCGGCCGGCCGGATGTCTGGCCCGTTGATGATTATGGTGTGCGCAAAGGTTTCGCTAAAACTTTCGGTCGCCGACAACTCCCCACTCCAAAACAGCTCATGAAGTTCGGTGAAAAATGGCGTCCATACCGCTCAATGGCTGCCTGGTATTTCTGGCGAGCGCTGGACACAGGGGAAAAGTTACAAACTTAAAAGTTAAAACGGTTCCTTTTTAACGTTTCAACCTTTCCACTCTTCAACTCGTCCGAGCATTTGTCTTGCGCTCTCCTCTGCGCCTAACTAAAACGCGGGATTATGGCGATGATTCATGTTAACCGGGGCGCGACAAGTTTGGGCGTATTTTCCGAAGAAGAAGTTCGTGAAGGTCTGCGTACTGGCCGTTTCGTTCTCACGGACATCGGGTGGCGCGAAGGAATGGCAAACTGGCAACCGCTTTCGCAGTTCCCAGAATTGGGAGCCGCGGCGCCTGCTGCACCGCCTGCGCAGACCGGCGCGAGCCCAACCTTAGAAGCTGCCGCCCCGCGGAGCGGCCTGCCGTGGGAACACCGCCAAGAACGTGGCCTGTTCAATGCATTCGTCGAGACCCTGGTAATGGTGCTCACGAAACCGGGCGAGGCGTTCACGATCATGAAACGCGAAGGCGGTTTAGGCGAGCCGCTCATTTATGCGCTTATCGGTGGGTGCCTCGGAGGTATCGTCTCGCTTTTATTCTCCCTGGGGTTGCAGTCCGTCGGCTTCTTCGCCGATCGTCACAACACGTTCGCTGCGATGACTGGGATGGGCGGCGGCTCTGTCGCATTTATCGTTCTGGTGCCACTGTTCATCGTAATCGGATTGTTCATTGGCAGTGCGATCGTTCATCTCTGTTTGATGATAGTCGGCGGCGCGAATCAATCATTTGAAACCACTTTCCGCGTCATTGCTTTCTCTCAAGGTTCCACTGGTCCTTTGCAGATGATCCCGATTTGTGGGGGACTGATCGCTGGTGTTTGGGCGCTCGTTTGCAACTGCATCGGATTGGCGCGTGCCCATGAAACTGACACCGGCCGCGCGGTTCTTGCCGTTTTCCTGCCGCTAATTGTTTGCTGCGGCGGCGTACTGATCATTGCGTTGATGTTCGGTGGATTGGGTGCTTGGAGTGCGTCACAACACTGAATTCCAGCAAAGTGCGGCTCCGCGTCCAATGTCTTGCGCCAGGTGAAATCGATCACGAGTTAATCTGGCTAAGCGCCTCGCTTGTGTCGCTGGGCCTGGCAGCAGCGTGGCTAGCAGTTGGTTTGCCATGGCCGCGCTGCATGTTTCACGAGATCACTGGCTTGCCATGTGTCACGTGCGGTATGACGCGGTGTGGGATTCAATTTTTTCACGGTCACTTTCTGACTGCCTTGAAATGGAATCCGCTCGTGTTCACAGCACTCTGCAGCCTGACAGCGTTTGATCTCTACGCGTTCGCAACGCTCGCAACGCGTGGGCGGCGTTTGCGAATCTGCTTTTACACGGAAACGACGAAAACATTTGTGCGCATTGCGGTCATCTCTGCGCTCGTGCTAAACTGGATTTATCTGCTGATGCACTGGCGAAATTTTTAGTGGATCACCACGCTGGCGTAGCCACGGCCCTGTGGGCGGTCGATGAACAAGCCTGCTATATCGAACCTGACCGGCCACAGGTCCGCACACCGGACTGATTCGTCCCGAGGCGAACCGGTGACTACAACTCAAACTTCGTCATTCGGACTTCGTCATTTTTACCTATTAGTGTTTATTCGTCGTTAAATGAGAATCCTGGTCACAGGCGGAGCCGGTTTTATCGGCTCGCATCTCGTTGAACGATTGCTCTCAGCAGGACACACCGTCGTGATCCTCGATGACTTCAACGATTTCTACGATCCGCAAATCAAGCAGGCAAATATCGCCGGATTCGCCAAAGATGTGACCATTCACCATGTCGATCTCCGCGATGGTGCGTCAGTGCGAAATTTGTTTCACCGCGAGAAATTCGAAGCGATCGCGCATCTGGCCGCTCGCGCCGGCGTTCGACCATCGATTCAATATCCACAACTTTATTACGACACCAATGTCAGCGGCACATTGCATCTACTCGAAGCGGCGCGTATGACCGGAATGGAGCGATTTATCTTCGCCTCCAGTTCGTCAATCTATGGTGCCTCGAAGACCGTACCCTTTTCTGAGGATCAACATCTGACTCAGACATTGAGCCCGTATGCCGCGACGAAGATTGCCGGCGAGTTTCTCTGCTCGACTTACTCGCATCTTTACCGGCTGCGCGTAGTGGCGCTCCGTTACTTCACCGTATACGGTCCGCGGCAACGGCCGGACCTGGCGATTCATCAATTCACGAGGCGCATTTATGCCGGCCAGCCAATCGAACAATTTGGCGACGGCACAACGCGACGCGATTATACTTACATCGATGATGTAATTCAGGGAACGATCGCCGCGCTTCAATACGAAGGTCCGCTCTTCGATATCTTTAATCTGGGTGAGAGCGAGACAATCCGGCTGAAAGACTTGATCGTTGCGATCGAAAAAGCGCTTGGAAAAAAAGCGAAAATCAACCAGTTGCCAGAGCAACCTGGCGATATGCCCCTCACTTGCGCGGACATTTCGAAAGCTAGAAAACTGCTCGATTACAGGCCAACCACCCGGTTGAACGAGGGACTGCCCCGTTTCGTCGAGTGGTTTTTGGGGTCTCAAAATGGGCAGTAGCCGACCGCCGAAGCGGCTGGTTATTATCATTTTGCCGCTAGCTATTGTAAGCTCCCTCGATGATTTCGAGATTGCCTTTCGAGCAGCGGACTTGCTTCATTGCAGGCCAGGCAAAATCCGGCACCACACTTCTTGTAGCGCTACTCGATAATCATCCCGAGTTGCTCGTGTTGCCGGAAGAAACAGCCTATTTCCCCACAGTCCTCACGAAATATGCGGCGCGCGGTCGCCGCGCGCAGTTTGATTATTTGACCAAACAATCGTTGTCGAATGTGCTCTTCGGCGGCCCGTGCAAATGGGGCAAGCGAAATTACGCGACGTTTCCGCGCGAGAAATTTCTGGAGACCTTCGAGCGGTCGGCATTCCATCCCGCCAATGCGCAGGAAGATCTGCTCGTGCTAATGGTAAAAGCGTACGCGGCAACACTGGAACGCCCGCTCGACGCCATTGGGCGGTGGGTGGAAAAGACCCCGGCCAATCGCAATCACATTCCGGAAATTCTGAGGCGTTTTCCGCACGCAAAAATTCTTGTCACCATGCGCGATCCGCGTGCCATTCTTGCCGCGCAAATCGCGCTGGAGAAAACAAGGCAAACGGGAAGGTTCTCAACTTATTACGTGATCGCCCACTGGCTGGTCGCTGCCCGGCTGGCCAGGGGTGTGCGGGATGATGAAATTCCGGGCCTTGTGGTGCCGTATGAACAATTGGTCTGCGAACCAGTCAGAACGATGGAAGAGGTTTGCGCTTACCTCGAGATCAATTTCGACCAGGAAACGGTGCTGACACCGACGAAAATGGGTCGGTTTTGGAGCGGTAACTCAGCAGCCCGCATTGATTTTTCGCAGATCAGTCCAGAACCTGCAACGCGCTGGCAGCGCGAACTATCCGAAGACGAAATTGGATGGGTGGAGTGGCATTGCCGCGATCTCATGCCGGAATTCGGCTACGAGCCAAAACTACAGGCACGCGAGCTGCGATCATTTGTTCGCCCAGTTCGTGGCGAACGCCCCCGGGAATACATCAAATCGCGCGCTTATTCGTTGCGGGACCGAATGACGAAATCCGAATGACGAATGATAAGCCGCGAGTCCTTCTGTACTTTTTGTTATCCCCTGGTTATTTGGCATTCGTGCTTCGTCATTCCCAATCGTTCCGCTTGCAATCGTAGCCGGAGCACGCGATAATTGGGCCGAGATGTCGGGATTCTTGTTCGGTTTTCCGAGCCTCCGTTTTTTACGACGATTCAGATTTTTCGATACCACGGTGCGACATTTTGCGCCCTGGCTGCTTCGTTGGTTGACTGCGCGGGCTGGTGGTTTAAGACAAGCGCAATCCCGGCTCGACGAGGCGGAGTTTCCAACGGCGTCGCAGAGTGCCTTGCTTGAATGCGCTCTGGATGATTGGCGCGCTGCGGACGGTGCATCGCTTGATGCGCTCCGCCGATTCAATAATTGGACTAAACGTAAGGATCAACATGAACTCTTATTCAACTGGGAGACGCTCGCAGCGTTCGCGTGGCGGCTCCCGACGCCGTGGCAACGGTCCCGCGCGTCGTCAGCGAGAAGAAGCGAAGGAGCCAAAAAAGACATTCTGGCAGCGGATTGCCGCATTTTTTGGAAATGGCACAACGAAGGCAGAAACAAGCGCGCGCAACGGTGCCCAGCCTTCGCGACTGGCGCGCAAACCTGAACGGATTGAAGTCAGTTCGCCGCGTTTGTATGTTGGCAACTTGTCTTTCGACGCAACCGAGAGCGATCTTTTTGAATTGTTCAACGGAGTCGGACACGTTCAAAATGCGGAAGTAGTAAGTTACCGCCATAACCAACGCTCCAAAGGTTTCGCGTTTGTACAGATGCAAACCATTGAGGAAGCGAAACGCGCCGTGGATGAATTGCACGATAAGGAATTCCTCGGCCGCAGGCTGGTAGTGAGCGGCGCCAAATCCGGCGAGCATCGCGCGCGCTGACGACCGGCATTATCTCATCGGGAGAGAACGCGCCTTGTGCGCGGCTCTCCCGATTTTTTTTTGGATCATAGGGGCATATCCATCAACGAGTGGCATCGGACCCCGACGAACTCGCATGGCCCGGCGTCCCCTATCTTTCAATTTCCAGATACGTTCGCGATAGCACGTGGTTAGTGCCAGGCTGGAGTTCTTCGATGCGCATTTGTTTTAGAAACCAGCGGCCTTCTATTTTCTGCGCGGAGACGACTTCGAAACGCTTGGCCAGTTGAGCATTCCAATCGTAGCCCTCCATGCGCACCAGCGCATCGCTCGCCTTATCAACCCATAACAGCACGTTGGAATACTGCGATTCGCGCGAGGGCGCGCGCAGTTGCAGCTTCCAACAATTGCGAGTGCGAACATTTGCCTCGCCTAAAACGCGCGCAGTCGGCCAGTAGAGAAATTTGAACGCCAGGTCCTCATAGGTCACGCTGGTGGCGCGAATTTTTTGCTTGAGGTTCGACGCTGCAAATTGCTCGGTACCGCCGTCGGTCACAAGATCAAGCCGCGAGCTGTTTTCACCGAGACGCAGTTGCAAAACCTCATCGGGATTCGCGAATGAATAACGAATCAGCGGTCCGTTTTGGACCAGATGAAATGGAACCACAATATTATCCTGGCGAAGTTGCCCCTGAAGATCGATTTGCTGTCGCGATTCCATCATGCGCACCGACGCGAGAATGTCTTTCGCCGACGGCGAGGGCTGAGCACGCGCCGATAAGGGCATCAATAAAGAAATGGTTAAAGCGCAATGACAAATGACGAATGACGAATGACGAAATAAGGTCGAATGCTTAAATGACGAACGCGTTCCTCCACGGTTTCGTTTCCACATTTGGGGTTCGGCCTTCGTCATTCCTTCGTGATTCGTCATTCGTGCTTCATCATTGCGCGGATTTGTTTATTAAGAGCTAGCGATTAAAGCTTAGGGGCTGTTTCACTTTCATCGCATGGATCAGTCCATCTTTCATTTTATTAATCAACAATGGACCAGTCCGGCGCTCGACTTGTTCATGGCCGCCCTGAGCGATAGCTCGATTTGGGAACCGTTGTTCATTGCGATCGGAGTGAGCGCGCTTTTTCTTGGCGGATTTAGAGCGCGTGCGTTCGTCATCTGTCTGGTCTTTTCTTTGCTGATCACGACTCAAGTGACGGGTCTGTTAAAATCAGCGGTAGGTCGCCATCGGCCAAAACACGTGGAGAATGTGCGCATGGTACAGTTGCAACGGACACGTCCGGCATTCCTGACTTTGTTTAAAAAGCCGACCATTCGGTTTTCCGATTCATCCGATCGCAACCGGTCGGGACCATCGTTTCCCTCGGGACACGTAACCACCAACAGTGTGATTGCTGTTTTTTGCACGCTGTTTTACCGACGCTGGGGCTGGCTTTACTGGTTCGTCGCCTTGGCTGTTGGTTATTCGCGAATTTATCTGGGTGCACATTGGCCAAGCGACGTGGTCGCAACGTTCTTTCTGGCAGGCGGCGAAGCACTGCTCCTGCTGGGCCTGTTCGAATTCATTTGGAGCAGCGCAGGCCGCAAATGGATGCCGCAGCTTTCTGCGCGCTATCCAAGTTTGATTTCTGATCCCAATGTCGGAACGCGACCGCCCGGCGAGCCGCAACACTCCGCATGAGCACTACGCGCGCGGTCTGGCTCTTCATTGTCGCCCTGACAGCGATTCGATTGTCGATGCTGGCAACAACGGATCTCGAATTTGATGAGGCGCATTATTGGATGTGGTCGGAGCGCCTTGCGCCGGCCTATTTCAGCAAAGGGCCCGGCATTGCTTTCGCGATTCGCGCAAGCACTGCGGTTTTCGGAGCGAACGAATTTGGAGTGCGCTTTTTCAGTCCTTTGCTCGCGGCCGGAACGAGCCTGCTCTTGTTTTATTTTGCACGCCGACTATTCAACGCCACAGCCGCTCTGTGGGCAGTCATCGCGCTAAATGTTACGCCGATTTTCAACATCGGTGCGTTAGTGATGACGATTGATGCGTTGTCGATTTTTTTCTGGCTGGCGGCGATGTTCACCTTCTGGCTTGCGCAGGAGAAAAGCCCTCAGTTTTCCTGGTATTGGCCATTGACCGGACTTCTCATTGGGCTCGGGTTTCTTTCCAAATACACCAACGCACTTGAGCTTGTTTCGATTGTATTGGTGCTGGCCCTGGCGCCCCGGCTCAGGCACGAATTCAAGCATCCCGGATTTTATCTATTGCTCGGCATGTTCGCTCTTTGCACGGTGCCACCGATCATGTGGAACGCACAGCACGCGTGGGTCACGCTTGCGCATCTGCGATCGCGCGGCGGTATCGAGCCCGGCTTTGGTTTGCATCCGGTCGAAGTTCTTTCGTTTATTGGCGAACATTTTCTGGCCTATTCGCCATTTCTCTTCCTGGCATTGGCGTGGGGCGTCATCGGAAGCTGGCAGCGGGTGAATCAGCAATTCAAGGTTCTATTCCTGATGTGGTTTGGATTGCCCGTGTTTCTTTTCTACTTGTTTCTTTCCTTGAACAAGGCTGCGGCGCCGAATTGGGACGGGCTCGCCTTCCTGGGTTTTGGACTGCTGGCAATTTATTACTGGTGGGAGCGTCTTGAGGCGAGTGCCCTCTTACGCCTCGGCGCGGCGATCGCGGTGCTGGTTGGATTGACCATGAGCGCGGTGGCCCTCGATACAGACTTGCTGCATGTGGTTGGATACAAGTTGCAGCGAAGCGACCCGAGCAACCGAATGCGCGGTTGGAAAAGCGCCACGAGCGCGTTGGAAACAATGCGCAGTGATCTTGAAACAAAATTGGGTGAAAAACTTTTTCTTATTGCTGACGCGCGTGACCGGGCTTCGGAGATTTCCTTTTACCTGCGGGATAAACAAGCCGAGGGGCCGGGTCATCCGCCGGTTTACATTCCCGAGTCGCAGGACATGGTGAATCAATTCTCGTTTTGGCCGCGCTACGATGAATTTGTCGAGCTAAAGGCGGGTGCGCCGCGGCCAGAGAGCGAAGTTTATACTGAAGAAAACGGAATCAATTTGTTCGTTGGACGCGACGCGCTCTTTATTCGAGACGGCAAAAAGCAACGCGTGCCGCACAATATCAAAGCTGGCTTTCAATCGACCGAGCTGATTGGCGCGATTCAAGTATCGCGCTATGGGAAGCCGCTGCGAACCTGGCAGGTGTTTCTGTGTCGAAATTACCGCACACTTCCATTATGAGAAACCACCCAGACAAGCTCCCCGGCGTGGTCATCCTGAACGAAGCGAAGGACCTCACACCAGCTTCGTCAATCGCCCTTGGAAAACAGTGTGACACAAACTCCGTCGGTGAGATCCCTCACCTGGTTCGGGATGACGCGCGTCCGATACAGCGCGATCTATCGCTCAGTAGATGCACATGACCCACAGCTCTCCGGAAATTTCTGTCGTGGTTCCTCTTTTCAACGAAGAAGAGAGCATCGGCATCTTACAAACGGAGCTCAGCGCGGCGCTGAAGGGACTCGATTACGAAATCATTTTTGTCGATGACGGATCGGTCGATCGCACGGCGGAACGGATCGAAACTGCGTCGAATATCCGCCTGATTCGTTTCGAGAGAAATTCCGGACAGAGCGCCGCCATTTATGCCGGCCTCACAGCAGCGAGTGGCGAGACTGTGGTCATCATTGACGGCGATTTACAGAATGACCCTGCCGACATTCCAAAACTGCTCGCTGAAATCGGGCATGGCGCCGATCTTGTCTGCGGCTATCGCGTCAAGCGCCAGGACACACTCGTCAAGCGTGCGACGAGTCGGATTGCAAACGCCGTACGCAGTCGCTACACGAAAGACGGGGTGCGGGACACCGGTTGCACCCTTAAAGCGATGCGGCGCGAGTGCATGAGCACGCTGCCTCCATTCAAGGGCATGCACCGTTTCATTCCCGCGCTGGTCAAAGCCGCCGGCTATCGGTTGGTCGAAGTTCCGGTGAACCATCGTCCCCGTCGCTTCGGCCAAAGCAAGTATGGCCTTGGCAATCGCGCTTTGCGCGCCACTATCGACATGTTTGGCGTGCGATGGTTGCTGTCCCGGCGATTGAATTACAAGATTCGCGAGAAGATGTGACGATACGACACATGGGCAACGCGGCAAATCTCGCTTGTCAACTTAGACGCTCCCGCTAAGCTTGCCCTCCCGTACCGGGAATTTGCATGTCGTTGGCCAACTTACTTTCTGTCGAGCAAATCATCCCCGAGATGAAAGCAACGGAGCGGTGGGCCGCCATAGTTGAACTGATCGATCTCCTCGTTAGTCTGGGCAAGATCAAAACGGAAGACCGCGATCCCATCCTCGCTTCACTGAAACAGCGCGAAGAAACAATGAGCACAGGCATTGGGTTCGGAATCGCCATTCCACATTGCTCTTCCGACCGTCTCGAGGAAGTCGTGGCTGCGTTCGGAAGATCAACAACCGGTATCGAGTTTGATGCGCTCGACAATGCGCCGGTCAAGTTCGTCGTGCTTTTCATCGTCCCGAAGAATCAATTTCAAACGCACCTCCGTACTCTTGCCTCGATCGCAAAATTTCTGAACGATCGCTCTGTGCGCGAGAGCCTGGCCAGCGCAAAATCCGCTGACGAAATTTTGTCGATCTTTCGCGATCGTTCGTAGTGTAGCGTGGCCCGGGCATTTTGCTCGTAGGTTCTATCGGCAAGGATGCCGATTCCACGATGGAAACTTTTCAATCACTTCTCGCAAAGAGGCTTTCCAACGCCTTGGCCGCCGCCGGCCTGCCGGATGCAGGCGAATTAACGCCAGCAACCGATCCGCGCTTCGGTGATTACCAGACGAATGCGGCTCTAGTACTCGGAAAGCAGCGGGGCGAAAATCCGCGTGAAGTTGCGGAGAAACTCGTCGGGCATCTTGATGTTGACGACCTTTGCGAACATCAAGATGCCCGACGATTTTCTCCGCAACTTCACGCGGAGAAAATCGTCGGGCATCT
>DASZGW010000065.1:0-27080 GCA_035938475.1 Candidatus Udaeobacter sp.
AATTTTGGCCTTGGTGTCGTTCCAGCGCCCCAGCAGTTCACGCCCGAATTGGTCATCCGTTCGCGCACGCTTCACCTGATCGAGAACGAATTTGTTGTACTTCTCAATCGACTCAACGATTTGTCCGAGCTTGCTCATAGATTCGCGCCTTAAATTGCTGTCGACATGACAGATTTCGTTAGCCGCCTCTGGAAATTAGCTTGAATAATTCATCCACGCCAGGGTCGCGATGCCGTTTTGCCACCGTATCGATCAGTCGCTGATCACGCCGGTTTTGCCCCAGGCGCTGTTCGATTTCCGTGTGCGCGGTACGCGCGCGCTGAAGATCGCTCTTGTTCACCACTACAATATCAGCAAGATCGAGCATCACGATTTTTTGCAGCTGCAACCGGCTGCCGTAATCAGGGTTCATTACTAGGACAGTCTGATCGACAACGCCATTTTTTTGGAATGGCATCGCCTCCTGGCCAGTACCCACCGTCTCGATGATCACGTAATCAAACCCTGAGCGCGCGAGCAGCGCCAGACAGTCTTGTGTCGCAGGGGAAAGTCCGCCAGCCTGGCCGCGTGTCGCCATGCTGCGCATGAATACGCGATCGTTTTGCGAATTGATCATGGTGGCCCGGTCGCCCAACAAGGCTCCTTCGCCGATCACGCTCGGATCGTGCGACAAAATCGCGATCCTTCCCTGCGGATTTTGATTCAAAAAACGGAGCACAAGCTCATCGATCAATGTCGTTTTTCCCGCACCGCCAGGGCCGGTGAAACCGACGACTCTTGTGTTTCGGATTGCGGATTTCGGACTGCGGATTTTTGACTGGGCGTTGCGCGTCGGGCGTCTTCTTCCCGCTGCATATGCGTCCTCAATCTCGGTTAGCTTATGAGTGAGGTCCTGTTCGGGCGATTTCGGGCGCGACCTCTTCCTGCGCGGCTTTCCGTAGTGCTTGCGGACATAATCGGTCATTTCTGCGAGTGAGGTTCCGGCAAAGAAAATGTTGTCCACGCCTTTGCGCTTCATTGCTACAGCATCCTGGTGTGTGATCGTTCCGCCACCACCGCCAAAGACTTTGATGTCGTTCGCTCCACGCTTCCGCAAAAGAGCAATGACTTCCGCGAAGAATTCGATGTGCCCGCCGTTGTAACTCGAGATGCCGATGGCGCGCACGTCCTCTTGAATGGCGGCGCGCACGATATCGCCTACTGAACGATGGTAGCCAAGATAGACGACCTCGATTCCGTGCCGGATGAATTCCAGGTTGATCGTGTTGATCGCGCTGTCATGCCCGTCGCAAATCGGGACCGCTGTCAAAATCCGAATGGGTGAAGCCATTGCACAGATTTAGTGATTCATTGATTTAGCCATTGCAATCGCTAAATCACTGACTCATTAAATCACTAAATGCCTGATCCACTCGATTTCAGCGGCAAAGTCGCGCTTGTCACCGGTAGCTCGCGCGGTATTGGCGCGGAGATGACCAAGGCATTTGGCCGATGCGGCGCGCAATGCGTGGTGAATTATGTGGCCGACGCGCAGGGACAAAACAAGACCGACGCCATCAATGTAGCCAGTGAACTCAATAAGCCGCTGGTGATTGAATGCGATGTGACAAAGCCGACGCAGGTAGAGGCGATGATGAATCAAATACAAGATCGGCATGGTGGACTGGACATTCTCATCAACAATTCGGGGATCATCAGTGATCGCACGATTAAGAAAATGTCGGTCGAGAATTTTGAAAGCGTGGTGCGCGTAAATCTCACCGGCACATTCACAGTCACGCAAAAGGCTGCCGCGATTTTGCGAAACGGCGGGCGGATCATTAATATGTCGTCTGTCAGCGGCCAACTCGGGCTGTTTGGCCAGGCAAATTATTCGTCGAGCAAAGCAGCAATCATCGCGCTCACCAAAGTGTCGGCCCGTGAGTTTGCGCGCCAAAACATTACGGTGAACGCCATCGCGCCTGGCTTCATCGACGCCGGCATGAGCAAAGGCATGCCTGACGAAGTGACCCAGAATTTCATAAAGCAAATTCCGCTCGGCCGTCTCGGTGATGTAAGCGAAATTGTAAATGCAGCCCTTTTTCTAGCCTCCTCGATGGCTTCATACATCACCGGACACGTCTTGAACGTAAACGGCGGATTTTACATGGGATGACACCCACTCAGTCGCGGCGTTTCAACGTTTCAACGTCAGCGCAGGCCTAGTCCAGCTTTTGCACGAGGAGCCAGACCAACGCCGAAAGCATCGCGGCGAAAGTCGATAACACGAATGTCGCGCGCTTCGTCTGGCGTATTTTGAAGGCAGGCTTGGGAATGTCGTCGTGAATATGACTCGCTTCGAACAGTTTCATCAGCGCAAACGCGACGATAAAGCCTACAGCGGCCCATTTCAGGCATCCCAGAATCGTATCAAGCATCCCGTCCCGACTGTAGCGCAGGCCACCGCCGCGCTCAACTCGCGAAAGCTTTCGGAGTCAAGCGCAAGCGCCTCGGCAATTTTCGAATTCTTGGCTCGTTCAAGCCACCGCTATTCCTAGCGCTGCCGGGTGCGAAGTTGAAGTCGTTTGCTGCTTTTCTGCGCAGAAAATGGGTTGGGCGTTGGAAATGCGTTGACTGTAATCCGGCGGTTTGTTTACCCTCGCCTTCATGACTAAAAGATTCCTAACTCTCTTCATTGCAATCGGACTTGCCACCGCTTGCGCTGTCCAAGCGCAATCGCCCGCCCCGGGCGAGTCGCCCGCAGGAGCACCTTCCCCGGCAAAACATCGCACGCATAAGAAAGCTCAGACGACGGCATCACCAGGCGAAACCGCGGCATCATCTTCGCCTGCTGCGGAGCCCGCAACTTCACCGACAGCGAAGCGCGGTCGAAAAAAAGCGGAGGCTGGCGCAGCAGCTAGTCCGGCTGCATCTCCGGCTGCGTCGCCTGCAGCCACGCCTAAAGCAAAAGGCAGTCGCAAAAAAGCCGAGACAGCGATGAGCCCTTCGCCCTCACCTGGCAAATTCTCGCTTGGCGGTTTATTCAAGCCGAAAAGCTCCGCGGCAGATAGCCCGGCAGCTGTGAGCCGTTCCACTGCAAAGAGCACGAGCGCCGAGGCATCAACTAACCCGCCTGCTCCCGGCGGTGGCCACGGTCTGGTATGGGTCAACACAGACTCGCATGTGTACCACAGGGAAGGGTCGCGGTTTTACGGCACGACCAAGAAGGGCAAGTACATGACCGAGGCCGAGGCGATCAAGGAAGGAGACAGGGCCGCAGGGAAGGGAGAATAAATCGCCGGAAGCGGCCGACGAAGCCGGTCTAACTTGGACTTAGATTTGGGCGGAAGATGTGAAATTGCGTCTCCCGTCCAACGTTAGACGTTGGATGTTCGACGTCAGGACGTTGAACATCTGAGCGCGAGTCACGGTCGGTTTGCCTTCGACCGTTATTCCTCAGTCAGACTTTGTAGCGCATCAGCTAATGTCTCGAAGGTCGCGATTGGGATTTCGGGACGGTAATGAAACTGCGACAGGATATTGAGTCCAATGTCCTTATGTGGATCGGGCATCACTCGCGTCACAGACGTGACCCCTTTTTCAGTAAGCGTGTCCATGATCTCGGCAACGTGATGTGCTGCTGCCGAATCCATTGATTCCAACCATCGGAAATCAGCAAGAACCCGGAAGCCGGGCGCAACATCGCGCAAAAGCTCGCGCACCTGCTGCGCGGCGAGCTTCGCTTGCTCCGCAGTGACTTGTCGCAGAGCGCTGATCACCAGGAGACGTTTCGATCGATCGATCTCGACTGAATACATTCTTCGTGATCACACGATGCATTCGCCGTCGCAAGCCGGCGCTGTAATTACTCATCGATGTCCTACTCTGTCCGTTTGCGCAAGAGGTGACGGTTGTGAAAGACCCGGTAGCAGGTTGGATAACAGTTGGCGGGTTGTCGCTAACACGTTTTGCTTCTTTATTTCTCCCGTGACGGCGACAGATATCACTGTGTGGATCATCTCCGCGCTTCTGGCGATCGGCATCGGTCTGAGCAAGTATTCGAAATGGAGAACGCGCAACAAACTGGTGCGCGACCTGGCAGCCATGGATCGGGAGCGCCGTGAAAAAATTCTCAGCCGCATGAATCCGGAGCTCGCGATGGAGGCCCGGCAAGAGTTGATGCGACGATTTCATATAGGCTGACCCGTCGTTCATCCCGTTTTCGAATTCGTAATCTAATTTCTCCCGAATTCCCCGATGTCCTCCGCGCCTTTCGAAATGATCGTTCCGGTGTTGCCAGGCGATATCGACGAGCAAAATCACGTAAACAACACCGTTTACCTGCGGTGGGTCCAGGACGTTGCTACAGCTCATTGGCGAGCGGTCGCCAGCCCGGACGCGCAGGAAAACATCGCCTGGGTTGTCTTGCGACATGAGGTCGACTATAAAACGCCCGCCGTCCTCGGCGACGAAGTCGTGTTGCGAACATGGGTGGGCAAAGCTAGCCGGCTTACGTTCGAACGATTCACAGAAATCCGGCGCAACCGCGACGGTCGGCTCTTGTCAAACGCTCGGACTCTTTGGTGCCCGATAAATGCGCAAACCAGCCGACCGATGCGCGTATCGGCGGAAGTGCGCGCGCAGTTTTCAACCCAAATTGGGTTTCGAGGAGTTGATCATTGAGCGTTGAGCGTTGAGCGTTGAGCGTTGGAAGTTCCATCTCCTGATTCACGCCCGGTCATCGCTTGTTATTGCGCGACATTTCTTAAGCCGGAGATGTTGCATATTTATCGGCAAATCACAGGCCTGGAACAATGCATTCCTGTGGTGATTTCGCAGAAGCGCGAAGAAGCTGGAGCCTACCCTTTTGACCAAATTTACATAGTTCCCAGGCCGGCAACGCATTTCTTGCGGCGCTTTTGGTTCAGGCAATTGCGTGATGCACCATGGCAGATTTCGGACGGCGAGTTGCGCGCATTGCAGAGCACTTTAAAGAAGACTGACGCTCGCCTGTTGCACATTTACTTTGGCCAAATCGCTGTTCATCTCCTGCCGCTGATTCGCGCGTTGAAAAAACCGTCAATCGTCTCGTTTCACGGCGCCGATGTGACCGTGGACATGAACAAGCCAGCTTATCGCGAAGCCACGCGACAAATGCTCGACGCAGTAAAGCTGGTTCTGGTTCGCTCCGATTCGCTGCGGCGCGCAGTCATTGGTCTGGGCTGCGACGAGAAAAAGATCGAGATCCAGCGAACCGGGATTCCGCTGGATGAATTCCCTTTTCGTGAGCGAAACTTCGTTGCTGCGGCGACCAAATGGCGATTCGTGCAGGCTGGTCGCTTGATCGAAAAAAAAGGTCTGCCAGTCACGCTGCGCGCTTTTGCGGTTTTCTTGGGGCGACATCCAAATGCGAACCTAACAATTGCAGGAGAAGGGCCCTTGTTCAGCCAACTCCAGAATTTGGCGCGTGAGCTAAATATCGACGGTCGCGTTTGGTTCACAGGTTTTATTTCGCAGGAGCAACTCCGCGAAATCTATTATGCGTCGCATATTTTTTTACATCCGAGCCAGACGGGCCATGATGGAAATCAGGAAGGCATTCCAAATTCAATGTTGGAAGCAATGGCCAGCGGCCTGCCCGTGTTTGCTACCAGGCATGGGGGCATTCCCGAAGCAATCGAGAACGGCGTTTCTGGCGTACTCTTGACCGAGCGTGATCATGAAAAATTGGCGGCTGCGCTGCTTGATGCAGCGAAAGATTCCGGGTTCCTTTCGCGGATCGCGCGCACTGGCGCCGAGATCGTTCGAAGAAATTTCAATCTGCGGGCGCAGGCGCAGCGCTTGGAAGAGACCTATTTGCGGATAATACAAATGTAGCGTGGCCGCCCGGTCGCGATTTTATTTGGTGCTCCTGCACAGTTTTTACGTATTGATGCGGCTAGACTTATCGGGCCCTGCGAAATAGAGATGCTAATATGAACTCGTTCCAAGCCTTATTAATTGCGCTGATATTCTTAGTCGTCAGCCCTCTCACCGCGAGGGCCCAAACGCCGGAAGAAAAATCGTCCGCTCCCTTGAAAGCCGTCGCAGTGCTGCACCCTACTGCCGGCAACAAAGTGAGCGGCACCGTAACGTTTACTGAAGTGGCCGATGGGGTACAGGTCCGGGCGGAAATCACCGGCCTGACTCCTGGCAATCATGGTTTTCATGTCCATGAGTTCGGCGATTGCAGCGCGGCCGATGCTACTTCCGCCGGCGCTCACTTTAATCCAACCAAGCAACCGCATGCGGGGCCTGATGCGCCCGAACGGCACGTAGGGGACATGGGAAATGTGGAAGCAGACGCGTCGGGCAAGGCGACGCTGGAATATGTGGACCATCAAATCTCGCTCACGAATGACCAACGCTCGGTGATTGGGCGCTCCGTGGTAGTCCACGCGAAGGCGGACGATCTCAAATCCCAGCCAGCCGGCGACTCCGGAGCGCGCGTTGCCTGTGGTGTTATCGGCCTGGCAAAAAGCCAGTGAGCGCAAATCGAACAGGCTGTTCATTCCAAGCGGCCTGAACCGCGCGCAATTCCGGGAATCTTTCTTTGCTCGACAGCGCTCGTTTCATTGATCAAATTGGAAAAACCACTGCCGTCTACGCCTATGCCACGAATACCCAAAACTGAATTGTCGCCGGATAACGGCTGCGTCATCGACATGAAATGGGAACTTGGTCCGCTGAGTTATCACGCTTCCGCGGCCGGGAAAGAGCCCGTGCCGCTTGTGACGCAGTCAACGCGCCTGCCGGAAGTTGTGCTTTACGATCACGTTGGATTCAAAGGCGCCTACGCTCGCACGAACTTGAGTTTCCATTACGTCGGCGATTTTTGGAACGACCGCATCAGTTGCCTGATCGTCGTAAACGGCGTCTGGCGATTTTATCGCGACGACTATTACAAGGGGCCTTACTGGGATCTCGGCCCGGGCTACTACGAAAGTTTTTTTGCTGAAAAAGGCCCAGACGACGTCGTCAGTTCGTTTCAGTGCATCGCGCTGACATAGGATAGCGCACGCTACGCAGCACTGTCGGTTGCAAGCTCGAAGACCTCTTCTGCGCAGCCCCAGGAGAGCGTGAAGCCGGAGCCGCCGTGGCCGTAGTTGTGAACGACGGTGCGGCCGTCGCGCAACTGATCTCGCTCTACGCGAACGCCTGATTTGCGAAATGGACGTAGCCCGACGCGCTCGGCGAGAACATTCGGTTTCGTGATTTTCAATGCACGTGTGCACTCAGCGACGATTCGCGTCGTCGTTGCGGAATCAGCAGCGAGATCGTTGCTGAGCTCGTTTGTCCCGCCGAGAACACAATCGTTCGTGCGCGGGATTGCGTACATCAGCGGGGCATGATCACAAACAACGGCGTATGGAAGATCTTTGATTTTCGGCACAATCGCGACCTGGCCGCGGTGGGGCTCAAGGTCGGTGTCCCGGACGAGTTCGCGGGCGCCGATTCCCGCGCAGTTTATGACGAGACCAAATTGCTGATCGACGTCTTCGAGCCGCGCAAAATGCGTATTCGTGACGATTGATCCGCCAGCCGCGACAAAACGATTCGCCAGGTAATCCAGATAAATCGTTGTGTCCATCAGCGAAACGCGCAGCGAGTAGCCACTCTTGAATATCTTGAGAGATGTCTCGTCTGCGGCCGATATGACGGGCGGCAAGCACGGGGCGACAGCTCGCGCGCCAAGTGGAATCGCCCAGTCTGGAATGTGAATTTTTTCAGTGCCCGAAAATTGGCGGAGCTCAATCATTGAAACGCCGCTATCTGGATTACGAGCGAGATCGATAAGCGTCCGATAGGTTTCGAGTGCCCAGGGGATGACTTTGTTCACCGGCTCCGCATCGTAGGGGAACCAGAGCGCCGCAGCCGCTCCAGAGGTTGTTTGCTGGGCGATTTCCCTGGCGAAGATCGCTGTTCGGTATCCGCGCTCAGCGAAAACCAGACCGCAAGTTAGACCTGAGACGCCACCGCCGACCGTCGCGACGCGATGCTTCATCCGAATCATCTACGTGCAATGAGCCGCCGCGTCATATAGGATGGCGGGCCAATGGTCTCTTTAAATCGAGATGGACTAACCGGGAAGGTGCTCGCGGGCGAACGAATTTCTGTGGACGAGGTGCTCGAATTGTATCGCTGGCCGCTCGAAGAGGTGGGAGCGCTGGCCAATGCCAGGCGCGATTTGGCAAAGGCGAAAAGTTACGCCGGGCGTGGACGCGAGATTGTCACCTACATCGTGGATCGAAACATCAATTACACGAACGTTTGCAATGTTTACTGCAAGTTCTGCGCATTTTATCGCACGGAGAAGGATGACGATCATTACGTGCTTTCATTCGAGCAGATCGATCAGAAACTCGACGAACTTTCTGCCGTTGGTGGTGTTCAAATTCTGATGCAAGGGGGGCATCATCCGAAATTGCCGTTCGAATGGTATATCGATCTGCTGCGTCACATCCGGGAAAAATATCCACACATCAACATTCACGGGTTCAGTCCGCCGGAGTTTCAGCATTTCGCAGGGACCTTCGGAATGCCGCTACGCGAAGTGATTTCGGAATTCAAAAAGGCTGGACTTGGATCGATTCCGGGCGGCGGCGGAGAAATTCTGGTGGATCGGGTGCGGAAAAAAATATCGCCATTGAAAATTAACAGCGATCAATGGTTGGAGGTCATGCAAACAGCTCACGAACTCGGATTGAAATCCAGCGCGACGATGATGTTTGGACACGTCGAAAGCATTGAAGAGAGGGTCGAACATTTGCGGCGCATTCGCGATCAGCAGGACCGCAGCGGCGGATTTACGGCGTTCATCTGTTGGACGTTTCAACCTCAGCATACCGTCTTGAAGGTCGAGCACCCGACCGGCGTCGCCGAGTATTTGCGCACGCAGGCACTGGCCCGCATTTTTTTGGACAACATCGACAATATACAAAGCTCTTGGGTCACGCAGGGTCCGGGGATCGGCCAGATCGCACTCCGATACGGCGCGAACGATTTCGGATCGGTGATGATGGAAGAAAACGTCGTCAGCAGCGCCGGAACAACATTTCGATTGGACGCTGGACAAATCGAATCGCTTATTCGCGATGCAGGTTACGAACCACGCCGGCGAAACAATTGGTATGAACTTTTGAATTGACGGAACCGGCCGCGCGTGACCAAACCGGCTGCGTCTGTAAAAAATCTCGCCTTGACGACTGACCCCTTCTTTCCGATATAGCCGCCTGTCCTGCGTGGGCTCGCTTGCGCGGGGCCGCGCTTCTTAACCTATGAGATATTTTTCTGGATGGATGCGCCCCCCACCGTTTGCAATCTGGGCCGCTTCCATTTGCGCACTACTCGGTGTCACAGTCGCGCGGGCGCAGGCACCGCAGGCACCGCAGGCGCCGCCGCAGGGACCTCCCATCGTCCGCTCAATTGATGTGGAGTACACGGGCCCCGGCACTGTCAGCAAGGAGCGAATTCTCGCACAAATTCGGACCAGCGTGGGCCAGCCATATTCAAACGAGGTCGTCGAGCAGGACATCGCCGCTCTCTACAAGACCGGCTCGATTCAAAACGTTCGCATTTTTGCTCAGCCGCAAGGCGATGGATTAAGGGTGATCGTTGCTGTCCAAACGCGTTCCATCCTGCGCGAGATCGTAATCGACGGTGCCGAACGCGTAAAAGCACAAAGGCTGCGCAAAGAAATCAAGTTGAAACTGAACCAGCCGGTTAACGAACAACAACTGGAAGAAGCCCGGCAGAAAATCATCGAAGTCTATCAGGGGCGCGGCTTCACTGACGTCAGCGTGCAATTTCGAATAGATCCAATCGACGAGAAACGCGGGACAGCGCGGGTCGTTTATACTGTCACCGAAGGAGCCAGAGGCGCAGTCAGCCGGATTAATTTCGAAGGAAACACGCATTTTAGCGAAAAGGTGCTGCGCAAACAAATGAAGACGCGCGGCAGGACCCCCATTCATTTCCTGGATAAATCCGGCCGCCTTGATGAGGTGCAGTTGCAACAGGATCTCGACAAAATCCGCGAATTTTATCAGGACCACGGCTACATCGACGTCGAAATCAAAGACGTGCACAGGGAACGCATGGAGAAGGGCCCGATGGTTCTCACCATTGTGGTTGCTGAAGGCCCGCAGTATCACGTGCGCAAGCTGGCTATTACGGGTTATCAGAACACAACGGAGCAGAGGATTCGTGCGCTGCTAAAAATGAAAGAAGGGAGTGTCTATTCGCCCAAGCAGTTGCGCGATGATGCCAAGGCGGTGGCCGATGCGTATGGCAGTGGCGGCTATGTCGACCTTGTAGTTCAGCCAGAAGGGACACCGGCCGGTCCTGCTCTGATCGATGTACACTATAACATTGAGGAAGGCGTTCGCTCGTTTGTAAATCGAATCAACATCGAGGGGAACACGCGCACCAAGGACAAAGTCATCCGGCGCGAAGTTCTCGTTGCGCCGGGAGACGTCTTTAACACTGTGCGCGTGGACATTACCAAGAAACGTCTCGATAACCTGGGGTATTTTGCAAAAGTCGAGACTTATCCGGAAGAGACTGACATTCCGGGACGCAAGGATCTCACCATCCTGGTGCAGGAAAAGCGGACCGGTTCACTTAGTTTTGGCGGAGGATACAGTACCGTCGATGCGTTGGTCGGATTCGCGGAACTCACACAAGGCAATTTCGATCTATTCAACTGGCCCTCATTTACGGGAGGAGGCCAGAAATTCAGGCTACGCGTTCAGTACGGCACACAGCGAAAGGACTTCATTCTCTCCATAACCGAACCGTACTTCCTCGATCGGCGACTGTCCTTGAATGGCCAGGGCTTTTATACGGAGGCAAACTATCTGAGTTCTGAGTACGACCAGCGCAACTACGGGTTTGCCTTCGAGCTACGCAAGCCGATCAATGCATATACATCCGCAACGTTGGGGTACCAGCTGCAGGACATCGATATTTTTAATGTCGCCGTTAGCGCATCTCCCTTCATCAAATCGCAACAAGGTTCCTTTACCGAGAGCAAGATTTTCAGCGGCGTCGTGTTCGACTCGCGCGATAACCCCTTGCTCTCGCGCCACGGACAACGCTTCAGTTTTGCGCCTTATGTCGCAGGCGGCTTTCTTGGAGGCAACACTCAGGTCTACGGATTGGACTTCGAAGGATCGCAATATTTTCACCTTCCGTGGGACACCATCCTGCTGATTAACGGCGAAGTTGCCACCGTGAGCCAGTGGGGAAACGGGAATGATGTACCAATCTTCGAGCGGCTTTACCTTGGAGGCTCAAATAACCTGCGCGGATTTCCGTTTCGCGGAGTTGGTCCGCAAGATGTGAATGGCGAACCGCTAGGTGGAAAGTCGATGTGGCGCACAACGGTTGAATGGACTTTTCCGATCATTGAAAAAGCGCGCGGAGCAATTTTTTACGATACCGGCTTTGTTAACAGCAGCGAGTGGTCTTTCGGTTTCAACCATATTGCCTCGGATATTGGTGTCGGGCTTCGCCTTGATCTGCCGATCGGCCCGTTGCGCCTCGATTATGGGTATCCACTACAGCGCGATGGATATAACGGTGGCGGTCGTTTCAACTTCAACGTGGGTTATCAATTTTGAACGAATATATGTGGTTGCAGTCTAACGCGATTCCGAGCACTGTATCCTCCATTTTATGAAAAAGTCTCTGTCTACAATCCTTGCATTGGCGCTAGCCTTTCCGATTGCGGCTCTTGCACAAGGCACACTGAAAATCGGAACCGTTGATATGCAGCGCGCGTTTAAGGAATACAACAAGACCAAGGAAGCCGAAGTAAAAATCAATGATGCCAAAAATGCCGCCAAGAAAGAGTACGACGACCGAGCGGAGTCTTACAAAAGGGCCCTGGACGAAATCAATAATCTGAACAAGCAGCTGGAGTCGCCGGCCTTGAGTGCGGATAAGAAGACCCAAACGGCAAAGGAACGGGATGACAAGATTGCCAACATCAAAAACATGGAGCGCGAGATCAGCGATTTCCGTCAAACTCGCGAGCGACAATTGCAGGAACAGTTGATGCGCGTACGAGAAGGAATCGTAAAGGAAATCACCGATGTCGTGATGGAGAAGGTCAAAGCCAGTAATATGGATCTCGTGTTGGACAAATCGGGCATGAGCATTAACGGTGTCCCGTTCCTGTTGTTCTCACACGACAACATTGATTTTACCAACGACATCATCGCCGTGCTCAACAAGCCGGGACGTGCCGCGAGCTCGACTGCGAAAGCAACTTCATCCGCTACTCCGGCAAGAGCCGCGAAGCCCTAACATTTAAATTCGACAATTCGGAAATACACGCGAGCTAAACTCGCGTGTATTTTTTTCGTACGAATGAAAAGCGGCGTCCCATATGAAAGGGAAACGATTGGTGGGCGGTTGCGGCCTGCGAAAATATCGATTCTAATCCGACCGCGAATCTTGCAGGCCATCTTTGCGTTTCTTGCCTTCTGCTCAAGCTCGCTCGCGGAGAATTGGGACGCGACACTCAGCAAGGACCCGGCCGGAAATTTTCCGGAGCTGCGCCCCTTGCGCGCGTCCTATCGCTTCGGCTGGTCTGGTCTTACGGCAGCTACTGGAGAAGTCCACTTCACAAAGCCATCTGAAGACAAGTTTCAACTCGTCGGAACGGGACGAACCATTGGCCTGGTTCGGGCGTTGTGGAAACTAGACTTGAATTATGAGGCAGCCGCCAGTGCCGAGACGTTGCGGCCGATCGAAACTCGGCAAATTGAGAATTATCGATCAAAAAAAATTGCCACGCATCTCACTTTCACAAATAACGGAGTGACTCGCGCGAGAACGGAAGGTAAGGGCGCAGCGGAACCGAAGGCTCACCAGTTTAATTTCCCCAACCTCTTCGATCTATTTTCGGCCATGCTTTATTTGCGCAGTCAGCCGCTTAAAGATCACAGCGTTTACCGTGTTGTGGCCTATCCAGCGACCAATGCTTATCTTGTTACCGTCACAGTCATTGGCCGGGAAAAAATCTCGGTGCACGCCGGGAGTTATAGCGCAATTAAGCTCGATTTGGGGCTCAAGCGGATTGGCAAACACCGCGAATTAGAACCGCACCGGAAGTTTCGTCGCGCCACGATCTGGGTATCCGATGATGCGGAGCGACTTCTACTTCGCGTTGAAGCGCAGGTTTTCGTCGGCACAGTTTTTGCCGAACTACAATCGTTGCGCTTCGACAATCCTAAATAGCACACGCGTCTCGCCGCCGCAGGGAGCCGGACGCTCGCGCGCCGTCACTCAGGAACCCATTCACCGTGAAGCGGCGGGCCGGGCGGGGGACGCCAACGTCTGCGCGCGGGATCGTAAAATGGTTCGCGTGGCCGCGGCAACAAGCGGAGCGCGGCGAGGGTTTGCAAATCAAGCCGGCCTGTTACCGGAAGTTTCGCTCGTGCTTGATACGCTCGCAGCGAAAGCTCCATCTCCGGGCCATAGATTCCATTGACCTCCTCATGATAAAGGCCGCGTCGCGCTAGCGCGATTTGAGCAGAAACTATCACGTTGCGTTGCACTTCAGGCGGGGCAGTTTCAAAAGGCGTCCGCGCAAGTACTCCCGCCGCCGAGGTAGCGGGAGCGACCGGGTTGGAGGGATACACTTGCTGATCTTGCGGCGTATTCGGGAAAGGCTGAACCGGCGCCGGCGTCATATTCGCTCCCTCAGTGGGAGATTGGTCGCCAGGCCTGGGTAACACGGGGCTGGGCGATGCGGGTTTTGTCGCTGGTTGTGCGGAGGCAGAAGAGTTAATTCCGAGGGATTGAAGCGTCTCACTATTGAGCTGACCGTTCACCTGCAGTCCACTGCGAATTTGATAACGGCGAATGGCCGCGGTTAAATCCGGACTCGCCTGACCGGTGATCTCACCGTAATAAAAGCCCTGGTCTTTCAGGGCTTGCTGCACGCTTTCAATCATCTGGTCGGCCCGCGCCAGCATGAGGGATCCGATGAAGATCAGGGCAGCGATCTTGGCCTTCATTGTGATGTTATTTTGACGCCTTTGTTTTCTGGCCTATTCAGCGCTTTCCTGGATCTGTTACTGCCAGCGTTGGCTTATGCTGGCCCGTCACGTCGCGATAATGCAAAATGCCGTCAGCAACGGCTGCGGCGATCTGATCGCGGTAATCTTCACTCGCAAGTTTGGAAATATCCTCTTTGTTCGTGAGAAATCCTCCTTCGATCAAGGCCGCGGGAGAAGTCACGTTTGCGATCACAAAAAATTGTCCGGGTTGCGTGCCCCGATCGATAGCTCGGGTGCGGGCAACCAGCGCTTCTTGAATGAATCCTGCGAGCCTTTGACTTTCAGGATTCGGCGACTCGGAAAGTGGTCGCCATAAAAAAGGCAGCCAAGAAGCCACAGACGAACTTGCGGCGATTTGATGCGAGGCGTAATACGTCTCCACTCCACTGGCGACCGGCTTGTTATCCTCGTTGAAATGAATGCTGATGAAAATGCAATTTCTGATCCGATTCGCGAATGCCGCGCGATCTGCCAGCGAGACATAACTATCCCCCAGGCGAGTCATCAGCGTTGCGATTCCTTCCGAGTCGAGTAAACGATCGATTCGTCGCGCTACGTCCAGAGTCAGATCCTTTTCGAGTAACCCTCCGCACATCGCACCGGAATCCTGTCCCCCATGGCCGGGATCAAGAACAACTACTGCGAACGGACCGGGTGCAGCCGACGGCTGTGGTGCTCTCGGTTCTGCGGCTGACTTAGCTCTTTCCGTCTGGTGGAATTGCATCCAGACGAAAGACGCCATCATCAGCAACAAGCCAGAAAGAGCCAGGATATTCCGAAGCAGTTTCACTTGTGACCTCCGGACGATGATTTTTTCCCATAAACTAGTCGCGGATCAAGGGACGTAATTCTTTGTCTGACAACAAACGATAGCGAATTGCCCTGTTGGCGTCGCGCTCAAGCAATACCGCCTCGAGTCCAGCACTGGCGAGCTGTTCCTGTCGATGTTTCCTGACTGCAGCGCGCTCTGGTGGTTCCTTTGCATCGTCAGTTTGTAAAGTCATATGCCCGATGCTCCATGCGTCGAGCGCAGAGTTGATTACCGTCTCGAGGTTGGCATCCTGCGCGTGCTGAGTTTCGAGAAATGCTTCCATTTGTTCTCTGGATTGCTCTGTCCCGCTGAGTGCCGCGAAGTCATGCCGCGCTTGCGCGTACGTTGCGCCGTTGGTTGCGATCTCACCATCGTATTCCACTCGTAAAAACAAATCCTCCTCGGGTCGTTGTCCGACCTCGGCAAAGAGCATTCGTGCCAGGTACGGTGGCCCATAAACCTGTTCAAACGCGCTCTTCATTACCGGACTGAGCGAATAATGTACGAGCCGTCGCAATGAAACATCTGTCGGAGACCGGGTGAAGCCCTCCGTACTGGCTAGCTCGATCGCCGCCATTCGCAATCGCTCGATATCTCCAGGATGACCAATCGCGCCCATGGCAATCCGGTCGTAGATCTCAAAAATCTTCTGGCGCGTCTGACTGACTGTGAGAAACAAAATGCCCTCGCGATAACCGAGCGCTGCGATCGGACTGCCCGGAGCGAGCTGCGCTTCAATGTACTCGCGGCGGTTGGCGATCGCTTCGACCCAACGATACGGTTCTTCAATCATGCGACCGTTTCCTTGAACACCGAAGCAATCTTGCTCTCCGGCAAAGTGGTGATGCCTTGGTGCGATACAATTTTGATAAGCGGATAAATCTTGCCGCTGCGATCCACGCCGCCTGTCGCGGTGTCGGATTCTGCAGCGGTATCTAATGCACGCAACGCAATCGATACCGCTTCGTCTTCGCCTAATTCCTGCAGGGGCTTTGCGCCCCAATTGTTTTCGTAATAAAGAATGCCGCGCACCGCCGGTGATCCCGACCCGGTTGCCGCGTAATCGGTCGCTTCAAATTGTGCCCCCATCGCATCGTAAAAATAAAGCCGTGCCTCGGGCTTCGGATGAGAATCGTAGGTTGCGAAGATCGGGACTACGACTCCTACGCCTTGCATGACGAACCCGAAATTGTCACGCAACAACTTGGACAGAGCGCGCACTTTGCCATCGACGCTCATTTCCTGCAGTTGCGTGCGACGAAAATATTGAAATGAGTGTTCGAGCACGCGCGCCATTTCCCACGCTGTTGCTGGCACGCCGGCAATGGCCATGATCGAGTGCCGATCGATTTCCAAAACCTTGTCCGCGCGATCGTACACAACGGTATTGCCAGCCGTCGCGCGGCGGTCGCCTGCCACCAGCACGCCTGCTGAAAATTTGAAGGCCAGAATCGTCGTTGCCTCGGTTGGTTGCCACATCTTCTGAGATGTTCCCGCCTGTGGCATCGAATTCGCAGCCGTTGGAGCAAGCAGGCCTTTGCGCCGGAGAAGCACAGGGAAATCACCGGTTGCACCAGAAAAATTCTGGTCAAACGCCACCAGGGAGCGTTCCATTATTGGCCGGTGCGCTGGCGATAGCGCTTGGATTGATTGGGATCCACCTTGCGCATCTTTTTTAAAAGATCCTTCGTGTCCGGTCGCGAAACGTCCGGTGAACGTGGACCGCCACCATCGCCTTGTTTTGGACCCCACGGAGCCGGTTCCACCGGCTTCTGAATGCGCTCAGGCATAAAAAAATCTAAGAGCAAAAATTGGAAAGGCAAGCTGCACGCTTCGCGTCGTTAAAAAGTCGAACCGTTGAAGCGTTAAAACGGTTGGAGCCGGGCTCCGTTGCAACGAATCACGAATTACGAATCACGCTTCGCTTTTTGATGATGCTTGCCAGACAAATCCACTGATGGCAAGGTTTTGGCCCGATGAAGCTCGCAGCGATTTTTTGTGCGACGTTCCTTTTTGGGTTGCTTTGCACTGCGTTTGCTCAAACGCCTGAGCCAACGCCTGCCAAATCAGATGATAATACTCAACTTGAAGCGCTGCTAAAAAAGATAGACGAACAGAATGCGAAGATTGACGCGCTTTCGCAGGAGATCCTCAAACTCGAACAGCAAATCGCGCACATTCGTCCGGGCGTAATGATTGGAGAAAGCACCCCCTCGGCAGCTAGCCCTGCCGCGGCCGCTGCAGTCGGCTCTTCAACGCATCCGGCTGGCTCAAATACGCACATTGTCGCACGCGGTGAGACGCTCACTTCGATCGCCAAAACGTACAAGGTTAGCGTGGAAGAACTGCAAAACGCCAATCATATCGAAGATGGCCGCAAGCTGCAGGCCGGACAGAGCATCATTATCCCGGCTGCGTCGCCGGCGGCTTCCAGTTCGCCATCGCCAACGGAGTGATGCAAGGCTCGTGAATCAAAATTGGTTTCTGCGCAAGCACGAAGATGGAAGCACATTTGGTCCGGTGCGTTTTGATCAAATTGCGCGCTGGGCAGTGGCGGCGCAAATCGCACCACATGATACGCTTTCTAACGACCGGCAGACCTGGGTGAAAGCGCCGATGCTGGCTCAGCTCGGCATGGACTGGTTGGTCGAGCTTACGAGCGAGCATTATTACGGCCCGACAACCCTGGGCGCCCTCCAGGAATTTATTGGGCTCGGCGAAATCGATGGCGAAACTCTCGTCATTAACACTCGCAACGGTGCTCGTTGCAAGATTCAGGAGATGCCGCAATTGTGGGAAACCGGACGAGCCGATGCCGGGGATGCCCAAACCGAAATTCAACTGGGCGATCCTGTTGGACCGGCGGTGGCAAGAATGTCGATTCGTCTCCAAGAGCAGATTCGTGATCTCGAACAAAGCTTGGAAGAAGAGCGCCGTGCTCTGATGGAAGCCGAGCGACGATACACTGAGCTAAAAGAAAAATACGATGCGGTCATGCGGCGTGTCGAAACATAGACCTTTGACTGCCTGCCACGCCGAAGCCTGCCGAAACCGGTTGTCCGTACCGAGGTTGCAGCGCTGTAAATAAAGACCAGGCAGAAGAGTCTTGTGGTCGCACCCGCGGATGCCTTTTATCAGCAGACTGGCAATTGCTCCTTAGCCTCGGGCGTTTGTGAAGCGGCAATTTCCGCCGGCGATTCTGTTTCTCGCAGCGGGGAAGTTTCGAGTAAACTTTGCTGGCACAACCGTGCATATTTTCCACCGAGCACGAGCAATTCGTCATGTGTGCCGCGCTCGATGATCCGGCCATGATCGAGTACCAGAATTTGGTCCGCACGCACAATCGTGGAAAGCCTATGCGCGATGACAATCGATGTGCGGTTTGCCATCAGACGCTCCAGCGCTTCCTGGATCAAGCGCTCCGTCGCAGCGTCCACACTCGCGGTTGCTTCATCGAGAATCAAAATCGGTGGATCTTTCAAAAGCGCTCGGGCAATAGAGAGCCGTTGTTTTTCGCCTACGCTCAATTTCACCCCACGCTCGCCCACCTCGCTTTCCAAACCGTCCGGCAAACGTTCGATAAATTGTCGCGCGTTTGCCGCATCGATAGCGTGCCATAACTCTGCGTCAACTGCGTCCGGTTTTCCCAGGAGCAGATTTTCGCGGATTGATCCGTTGAACAAAAAACTTTCCTGAGTGACGACGCCAATAGATTCGCGCAGAGTGAACAGATCGTATTGGCGGATCGGTTTTTCATCGACGTAAATTTCGCCGTCGCTGAATTCGTAAAAACGCGCTAGCAAATTTACGAAAGTCGATTTACCTGCGCCGGTTGCGCCAACAAGTGCAATGGTCGCGCTTGGTGGGGCATGAAAAGAAACGCGCTTCAAAGCGGGCAATCCTTCAGCGTAGCTGAAGCTCACATCTTGGTAACGAATATCTCCGAGAATCCGCGTGCGGCCTGAATCGTCGATCCCGGCTATGGCACCCGGCTCCTCAGGTTCGTCGAGAATTTGGAACACGCGTTCGCCGGCCGCGCGCCCGGCTTGCACGAGTTGATTAAGCTGATGCAATTTCCCGATCGGTTCATAAAGAAATCCGGTGAGCATGAGAAAAGCGATGAGATCGCCGAGTTGCATCGCGCCGGCCAGAACGGCTTTTGTTCCGACCGCGATCACGAGGACGACACCTAACGAGCCAATCAGATACATTGACGGGTGATACATCGCCCAAACCCGCATGACGATGAGCGTGGTACGTCGCAATTCGTTACTCACTTTGTTGAAGCGCCCGTGTTGTTCGCGCTCGCGGACGAAGCTTTTAATTTGCCGGATGCCGGCGAGATTATCGTGCAGTAGCGCGTTCATGGCTGAGGAAGCGCGCCGTTGCAATCGATAACGGCGATGGGCGGTGAGCGTGTACCAAAGCGCACCGCCGGCCAGAAACGGCGCTGGCACTAGGCTTAACAACGTCAATTTCCAACTCAAATAAAACATCACGCCGAGAACAACAATCACCTGCAGCGCGGCTACAACGCCCTGCTCGATTCCGTCGATCAACACGCGCTCGACCGAGTTGACGTCCTCAATCACGCGAGTCATCAGATCGCCGGTGGCACGATTGTCGAACCACCGCAAAGGCAGAAGTTGGATATGTGAATACAAATCGCTGCGCAAATCGAAGATCACTTTTTGTTCAAAAGTGTTGTTTAGCACGATGCGCAGCGCGTCGAACCCGTGCTGGAAAAGAAATGCGACCGCTGCCAGCATTATTAGCGGCAGCAATTTGTCGGGTCGATTCGCGCGCACTACATCGTCGATGATCCATTTGGTCACGCCCGGAAAAACAATCACCAGCAGCGTGCTCAAGACCGCGCAGGTTAACGTTCCTGCGGCCATCCACGGATACCGCTTCAAATAAGCAAAGACGCGCCAGACAGTTCTCATCGCACCCTCAACCTCAACGCGCGCGGCATGACGTCAAGGCAAGCACGCATGGTGCGTCATGCGACACCAAAGGATATTGCAATCTGCTTCCTTTCGAACGGCTTTTCATTACGGGTACCGGAAAACTCGAAGATCGATGGCCTGCAAAGCTGAAAACGCTTTCGGCGGTAAGCTATCTGGGAAATCCGTTTTTCGTCTTGGTCAAGGTGGTATCTTCTTGAAGTTGTTCGAATCGGCGCTCCGTGTTTAAGGACATTCTGAAATTTTGTACTTGCTAATTTGTGCCCACTCAGGCAAACGAGCAGTCAGCTATGAAAAATCTCCCTAGAACAATTAAGTACCTGTTAGTTATAGTCGCGCTGATCGCAATCGTCGCGTGCGCCGCGCTCGTGCAAAGTAACAAAGGTGGAGTGAAAATCGATGAATATGGCGTTGAAATTACCCCGGAAGCGAAAGTGTCCGCAAACGACTGGAATACCATCAATTCGATTCTGAAAAAGTACCGAAAGTCGCTTTTCAGGATTCAAACGTTTAAGAACGGCAACCTGACCGGGACACGAGGTGCATTGGATGAGAAGTACATGCGCGGGGGTCTCGTTTCCGAAGTTGCTAAAGCGGCCGAAGCTACCCAATTCAATGGCTCTGCTATCCAACTCGCTTTTACGAGTTCAACGAAGCGCCAGCCACCACCCCCGCCGCCGCCGCCAACAGAGCTCGAGCAAGCGAAGAAATTGATGGCGGAACCGGAACTCAGGACGATCCTGGAGCGGTATAGCACAAGGTAACTTTGCTCCAAAATCTCGGAGGGACTCCACGGCACAAGCATGTTTATGTGGCATGCCTCGTTCTGCATTTTGTTCTTATCTTCCTAGTTAGCTGGGACGAGACGCTTTCCGTTATTGTCCAGGGCGACACAATTTTGCCTCGTTCTTGGGATTCCTCTTTGCGTTATGCCGATGCGATGGCAGCAGCAGCTTTGGGTCAACAACTGACCACCTTAAATCCTGTACGTCAGGGGATTACCGCCTATACCCACCTGACCGGAATTGACACGGGGTACGGGTTCTTTGCGCCGAGTGTGTCAATCAGCCACAAACTGGTTTTCGAAGTACGATACGCGGACGGGCGCGTGGAGCACGAGTTGCCGCGCGTCGGTGGAGCGGCAACTGGCGTGCGGGTGCCCCTCTTACTGGATAATATCGCACGTACTCGCTCTGAGCTTTTGCGAAGAACGATGCTCAAGATGATGGCTTTCTCAATTTGGCAAGAGCATCGCGATGCAAGCGTGATACGTGCGGTCTTTGGATTCGTGAAACTGCCTAGCATCGCAGACTTCGAACGCGGCAAAGAGGAGTCTTACGAATTTTTGTTTGCCTACGACTTCCGATTCTCGCCGCCAGCCGAGCCGCTGATGCCTTGAATGTCTTCGATCCAACGAGTTCGGGAGTGGCTGGCGGGGTTCTTGTTTCCGGCTGAGTCGGATGAGTGGCTCGCTGTCCTAAGAGTAGGCCTTGGTCTTCAGGTCGCCAGCTATACTTTGTCCTCCCGGGGCGATTGGCTCGAACTGTTTGCGAGACGTGGAGGCGGATTGGTCAATCGCGAACTGACTGAGGCGATCCTCAGTCTGCAAAGCCCCCTTATTCCCCGATTGGGTTGGCTCGTTTTCATCGGAAGTCATTTTGGTTTGAGCGAACCGATCATCTTATGGTCGGCATGGACTTGTCTGCTGTGCGCTGGCTTCTGCTTGCTCCTCGGCTTTTTTTGTCGACCAGCCGCAGTTATTGCCTGGTTCCTTCATCTTTGTGCAGTTAAGAGCGAGGATCTTCTCTCATATGGCATGGATAACTTCACCACGATCGGACTCTTTTATCTTATGCTGTCTCCGCTTCCGGATCACTTCGCCCTTGACGCACATATTCGAAGATTTCGCCCGAAGAATCCCCATCTCCTCGGTTTCTTTCTGCGCGTGTTACAGCTTCACGTCTGCGTCATCTATTTCTTTGGTGGCATCACCAAGTGTATGGGCATCGGGTGGTGGAACGGGAACAGTATATGGCGTGCACTTACTTCTCCTCCGTACAACTTAGTCTCACCAGACGTCTTGATTACATGCAAATACCTCCTTCCGTTTCTCGGAATTTTTATTTGTACAGTCGAAACTGGATATCCGTTCTTCATCTGGCCAAAGGAGACGCGATTGATCTGGCTAACATGTATTATCGGAATGCATATTGTGATCGGACTGACGATGGGATTATATCTTTTTTCCCTGATCACGATCATTTTGAACCTGGCGGCTTTTGGACCCCGCTGGTTTCTGGCGAGGCCGAGCCAATTCGCGCTGAAGAAGGCAACCGGCGATAAGGCTAACGAATCCGATTGTTGAGGGTCGACACGAATCGGTATTGTCAGTATCATCGTTTTATCAAGAGGGGGTGCTTGAACGCGCGAGACGCATCTGAGGAGGTTAAGCCCGATCTCCAGCTCGAGATTGCACATCTGCTGTTAATCGACGTGGTCGGTTATTCAAAGCTGCTTGTGAACGAGCAGATTGAATTGCTCCAGGAGTTAAAGCAAATCGTACGAAGTACCGAATGTTTTCGCGCTGCGGAAGCAAGTGGCGAACTCATCCGAGTACCGACAGGCGATGGAATGGCACTTGTTTTTTTTCACAGCCCGGAAGAGCCGGTCCGATGTGCGCTCGAGATTAGCGGAGCGTTGCAAGATCATCCGCGCGTCCAGTTGCGGATGGGAATTCACAGCGGTCCGATCAACCGAGTCACGGATGTTAATGAGAAAGCGAACATAGCCGGTCCCGGGATCAATGTTGCGCAGCGAGTGATGGATTGCGGCGATGCCGGGCACATCCTTCTGTCCGCGCACGTCGCGGAGGACCTGTGCCAATACCGGCTTTGGCAACCGTGTTTGCATGATCTCGGCGAATGCGAGGTCAAATACGGGCTGCGGCTGCACTTATTTAACCTCTACAAGGACGGTCTCGGCAATCCGCAAGTCCCTGAGAAACTCCGGCGAGGAAGAAGGAGGCCCGCGTCCGCCATTAGCGTCCGTCCAATTACTGCTCCCCGTTGGCCCAAGGCCGCGCTTGCGATCGCTTTTCTCGTGTCCGCAGTTGTCTTGGTTATCGCCTCCCTGATCTTTTTCAATCGAGCGCCACCGACAACGGTGGCGAGAGCTCTTAGCGCGCTGGCTGCGATTCCCGAGAAGAGTATCGCCGTTCTTCCGTTCGAGAATTTAAGTAACGATAAAGAGAATGCTTACTTCGCTGATGGCGTACAGGACGAAATCCTCACTGGCCTCTCCAGAGTTGCCGATTTGAAGGTGATCAGCCGCACATCGGTGATGCAGTACAAGGCCGGGCCGAGGCGCAACCTGCGCGAGGTTGCCACCGACTTGTGCGTAGCTCACGTGTTAGAAGGCACAGTCCAGCGCGCCGGCGGTCGAGTGCGCGTCAACGCTCAATTGATCGATGCGCGGACAGACAAACAGCTCTGGGCGGAACGCTACGATCGCGATCTCGCAGACGTATTCGCGATTGAAAGTGAGCTTGCGGAGCGAATCGTATCTCAACTAAAGGCTAGGCTCGGGCCCGAGGAGAAAGCGGCTATTGAAGAGCAGCCAACAACGGACTTGGCAGCCTATGAACTTTATGTGCGTGCCAAGGCCGTTTTGATTACCGCCGCCTTCAATGTTGGCGAGAAGGAGAAGCTCTTCGAGGGAGCGCAGCTTCTCGAACAGGCCGTTGCGCGGGATCCTCGATTTCTTCTTGCCTATTACCAACTCGCCCGAACGCATGATCGGCTCTACATTCTCGGTATCGATCATACGCCAACGCGTCTCAAATTGGCGGAGGCAGCAATCGAGACTGCATTGCAGCTGCGACCGGACTCAGGTGAGGCGCACCTCGCTTTAGCGGCCCACCTTTACACTCGCCTTGATTATGATCGAGCACGGCGAAAACTCGCCGTTGCCGAACGTGCACTCCCGAACGAGCCCCTCGTGTTCGAGCTGAGCGGCTACATTGATCGGCGGCAAGGCCGCTGGGAGGAGTGCATACGTAACCTACGACGCGCACAAGAATTGGATCCACGTAACTTTTTTATTCTTCAGCAGATCGCCCTGGCATGTGGAAACTTACGTCACTTCGACGAAGAGGCCGCTGCCTTGGATAGTGCCCTCGGGCTTGTCCCGAAAGATGCAGGCACTAGAGTGCAGCGGGGCTTAGTCGATCTTGAATGGCGGGCGACCCCGAAGCCTTTGCACTTGGTCATCCAATCGGTCATTGCCGAAGACCCAAGTGCTGCTGGAGGACTTGCTGGGTTCTGGCTCTATCTCGGACTTTGCGAACGCGATCACGACGCAGCTATCCGCGCGCTTGCTGTCATGACGGGTGATGGTTGTCGCAATGAAGGCATTCCTCTTCCGCGAGCTTGGTGCGAGGGGGTTGCCGCACGTGCGCGGGGAGATACCATGGCCGCGCGCGCTGCGTTTATGAACGCTCGTATCCAGGTCGAGAAGACTGTTATCGAACAACCCGACTATGCTGAGGCGCTCTGTGTGCTCGGACTAGTCGACGCCGGTCTTGGCCGTAAAGGGGAAGCCATCCAAGAGGGTCGGCGCGCAGTCGAATTGATGCCAGTTACAAAGGATGCGATCAACGGCGCGCTCCTAATTGAATATTTGGCGATCATCTACGCGTGGGCTGGCGAAAGGGATCTAGCACTTGAGCAGCTCGCCCTTGCCGCGCGGATTCCTAGCGATGTCAGTTATGGTCAACTACGCCTTCACCCTTATTGGGATCCACTGCGCGGAGATCCGCGCTTTGAGAAGATTGTCGCTTCGCTCGCGCCGAAGTAGGCGATAGACTCCCGACGAAACGAGTGTTGCCGTGAGCGGGAGCATAGTAATCTTGTTCGAATGCCCAGCGAACCAAATCCCTTTTCCGACTGGATTCATATCGAGCAGCTCGAAATCTCTGCGCACATCGGAGTTCCAGAAAAAGAACGTTCCACTCGCCAGCGATTAACTGTCAGTATTTCTTTCTGGCCATATTGTGAGCAGCGCGATATGGCCGATAGGATCGACAACACAGTCAATTATTCGATCGTTGCTGAAGAGACGAAGAATTTTGTGCGAGATCAATCCACGTCTCTGATCGAGACGCTCGCGGACCGATTGGCGATGCATTTGCTGAAGACTTTTCGCATCCAGAAAGTGACAGTGGAGTTGCGGAAATTTCCTTTGGAAGACGCCAGGCACGTGTCTGTAACCGTAACGCGAACTGCATCCGTTGCCTGAGGGCCATCCACCATGCGAACCTGTAGCCGGGAGCAGTGATCCCGGCGAATGTTGGCTGCAAAACAATGCGAAAAGGAAGAATCAACCAGCCTGCTGCAGAGCTCGCGCAGCGCTACAGCGAATCCGTTTCGTTCGATTGGTTACTTTATCCGTACGATATAGCTGGCTCGATCGCGCACGCCGCTGCCCTCGCCAGAGCGGGAATCATAACTGCAGGAGAGGGGCAGCAAATTGAAAACGAATTGCGCGCCATCGAGAAGGAGATCGAGTCGGGCAAATTCAAATGGGATGCATCACTCGAAGACGTGCACATGAACATTGAAGCGGCGCTGACCAAACGAACCGGCGCCGTAGGCGCGAAGCTGCACACGGCACGCAGCAGGAACGATCAGATTGCGCTCGATCTGCGGCTTTATGTAAAAGCTGAGATCGCGGAAGTGTCAGGCCGTTTGCGAAGTTTGCAGATTGCCCTGCTCAACCTTGCCGAGCGACAGGTTGACGTCGTAATGCCCGGCTACACACATTTGCAGCGCGCGCAGCCGATCACTTTCTCGCATTACTTGCTTGGGCAGATGGAGGCATTTGGACGCGACGCGAATCGGCTTCGAGATTGCCTCGCGCGCACAGACGTTCTTCCCCTCGGATCCGGAGCGCTCGCCGGATCGACCATTGTTCTGGATCGCGAACGCATCGCGCTCGATCTCGGTTTTTCGAGCGTAAGCCAAAATAGCGTCGATGCCGTCGGCGATCGAGATTTTGTCTGCGAATTCCTCTTTTGCCTTGCCATGATCGGTTTGCACCTTTCCCGCCTGAGTGAGGACTTAATCATCTGGAGCACGACCGAATTCGGTTTTCTTGAATTTAGCGATTCATTTTCCACGCACTCAAGTCTGATGCCGCAAAAGAAAAACCCGGACATGGCCGAACTAACGCGCGGCAAGACTGGCAGGCTTTACGGAAATTTGATGTCGATCCTTACCACGATGAAAGCGCTGCCTTCCTCTTACAATCGGGACATCCAGGAAGATAAGAAAGCGCTGTTCGATTCTGTCGATACAACCAAAAGCGCGCTGGAAGTTTTCGCGGCAATGTTGCCCGAAGTGAAAATCAATCGTGAGCGCATGGAGAATGCAGCGCGCGACCCAAATCTTCTCGCGACAGATTTGGCTGAGTACCTCGTGAAAAAAGGAACGCCGTTTCGCCAGGCGCACCAAATCGTTGGAGAGCTTGTTGTGTACTCCATAACGAAAAGCGTTCCATTGGATCAAATCGGGGTCGCGGGAATGAAAAAGTTTTCGCCACACCTCGACGATGATGTAGCGAAGATTTTCGATGTTCGCGATTCGCTCGCGCAGCGGCGCGCGGTCGGCGCTGCGTCGCCCGAGAATATCGCGTCACAGATCAAGCGCTGGAAAGGGCTACTAGGCGAAGGGTAGGGCGCAACCGCGTCCGACTCCAAACGGCCCGTCCTGCGTCTAAGTTTGCCGCTGAGGACAGCGGCCACTACACTTCACGCGTTATGCAAGACAGCTGGGAAACCACTTCTCGCGAGCGGCATTACGCCAATGCGCATCTTGAAGTCGTGACCGACCATGTGCGAACACCCTCACGTTCGCAGCCGCGGGCATGGACGATCGTGCACCGGAAGGCGGCTGTGATCATTGCGCCGATGACGCGGGACGGCAAAATCGTTCTCATTCACCAGGAGCGCATTCCGATTCAAACAGCAATTTGGGAAATGCCATCCGGCCAGATCGATGGCCCCCCTCAAGAGACCGTTGAGCAGGTCGCGCTGCGCGAACTTCGCGAAGAGGCGGGCTATGAGCTTGCCAAGGATGGTGAACTTATCGCGCTCGGCCATTATTTTACTTCACCCGGCTTTACGGATGAACGCGGTTATTTCTTTTTGGCGCGCCC
>DASZGW010000066.1:0-17753 GCA_035938475.1 Candidatus Udaeobacter sp.
CAATGATAACCGTCGATTGTACCCTCGTTTTTGTCAGCAGGAATGGTAGCGCCTATGGCAAAGCGCGCCGGGATGCCGATGCTGCGCGCCAATGCAATGAAATAGGCGTGAAAATCAGTGCAGTTACCGGTGCGCGCGTCACAGGCGTACATAGCATCGCCTCGGCCCCAGCCGGTGCCTGATTTGTCGTAGCGCATTTTGCCCATGACGTGGTCATAGAGTGCTTTTCCTCGTTCGAGGTCGTCGCTTTTTCCCGCCGCTGCTTTCTGTGCAAGCGTCCTAAAGGTTTCGTTGATGGGCACCAGCTTTTCCGGACGGAGGTAATGCGCAGCTTCCGCTTCGGTTGCAGAATAGGCGACCTTCTCTTTGCGGACAACGCGGTAACGGATCTCGACCGTTTTGCCACTATCAGCAGGCTGCGGATAGAGCACACAGATATCATTGGCGTAATCCCGGTCCTGCACCTTTTCCCATTTCATTGGGATGCTCAGCTTTTCTTCGGTCACAGTTTGAAAAGCGTCCGTCTTTGCCAACGGCATCCAGACACGAGCCTCGCCTTTGATTTCAGGAAGTTTAACTCGATAGACGAACTCGAATTGATCCGTGCCTTTGACGATCCCCGGATTATCAACACCGCGACTCGCAAGCGCCGCCAGGAAAAATACCAAAAGGCTCAACAGCCGCATGGGCAGGTGGAAAACCATTCGCAGGATTAGCTCGCTGGCACTTTGTGCCACGTGCCGTTCTCTTCTTTCCAATCGTAAAGAGGCTTGCCGTCGATTTTGTGAACCGACGTCTCAGTGACCTTCATTTTGCCCGGTTGCCCGGTCAGAAAGAAATCAAGGTCATAAGTTTTTCCGTCCGTCGCTTTCATGTCCACGCAAGCAAAGTATTTGCCTCCGCCAAGGTCCGAGAGTCGATCGTCATGAACTCGTATTAGGTCGAGAGCAAGATCCTGACCCTCATACTTGACGTGAAATTTGCCATCACTGCCTTTCTCGCTTTGCGCATCGATGTTTTGCTTGATGCCGGCTGAAATATCAGCCGTACTGACCTGTTTTTCCGCGGCTTGCTTCGGATGCTCTGCGCCTTTCTTTGGATGCTCAGGATGTTCCTGTGCAAAAATAGCTGCTGCCGGCGTGAAGAATAATGCAATGGCTACCGCAATAATCAGTTTTAAAAACATATGAGTCCTCCGTTTCGCTTCGTTTGTTGATAGTTACGTGGATGCTTCGCTACATTTCTGGCATAATAGCTAAGACAGCAAGCGGGTTTGCACTTCTACTTGTTGCGAGAGGTACCACACAACGGTTCTATTCGCCGGATCCATGTCCTCTGGCAGCCGATTTGGTGAAAGCATGCGTACGAAGTTCTCAGTCATTGTGCCGGTCTTTAATGAAGCGTCACTCATACGCCCATTTGTTCAGCATTTGCGTGACCGAGCGCCAGAAGCGGAGATCATTGTCGCCGACGGCGGAAGCACCGATGGCACAGCCGACCTCGCCGCTGGCTTTTGCGATCAGCTCGTCCGGAGTGAACCCAATCGGGCCGTGCAAATGAACGTGGGTGCACGTGCTGCGCGTGGCGAAGTGCTCTGGTTCGTGCATGTCGATGCCGAAGTACCGCGGGGATGTTTGCACGAGATCGAGCAGATCATGAATGACCCGAAGGTCGCGGGAGGTTTTTTTAGAATTCGTCTGCCGCGAAGCTCCATTTATCGATTGACGGACGGCTTTGCGCATTATGCCGGGATCCTGCTGCGAATGCGATGTGGCGACCATGGGCTTTTCTGTCGGCGTACGGCGTTCATGGACGTTGGTGGCTTTCCAGAAGTGCCTCTTATGGAGGACGTGGAGTTTTTTCGCCTGCTTCGGCGACACGGTCGCGTGATATGCAGCCAAAAACGGATCCTGGCGAGCCCGCGACGCTATGAAACTGTTGGACGGGTGCGCTTGGCTCTGGCTTACGGATTGATCGCGGCGCTTTATATTTTCCGGGTCCCATTGGCAAAACTCGCGTCGCTTTACAGGCGTATCTGCTGCAAGCGCTGTAATACGGACTTGGCGGGGTAATACGCTCCCCTCAAATTCGGCGCAATGCGCGCAACTGGGTCGCTTCATCCGTTTTCTTTGTACAGGAACAGTAAATGAAGAGGAGGCAATCATGAAGATAGCGAGTCTTATTATTAGTTTGGTCGCGGCGACAGCGGTTGTTGCGCTCGCGCAGGAAGGGACAATAGAAAACGTAAAGCACGGAGCGAAAAAAGCAGGGGAGACGGTTAAAAACGGGCTGGAAACCGCAGGCGAAAAAACCAAGGAAGCAGCTGAAACAGTTGGAGAAAAAACGAAGGAGACCGCCAAAACTGTCGGCAAAAAGACCAAGGAAACCGCGGAAGCTGTAGGCGAGAAAACGAAAAAGACTGCCAGGACGGCCCAGCGAAAATCAAGGAAGACGTCGAGTAAGTTCAAGACAGAAACCAACGAGCAACAATCGACAAATCAGACGCCTAATACGCCAAGCCCCAACGATCGTTAGAATCGAGTTCATCTATTCGACCCGCACACTTGACGACTTGAAGTTCCGCTCTCATCGGTTCTGTCATGTTGAGCCCTTCGGCTTCGCTCAGGACAGACTGCGCGAAACATCTCCGGTCAGTGTTATTGGCCGTCGTAGCGGAAACAGTCTGAGATTCGCTTCGCTCAAAATAACAACGGCGGTTTACGATTTTGTTCGTTTCTGACTTGCTCAGGTTGATTGGGTGAGTCCTATTTGCCGCGATTAATCGAATTTTCCGAATCAAATGAGCGGTCTGCGCTTGGGCATCAACATCGATCACGTAGCAACGCTGCGGCAGGCGCGGTATGGGACGATGCCGGAATCCAAAAACGCGGAGCCTGATCCGCTCGTCGCGGCGCGAATGTGTGAGCGAGCGGGGGCCGGCGGGATCGTGGCCCATTTGCGTGCCGATCGCCGCCACATTCAAGACCGGGATATCGAGCGACTGCGCCAGAACATCATGACCAAGCTGAATCTGGAGATGGGCAATACAGAGGAGATTATCGATATTGTGCTTCGCATCGTGCCCGATGAAGTCTGTCTTGTTCCGGAAAAACGCGAGGAGATTACCACCGAAGGAGGCCTCGATGTCATCGCACATCGAAAGACATTGGAACCCACGGTGAAACGGCTTCAAACGTCTGGCATTAAAGTCAGCTTATTTATCGATCCCACGTTGGAGCAAGTCGATGCGGCGGCCGAGCTAGGCGTGGAAATGGTTGAACTGCATACAGGCAGTCTGGCCAACGCGTTCACCGAAAAGATTCAAAAAGAAGAGCTGGAACAACTGCGTGCCGCCGCGCGCGCCGCGGCGGAATCACACCTCCAGGTCAACGCTGGTCATGGAATCAATTACAAGAATATCGAGCTCATCAATCAGGTTCCGTGTTTGACGGAGCTTAATATTGGTCACTCCATCGTATCGCGGGCCGTCTGGGTTGGGCTTGAAACTGCGATAAAAGAAATGCTCGCTGCAATGGCAAATTATCCCGGATGAGCGTTAAAGGTGGATCGCGTTGTCCTCAACGCGATGGCAATTCAAGATGAGCGTGATTGGTACTGGGATCGATCTTGTCGAGTGCGCCCGCATCCAGCGATCCATCGATCGATTTGGCGAGCGTTTTCTCCAACGTGTTTTTACCGACGGCGAGATTGAATACTCGATGTCGATGAAATTCCCCGCGCGTCATCTGGCTGCGCGCTTCGCGGCAAAAGAAGCTGTTTCCAAGGCGTTCGGCACCGGCATCGGCAAGGCAATGGGTTGGCGCAACATCGACATCCAGAAAAAGGCGAGCGGCGAACCATTCCTCGTTTTATCCGGACCGGCCAGGGATCTCGCGACACGCCGCCGAGTCACTGCCGCACTCGTCACGCTTAGCCATACCGAGCATCACGCAGTGGCCTGTGTCGTTCTGGAAGGTACACCTTCGTAGCCAGGACAGATGCTCGGCAGGATCACTAGCGTAAGAATGGTTTTAATGCGCCGCGATCGATGCAAGACGATTTTATGAGACGACATGCTATCCGCATCGCGCTTGTCATCATCGCTTTCGTCGCAGCAGCCGCCATTGCGATTGCCGATGTCATGCACCGGTCCGCGGCACGCAGGCTGCGCGAGGCGATTCTTGCCGAGCTTCAGCCGGTCGTCTTGAAGAATTGTACGTTGAAGCGCTTTGGCAGCGCCAACGATGGCGGATACCTCATGTGCGAGAATCTGATCGAACCGCTCGATGCAGCATACTCGTACGGCGTCGGCAGCAACGATGACTGGGGATGCGAACTGTCGCGTCGGTATCACGTCCCGGTGCATCAGTACGACTGTTTTGATCCTGCCCGGCCAACCTGCAACGGCGGAACGTTCGTGTTTCACAACGAATGTGTCGGCGATCGCAGCGGCTACAGGGGCTCTCATCTTTTCGACACACTGGAAAACCAGATCAGGAAGAACGGCGACACCGGCCGGCGCCTGATCATCAAGATGGACATTGAGGGTGGAGAATGGGATTCGCTACTCGCAGCGCCGGAGGAACTGCTGGCGTCGATTCCTCAGATCACTATGGAGATGCACGGCTTTGACGATCCGAAGATTGTCGAGGTGCTCCGGAAGCTGAAGCGGAACTTCTATCTGGTGAACCTTCACTTCAATAACTGGTCGTGTACGCCGAAGGCCGCGCCGCTTCCGGCATGGGCGTATCAGGCGCACTGGGTTAACAAGCGCATCGGCGTGCCCGATGCCGCGGCACCCTTTCCCGCCCCGATGAGCCCGCTAAACGCGCCCGACTCGGCAACATGGCCCGATTGCCAGTTACGCAAATCGCGCTCGAAGCATTGAGCCTCACGGCCGTGGTTCGAAAAATGTTTTTTGAAGGATAGACGCGCGAAGGTTGCTCGCAAACAACGTTGAAAGACGGCGTCCTTTTCGGCTATGAACGCTGACATGGAATATTTTCGACACATCATGGAAGTGGTCGGCACTAGCGTGGATGGCGTGGGTGTATTCATTGTGGCGGGTGGCATGATTGTTGCCACCTTACGACTCGTCCCGCGTCTGCGGGATCGTTCAGACGACACTGGCAGTTATTATTCGCTTTACCGGCAGGATGTGGGCCGCGCGATTCTGCTAGGTCTCGAGTTTCTCATTGCTGGCGATATCATCCGGACCGTTGTTGTCGCACCCACCCTCCAAAACGTAGTAGTCCTGGGAATGATCGTTCTTATCCGGACGTTCCTGAGTTTGTCACTTCAACTGGAAATCGAAGGAAAATTGCCATGGCGACGTCAAGTCATGCGCGGAGATCAGGGCTGATTCAGCTCATCTACGGTTAGAATTGAAATTGCCAAACCACAGCAATCGTCGACACGACGTGATCACTGCCGATCTTCAGCGCTGCGCGAGGTTTTACCTGAGCAGCAGCCCGATTCCCGCACACAACGGCAACCCAGCACACCAACACAGGCACCGATCACAGGAGCAAGCAGGTAAATCCACAGGTGTTCGAAGTGGCGCGACATCACGGCCGGTCCGAGCGATCGCGCCGGGTTCATCGACGCGCCAGTAATCGGTCCTGCAAACATTGCTTCGACCCCAATTACAGCACCAACGACAATCCCTGCGGTGATGCCCTTCTCAGCCGCTCCAGTCGAGACGCCGAGGATCACAAACATCAAAATCGCGGCCAGAATCAGCTCAAGGACAAATGACTGAATTGCCGATCCGGCAGGAACTGTCGTGCCCAACATCTCGTTTTGCGGAAAGAGAACGCGCAACACGCCACTGGCTGCAAGCGCACCACCGCATTGACTCGCGATATATGGGACGGCTTCGCGAAGTGGAAAGCGTCGTGCGGCCAAAAATCCCAGACTTACCGCAGGATTTAGGTGCGCACCTGAGATATCGCCGACGGTGTAAATCATAGCGAGCACAATCAGACCGAAGGTCAGCGCGACGCCAACATGCGTAACTGCGCCGCCGGTCGTTTCGTCGATCACAATCGCACCTGTCCCGGCGAAGACGAGAGCAAACGTCCCAATGAATTCCGCCGCAAGACGCTTCACTCTTTGCTCGTAACGCAATGTTCTGCGCAGAACGAATCGATTTTGGCACGGATCTCATCGCGAACACGACGTGTCCTCTCCAGGCGCTCCTCGTGTGTGCCGTTGAATGTAGAAGGATCGTCAAACGACCAGTGTAGGCGAGTCGTGACGCCCGGGAAAATCGGACAACCTTCAGCTTCGGCTTCGCTACACACTGTCACCGCGAATTGGAATATCTGTCCGGACTGCCAAACATCGAAGACACGCTGCGTCGTATTCTTCGAGACATCGATTCCGAGTTCGTGAAGCGCCTCCACGACCAATGGATTGATTGTGCCGGGTTCTAATCCTGCGCTCTGCGCTTCAAAGAATTCGCCACAAGTCTGATTCAATAGCGCCGCCGCCATTTGACTGCGGGCACTGTTATGGACGCAAATGAACAAGACCTTTTGTTTTTGCATTTGTTTTCCTTCCGTTTACAGCGCGCCTGAATACGCTGCGCGGCTCACAACAGTTCTTGGCAAGTTTGGAAAGCTTTTCCATATCGCGTTTGAACACGGCATCCGTTTGGACGCAGTCCTGTAAACACTTTAGATTTCGCTCCAATTCGGTCGCCCGTCGTTCGGGCAGCGAATAGATAATCCAGTTCTGGTCTCGCTTAGTGCTTACCATCCCTCTGCTGCGCAAGTAAGCGAGATGTTTTGAAATCTTGACCTGTGGTTCGTCAAGAATGTCCTGAAAATGGCAAACGCAGAGAGGTGATCTTGTAAGAAGATGAAGAATGCGCAATCGCGTGCGATCGCAAAAGCACTGATAGATCTGGATCAGATCCATGTCGCCTAACAACAAGTTGCGGACGTGGCGCAACAGCCGCTTGCTGTTTCGCTCTCGCGACGCTCACGCGCCCGACACTGCGTTCGGCCGCGCTGCAAGATTAGATTTAGGTGCTCGCCATCCGGTGTCGCTTCGCCAATTGGATATTGCGCTACGACGCAGCAATCGTATTCGACATCGACATCCAGCTCCGCACTCGGAATGACGCGGCTTCCGAGCCGTAGTATTTTCGCAAAACTGTCTGATCGAAGCCGATGATCGGTGTCATTGCCGACATGTGCTTGCAGCAAGACCTTTTCTTCCTTTCCGGTTAGTCCGCCGCAATCGATGAAGTTCCTGACTACATGCCCAACTTCAGTGACGTGGGCGTGTGCAGCGATGTAATCACCGTCCGGCAACACAAATCGCGCAAACCGCAGTGGATTTGCTTCGAGCGCATTCTGTAAGCCTTGCACCGTCATGGCAGATCTATATACTCATTTAGGCATATAGACAACAACACTTATTACTGAATGTTCGCTCGGAATGGCACCCTGGATTGGTGCGCACTTATCTCACTGACTGAAAGTGTTTCATACGGAGTATACGCAAAACGAAAACCCTCGCCGGATTTCTCCAGCGAGGGTCTCGTTGAACTTACCTTGAGTAACTACTTCTTACAGCATTTGCTGGGGCAACATTTCCCGTTGCTTTTACAGCAATCGGCCGCGGGCGACGATGCCGTCGCACTGCCGATGAATGCCGCCAAAGTAGCAATCAAAAAAAGATATTTCATAGATCCTCCTTTTTAAGCTTGGTTGAGGAACTCGGCCACGAATTTTACTCGCGCCGAGCCGACGGTCAGGAGAACACGCTACGCGGCGGTGGAACCTGCGGACGCTGAGTGCGCGTCGTCGCGTGCTCGTCGCTAACATTGAGCACTCCGAGTAGATGCATACTTGTGGAAAACGCCGTCGCCTTGGAAAAATAAAGTGCCAAACATGCGGATTGGGTGGCACAGCAGGACGAAGCAGAAGGAGAGGTCGCATCGCTCATGGCCCCTGGACACCTGTGACACGCGCCCGCGTTCATGATCGCACAGCAATCTGAGGCCTCTGAATTCTGGAAAGACATTTGAGGTGGCATGATCGGTGAGAGAGCACCCATGCTTAACGTTAGCGCGGCCAACAATAATCGCGCTGGAAGGTTCATCGGCTCTAGTTTATCAGCTGTTAGAAGTTTCCAAAGGAAATTCTCGATCCGTCGTTGAGAGGTTCGGGCGGCATCGACTTTATCAAAAAGTCTTTGCAAAGATTCTGAAAAACTAAAAGTATGATCACGTTACCTTTCACAACTAATTAGGAGAAATTCATGAAAACTGAGAATTTGGAGTCTATCGCAAGGAAACTCGTCGCCCCGGGGAAGGGGATCCTGGCAGCGGATGAAAGCACGGGGACGATCGAGAAACGATTGAAGAGCATAAGTGTCCCTTCGACGGAAGAAAATCGGCGGGCATATCGCGAGGTATTGTTTACCACAAAGGACGCCGGCGAATTTATTAGCGGCGTAATTCTTTTCGACGAGACGATTCGGCAGAAGACTCGCGACGGTCGCACTTTCGTCAAAGCGCTGGAAGAGCAGGGGATCATCCCTGGGATCAAAGTAGACAATGGCGCCAAGGCGATGGCGAATTTTCCGGGCGAAAAGATCACTGAGGGTCTCGACGGATTGCGCGAGCGGCTCGCAGAATACAGGAAGTTGGGAGCGCGCTTTTCTAAATGGCGTGCCGTCATCACAATCGGCGATAATATTCCTACGCATACGTGCATCGCGGCGAATGCTGAAGCACTGGCTCGCTATGCCGCGCTTTGTCAGGAAGGGGATTTGGTGCCGATCGTCGAACCGGAAGTGCTCATGGATGGCACGCACACGATTGAGCGTTATTTCGAAGTCACGCAGCAAACACTGGAAAGTGTCTTTAATGCTTTGTACGAGCATCGCGTTTTACTGGAAGGGATGCTATTGAAACCAAATATGGTTCTCTCAGGAAAAGATTCTCCGCAACAAGCTTCGGTGCAGGAAGTGGCGGAAGCTACTGTGCGCTGCATGAAACGCGTGGTTCCCGCGGCGGTCCCCGGCCTTGTGTTTCTCTCAGGGGGGCAGACTGATCAGCAAGCCACCGAGCATCTCAACGCAATGAACCAGTTCGGTGACCTGCCCTGGCAATTGAGCTTTTCCTACGGACGCGCGTTACAAGCTCCAGTACTTAAAGCCTGGAAAGGCCAACAGGCGAATGTGGCCAAAGCACAGCAGGCGTTCCATCACCGCGCGTGGTGCAATAGCAAAGCGCGCTTCGGTAAATACACCGAAGACATGGAAACCGCGAAGGCCGCGTAGCGCTGTCCATCGGATCGAGATGATAAAAAGCGATGCGAGGACGCATCGCACTCCAAAGCACTTCGTGCGAAATTCCCAAGAGCTCATTCCATTTTGCGAAGCTTTGGGAGTGCGAACGCGTCCTCGCGTCGCTTTGATAGGCTCCTCATTTCCGCATTAATCATGGACATAATCACCGCTCTTGGCCACGCGCTCTGGATGGCGCTCGCGATGTTTTGGGAGATTCTGTGGCCGCTCATTCTTGGCTTCGGCTTGTCTGCCGTTGTGCAAGCGGTTGTTTCCAAGCGGGAGATGACAAGATTGCTGCCGAACGATTCCTCGAAATCACTTGCGATTGCGTGCGGACTCGGCGCGGCGTCGTCCTCCTGTTCCTACGCGGCGGTGGCTTTGGCACGTTCGATCTTCCGCAAAGGCGCCGACTTTACAGCGGCGATGGCTTTTGAACTTGCCTCCACAAATTTGGTGGCTGAGCTGAGCGTTATCATCATTGTGCTATTGGGGTGGCAATTCGCGGCCGCCGAGTTCCTAGGAGGACCGCTAATGGTCGTGCTCATGGCATTGCTGTTCAGAAAATTCTTGCCGCGCAGGCTGGTCAGCGAAGCGCGCGCACAAGCGGATAAAGGACTCAAAGGCAAGATGGAAGGTCACGCCGAAATGGACATGAGCGTGACCGAAGGCTCATTCTGGCAGCGCATCACTTCGAAAGAAGGGCTCACTGCCACCAGTCACTATTTTGTCATGGATTGGCTTGCGGTATGGAAAGATATTGCAGGCGGGTTGCTAATCGCAGGCGCGCTCGCTGCCTGGGTGCCAAAGGATTTTTGGAAGGAATTTTTTCTGGTGTCGCATCCAATCGCCGCAACGTTTTGGGGACCAATCGTCGGTCCGCTCGTCGCGGTCATTTCTTTTGTTTGTTCCGTAGGCAACATTCCACTCGCTGCGGTGCTTTGGAACGGCGGCATCAGTTTCGGCGGCGTGATTGCATTCATCTACGCGGACCTGCTTGTGCTGCCCATTATCAACATCTATCGCAAGTATTACGGGTGGAAAGTCGCCGGTCTCATCGTCGCGATTTTTTATGTCGCCATGGCTCTCGCGGCACTATTGATCGAGTTCCTTTTTCAACTGCTCGGGCTGATTCCCGCTCAGCGCAGCGCCCAAATCGTGGAGGCATCGATCAGTTTCAACTACACGACGGTCTTGAACATTATTTTCCTTGCCATCGCAGGGTTTCTGCTTGTGCGATTTTTCAAGACCGGCGGACCGAAGATGCTCGCACACATGGAGTAGAATCCGTCCTGCCAGGCACGCTTCGCCTGCGATCGATCAAATTGTGAACGACACGCATGCAAAATCGTCCTGAAACGTCATCGATTTTAGCGAATCCTGAAAGCGCCGCCTGGGCATCGCGCTGAGGACAGTTCTTCGCCTCGCCCCCGCTGACGGGGAGAGGAATGAGGTGAGGGGATAGTTGATCCGGCTTTTCGGAACGAGCATTGGTGGTTAAGATTACTCTTCTGGTGAACCGCGCTCGGCTCCTACGGAGAAAGGCAACGGAAGCTGAGCGTATTCTTTGGCGGCATTTGCGGAACCGAAATTTCGCGGGCTACAAATTTCGCCGCCAGCATCCGGTGGACTGTTATATCCTCGATTGTTATTGTCCGGCCGCGAAGCTCGCAATCGAATTAGACGGCGGCGGGCACAACTATCGTGGAGGTCAAATTCGCAATCGAACGCGGTCGGAACTCCTCGCTCGTCAGGGAATCAGCGTGCTACGATTCTGGAAACATCAGGTTCGCGGAGAACTCGATAGTGTTCTGCGAGCGATCTGGTTGGCGTTGGAGGAACGGTGCCAAGACAAACCCTCACCTTAATCCTCTCCCTTTGACATAGGGAGAGGCGAGCGTCATACATGTGCTCTCTACGACGGTGAAGTGATCATACTTGCAGCTATTTGCGGGTTTTGCCACCGAGTCGCGAAGAATGCGGCAAAATTTTTTGTCGTCGCCCCGAGGTTCGCTAACCGCAATCGCAACTCTTTCCGCAATTGCACGCCTTGTTGTCGTTCATAGGGCAATTCTTGCCGGTCTTCTGACAGCTCGGCTTGTCTGCCGCGAAACCCACTGTGCAAATCGCGGCTGCGAGAATCGAAAAGAGAACTTTGAGATAATCTTTCATAGCCAAACGTCGCTCGCGACTATCGTGAAAGCCAGTCAAAAGATAAGAGCGCGCGAGCCATCCGGCAAGCGAGGCGCTTGCCCTACAACGATTCGTCCGGCAGTTTGTCGCACAAATGCCGAAGACGTTTTTCATCACCACAGCGATCTATTACACGAACTCGTCGCCGCATGTCGGGCACGCTTACGAGATGGTGCTGGCTGATGTGATTGCGCGCTATCACCGGCTCAAAGGCGACAAGGTGTTTTTTCTCACCGGTGTTGATCAACACGGGCAGAAGGTCCAGCAGTCCGCAGCGAAAGCAGGTGTTCCTCCGGCTGAATTCGTCAAAGGAATTTCACAAAAGTTTGTCGATCTCGGGAGAAAACTCGACGTGCAATACGACGACTGGGCGGAGACGACCAGCGAGCGCCACAAGAAAGTCGTTCGAGGAATTTTGCAGCGCTTATTCGAAGAGGGTAAAATCTATAAGGACAAACAAGCCGGCTATTACTCGGTTCGTCAGGAACAATTCTTGACGGATAAGGAACGCGGCCCCGACGGCAAATTCGGACCCGAATGGGGCGAAATCGAATTTCGCGAGGAAGAAAACTATTATTTCAAGTTAAATCAGTACAAAGACTGGCTGCTTTCATATCTCAACAATCGAAAAGACGGCGTCATCCCCGATTTTCGTCAGCGAGAACTGCGCAACGCAGTTGAGAGGCTGACTGGTGATCTCTGCATTTCGCGTCCGAAATCACGGCTCGATTGGGGAATTGAACTACCGTTCGACAAAAATTTCGTCACGTATGTCTGGTTTGACGCGCTAACCAACTACATCAGCTTCGCCGGTTACGATCCAAAGATCGACAATTACGAAAATCAGCCGCAAGACTTTCGCGATCGGTGGGAGAATGTGCTGCAAATTGTCGGCAAGGACATTCTCGTTCCGGCGCACGGCATTTACTGGCTGATCATGCTGCGCGCGATGGGATTTCCTGACGACCAAATGCCGCAACTGTTAGTCCACGGCTGGTGGAATCTCGGAGGAGCAAAGATGAGTAAGAGCACGGGGAATATCGTCGATCCATTCGTACTCGCAGATAAATACAGCGCAGAAACGCTCCGATATTATCTGATGAGCGACATCGCGACGGGAAAGGACGCAGACTTTTCCGAGGAACGCCTAATCGAACGTTACAATGCTGATCTCGCAAATTCGTTAGGCAATTTGCTCAATCGATCTTTGACAATGATAGACAAGTATTGCGTCAGAAAGCTAACGCGTCCCAAAAGCGTCGAGTCGTATCCCGTCGAAGAGTTCGGTCTCCGTGTTTCTCCGACGTTAGGCATAATTGAATACGTCAACGCGATGACGGACAACGCACCGAATGTTGCCTCGCATGTTGCCCTTAATTTGGCTTTGCAGTGCAATCAAATCGTTGACGCTTCGAGACCTTGGGCTCTGGCAAAGGATTCTGCAGAGCGGGAACATCTTGATCAAGTGCTCTACACCCTTGCCGAATCACTTCGCATCATCGCGATTTGGATTTCACCAGTGCTGCCGCGCGGGGCGCACGGAATTTTCGATCAACTCAATTGGAAGATGGAGTTGAGCGGCAAAGAAGAACGGTTCTCACTCGCAGATGCAGAGTGGGGGAGACTGCCGGATGGGCATGTCGTTGGTAAGCCGGTGCCGTTATTCCCGCGGATTGAGGTCGATGAAGGCGTTTGACTCGCTCGCTCGGCCGTCCGGCCTTTCCCGTCCATCTCGCTCGGCGCCCGTCGGCTCCATTCTGTGAGACGCCGATCTACTGCGCGCGTATCCGCCGACCATCGTGCAACGCAATCGAAAGTTGCCAATCAGAGAATGATGGAGCAGTTTACATAGAATTATGGCAAAGACTACGTATCCCACACTGTCTGTGAGCAAAGCGCAAAGCGGGTTGCCGAAGTTGTGCCGAGACAAAAAGGCCATCTTGATTACCACCCATGAAAAACCCGTCAGCGTCCTACTGCCGATTGAGGACTATGAGGCTCTGATTGAGACAATGGATTTACTGGCCAATCGAACAGCGATGCGGACGCTGCGAGCGGCAAAAGCGGGCAAACTCAGATATCGCCGCCTGAATTTGGACGATGAGAATTTTGGCCTCTGATCAAGCGGCCGGATGGTTACGCAATTTGCCACCTGAACCGAAGCGGCGAGTGCGCGCCGCGCTTAAAGGGTTGGAGCGCTGGCAGGGAGACATGAAACCGCTTCGGGGTGAGCTGGAAGGTTTCTATCGGTTGCGTGTCGGTGGTTATCGCATCGTCTGTCGCATGGTCAGCAAATCGCTGGTTCGACTGGAATACGCTGATACACGCGACGTAGTCTATGAAGCCTTTCGCCAATTGCGTTTGCTAAGCGAGATGGACGAATAGCCGTTAGATAAGGCACGTTTTCACTTGAGATGCGGAGTGGGGAGATCGACCGACACGCATCATCTCGGCAAACCGAAGCCGCTGTTCCCGAGGATCGAGATTGGTGGAGGCGTTTGACACAAACGCCCTACAATTCGGCGGGCATTTGTACGGCGTCTGACTCGCTCGCTCCCGCTCGCTCGACCGTCCGGCCTTCCCGTCTATGTCGCTCGGCGCCCGTCGGCTCCATTCTGCGACTTGCCGATCACTGCGCGCATTCTTCGAAGGCAGCGGGTTCGCCGTGCAGATGCGCGAGGACTTCGCCGGCGAAATGAAGTGAGCCGGTGATCAAAATTGGATTTGGTTTCGCCCGCGCGAGCATAAATGCGTCATCGATATTTGGAATGATGGAGTAGGGGAGTGGTGGAGTAATGTTGGCTAAGACTCTTGCTAGCTCTTCCGGATCAGTAGCGCGTTCGCTTCGAATTTTCGGTAGCAGAACCCACTCGCTAATCGGTGCGAGCGCTTCACAGATTCCGCGTAGGTTTTTGTCAGAAAGTATCGCGAGGACCAGCGTCGCTCGCCGATCGCCAAAAATCTCGCGCCATGTTTCGGCGAGCGCACGTGCAGCGGCCGGGTTGTGCGCGCCATCAATGATTGTGCGCTCGTCCCATCGTTGGAAACGCGCTGGCCATTCGATACGGATGAGTCCGTGTGCAATCGCCGTGTCGTCGACATCGATCTTCGCTGCGCGCAGCGCGGCAATCGCAAGAGCCGCATTTTGTTTTTGATTAGCCCCGGCCAGTGCGATCGGCGTTTCGTCATACGGCTCGATAGCGAAATTCAGTGGCGCTCCACATTCCGCTGCACGCGCCTGAATTACTTTTTCGGATTCAATTCGCTGCGGAGCAGAAACAACCGAAACGCCTGGCTTGATGATTCCAGCTTTTTCAGCCGCGATCTCGGAAATCGTTTTGCCCAGCCATTTTTCGTGATCGAAATCGATTGGCGTGATCACCGAAACATCTGATTGAATGGCGTTCGTAGCGTCGAGCCGCCCGCCTAAACCGGTTTCGAGGATAACGATCACGACCCTCGTGTCTGAGAAGTGCTTGAGAGCGAGCGCAGTCACAACCTCGAAAAATGTCGGATGCGGATCCCAGTTTGCGACAAGGTTGCGGATAGTCGTTAGGCCATCGGCGACCGCTTTTTCAGAAATCATGTCGCCATTCACGCGAATGCGTTCGCGAAACGTGACGAGGTGAGGGGACGTGAACAGCCCGGTGCGATATCCTTGTACGCGGCAAATCGAATCGATCATGGCGCAAACGGAGCCTTTGCCGTTCGTTCCCGCGACGTGAATGACTTTCCAAGGACCAGGTAGCAAGACGTCATCACTCTTTGAAAGTTCTTCGAGCAAACGCTCGATATTTTCCAGGCCAAGCTTAATGCCGAAGCGTTGGAGGCTGTAGAGCCACCCTAGCGCTTCACGATAATTGATCGCCGCTTCTCCCGGCGTGCCAACCCTCACGGGCTTGCCCGTCCATCTCGCTCGGCTCCCGCCGGCTCGATTCACGGCACGACAGTGAAGTAATTGAGCAATCGGCTGATTTGCTCGCGCATTTTTTTGCGGTGCACGATCATGTCGATCAAACCGTGCTCGTCGAGAAACTCGGCAGTCTGAAATCTTTCGGGCAAGTCCTGGTGCGTGGTTTCCCTGATGACGCGCGGACCGGCGAAGCCGATCATGCTTCTGGGTTCGGCTAGAATAACATCGCCCAGTGACGCGAAGCTGGCCATGACGCCGGCTGTGGTCGGATTCGTCAGGACCGAGATGTAAGGAAGCCTCGCTTCTGCATGGAGAGCGAGTGCGCCGCTTGTTTTGGCCATTTGCATCAAGCTCAACATTCCTTCGTACAGGCGAGCTCCGCCGGAAGCGGCAACGATGATCACTGCGCAGCGCTCTGCGGTTCCATATTCGATTGTGCGTGTGATTCTTTCCCCAACGACCGAACCCATGGTCGCGGCGAGAAAGTCGAAATCCATCACCGCGATCGCGACCTTGTGACCGTCAAGAATTCCGTGCCCGCTGATGACAGCATCAAGAAGGCCGGTACGTTCCTGATAACTCTTCAGCCGATCTTTGTAGCTGGCCATTCCCTGAAAACGCAAGACGTCCACTGACTTCAAGCCGGCATCCATTTCCACGAAAGAGTCCGGGTCGAGCAAATTCTGGATTCGCTCCTTGGCCGGTTGCGCAAAATGATAATCACAACGTGGACAGACCCTTTGGTTCTGTGCGAGCTCGATCTCCGGCACAACCTCCGAACAGCCGGGACATTTTTGAAAAAGGCCGCGCGGAATCTCCTTCTTCTTCCCGCCTTCTGCCTTAATTGTCGGTTTTTTGAAGATGGCCATTGCAATTTATGCGCGCGCCGCCGTTGCCGCGTAAACAGAGATTGCGCCCGACCGTTTCAAGATACGCGCGCACTCACTGAGGGTAGAACCCGTTGTAAGAACATCATCGATTAACAGCACGCGTGAGCCTCGCACGTCCGCGTTCTTTCGTAAACGAAACGCGTTATGCAAATTTTCCATTCGCTCGGCGCGATCGAGCGCGGTTTGGGTAGTTGTATATCGAATGCGCTTTAGCACGGGCTTACACGGAATCGATACCCGCGCTTAATAATTCAGCAAGCAGGCTCGCTTGATTGAATCCGCGTTCTCGCTGGCGAGTTGGATGCAATGGCACAGGCACGATCATGTCAAATTCGCGTCCGCGCAGGCGCTCGTCGTCAAACGCTGCGCAGAGCCAGCGTGCCACGAGATGTCGCAAGTGAACCTGACGGCCGTACTTAAAATCATGGATGATCTGGCGGACGATACCGCGGCCACGGTACGCGGCCACTGCTGCGTCAAAGTAAATTGTGCGATGGGCGCAGTTGGCGCATGTGAACGTCGTCGCAATGGCGCCTTCGAAGGGCTCGGAGCATTGTTGACAAAACGGCGCAACGATACGCATGGCCTTTGCTTCGCATCGCTCGCACAGATATTCGCCAGCCCGAGTCTTGCCGCCACAGAGCGTGCATAGCGGCGGGTAAAGAAGCGACGCGGCCGCGTCGAGCAATTCAAACTTACGAAGCGCGATCATATTTCACCCAGACGCGAATTATTAGCCAAGTCAGGGCGGCTACACCAAGCGGGATAATTCCCACCAGCAAATTCTTTCCTACCCAGGGAAGCGCAGGTATTCGCTGACGAGCTAGTAAGCTAAAAGTGCCACTGCCGAAGATCCATCCGGCATGCAGCCCAATTGACAGCCATAACGAATGAGTAAGCACGCGCGCGTCAGCGAGAATCCAGCCGATGAAGAATAATGTCGCCAGCGCTGAGGCCACCATCATGGGATCCCCAATTCCGCCAAATGCGTGGGCAATCGAACTGAAGCCCGACGTCCATGTTACTATCTCGGACGTTCGCTCCGGAGCCTTTAGAAAATGCACTGCTGCAAAAATCACTGAAACGGCAAAGATCGCCATGTACTTGCGGCCGGTTCTGAGTAAGAGGCCTAAAACGATCCCGCGAAAAAAAGCCTCTTCAATGAACGGAACTGTGATTGATGCCACAAGCATCTTGCCAAAGCGAGGCCAGGCAAAGCTGTGTCGAAACGCATAAACGTGAAGTGCGACGAGTAGTACCCCGCAAAAGAGCAGGGGAATTACCGAGAGAACAACGCCTGTGCACAGATCGCGGCCCCAACGCGGATTAGGTGCAATGTCCAAATCAGCCAGGCATCGCACGTGGCTTATTCGTAGCAACGGCCAGAGCAAAATTACGGCGGCAACCAAAAGGGCGCGATGAAAGAATGTTTCGAAATCGTACTTTGCCAG
>DASZGW010000067.1:0-24716 GCA_035938475.1 Candidatus Udaeobacter sp.
TCACTTTTGGTACAGATCTTCCCGCCGATGAGCGAGCGACTCGACGCGGCTCCGAACCGAGAGGACGAGTTCCTGAGACAAATCAGCTTGAATTAGTTCTTCGCGATCTGCTGATGCGGACGATACCGCGACTCCGCGAGGATCGATGATTGCTGAGCTGCCACAAAACCATAAGTCGTCGTCCTTGCCGACACGATTCGATGCGATCACATAACTCTGGTTTTCGATCGCGCGCGCCAGGGCAAGTGTTCGAAAATGCTCAAGACGTGGGAAAGGCCAGGCGGAAGAAACGATAAAAGCGCTGACGTTCTGCTCGACTACAAGTTTTCTGTACATCTCAGGGAACCGCAGATCGTAACATATGCTGAAACCAAAGCGCATCGGGCCTAGAGCAAAGCTCGCGAACGTATCGCCCGAAACAAAACACTTCTGTTCTTCAACGGGCGCCACTGCGTACAGATGGGTCTTACGATATTTCGCAGCGATTTTGCCGTGTCGATCAACGAGAACCAGAGAATTGTAAATTGAAGTGCCATCCCGCTCTGATACGCCGCACACGATGGCAATGGAAAACTTCGCGGCGATTTCCTGAAGTCCAGGAATGAAACCGCTGGTCCACGAATTTGCGTGAGCTTGGATTACGGACATCGAGTAGCCCGTATCGGTCATTTCCGGAAAAACAATCAGCTCCACGCCGGCATCCCCGGCTCGGTGAGAGAAGTCTCGCACCTTGAGCAGATTGGCTTCTGGATCACCGAGCAAACAAGAAATCTGAGCGGCCGCAACCTTCATATGGATTTAGGAAATGCACGGTTGGCCCGTTTGTAAACTGAAAGTCTAAGAACATGGAGCATTTTCAAGTTGCTGTAGGCACCGGCCGGTGGCCGGTCCCAGCGAAAACGCTGCGCGCGTGAAAGATCGAACGCGCAGCGCCGCGGTTGGAGCGCATAGCGCGCAGACTTTGAATCAGGCGCGGTCGATATAAACGATCTCACCTTGATATGGCCAATCGCTTGGAGACTTCACCAATCCAGCGCGCACCGGATTCTCAAAAACATAATTCCATTTTTGTGAGTAACTCTCGTCACTTCGTAATAGGCGATCGAAGAATCCTTCCTGCCAAACCTGTGTCTTTGCCCGCGACAGATCAGCCGCTCTGGCCAGTGCTTGTTTCAATTGCCCGATCCAGCGGCCGAGAATGAAATTCGAACTTCCGCGGACGAATAAATGGACATGGTCAGGCATGATCACGTAACGGCCAACAGCAACATTGAATGTGCGTTCGGCTCGATGGCCAAAAAGGATAAAGGCCGCATGGACATCATTGCGAGCCAAGCATGCCATTCGGTTATGCGTGCAGAACGTGACGAAGTAGAGCGGACTAGAAGGGAAAACCCGTGTCACGCGAAGAGGTCGGCGGCGAAATCTTTGCACCAAAGCTTTGTAGTCACAGCGCTCTGCGCGGTCTAGCACATCCTAGCTGAGCGTTCTTTAACCGGCCACAGGCCGGTGGCTACAAGGCCAGAGCGCTTGTGATGAAGCGAGCGGCTACAACCAAGAGACCGTTGCTACAAACGCACCTGCTGCGCATCTTTGGCTGGGATCCAACCGCGCAAGTTATTCGGTAAGGCCGCGTAGATCCAATCCCCACGGATACTCAAGATTTTGACTTCACTGCCAGATGGCAACGCCAGGACGCTGTTCGCGGTATCCGCGGTCGCAAGACGCGCTTGGACGTTCTTGCCCGTTACTATGGCCAGCGCACTTCCATTGCTCCCGCGTTCGAGTGTATACATAGCGTAGATCGAAACGGCGCTGACCAGCAGGCAAAAGATCAACGTGGCCTTCAACGTAGCCGATCTGCGACGCGCAAAGATCAGCATGACAATTGCAAACAGTGCGAGCCAAAAAGCGATAGGCGTTGCGACGCTGTACTGATTGACGCTCGCAAATTGCAAATGGCGCTCTGGCCCGCTTTGCTGCAGCTCAAGCGCGCGCGCTTCATCGCGCGCGATTTGCAAATTGGCTGTGGCTTCCGGATGATGTCGCTCCAAGGCGAGCGCGCGTTCGTAGTTTAGAATGGCACGGCCAAAATCGCCGACACGAAAATAAGCGTTGCCGAGATCGTAAAACAGATTTGCGCTCCATTGTCCTGTACGAACGAGTGCCTCGTAACCTGAGATCGCTTCCTTGAAATGGCCCTGCGCGTATTCCTGGTTCGCCGTTGTGAAGTCTGCGTCCGACTGCGCGTACGCGATCGAAGCGATTCCGAAAGCGAGCGAAAACAGAATCGTGAGCGTCCGATTGGCCGTCATCCCGAGCGAAGCCCGTTCGACTCGCTTTGCTCGCTCAGGGTAAACTCCGCGAAGTCGAGGGACCCCGTGGAATTGCCCTTGGGTCGCGCCACGAGATTCCTCGACGGAGCCTGTCCTGAGCGAAGTCGAAGGGCTCGGAATGACGGTGAAAACTTTCATCTTAGATTCTCAATCAACTCCAGCACTTCGCGCCGGTTTTCAGGAGAAATTTTTCCGGGACCGTTATGCGCTCCGCTGTATTGCCATTCGTCGCTTTGCTCGAACAATCTGCGGAGCCGGTCCCGTGAATCGCTATTAAGCTTGAAAGTCTCCGCCGCAGTCTCGACATCGACCATGTTTGGATCGATGCGGCGATTTCCTGATGCCAGAGCGGCTTTCAAGCGAACGACTCTGGATGCTTTGGCATAATATTCTCTGGGTGATACGTCGTTGCGGTGCAAGTTGTGCATCAGATCGGTCGCTTCGTGTCGCAGCGTAGCGATACGTTGCGCCTCGCGGTTATCAATTCTTGTCCGGCGAATTTTCCAACCTGCAAATCCAATTAACCCAAGCAATGGAATCAACTGCGCAGCCCAGAAACCCCTCTGTGTGTAAATCGGCGCGAACGATTCCGGTCCCTGGGGCCGCTCGGTCAGCTGATAAAGAATATCCTGCTGCTTGGTTGCAGTCGGAAGCGGCGGACGTGCTGTCGCCGTGGACGAAGTTGGCGCCGCCGACTGGGTCGCACCAGCGTTTTGCGCCGCTGCGCCTCCCTGCACATTGATCGGAATCGGCTCGCTGTGCATGGTTACATATTGTTCCTTCACCGGGTCGAAGTAAGAGAATGCGAGCAGTGGTAGCCCTTGCTTTTTCTCGTTGGGCGAAAGCACCATCTCGAAAGTCTTGGTGCCACTGATACCGACCTCATCGTCCTGGTTGAACTTGGATGACGGCGGATATTTGTGCCAACCGCGCTCGTCTTCAATGACCGGCGCATTGACGCGGTCAAAATTCCCACGTCCCGAGATTGTGGTTGTGACCGTGATAGGATCGCCCACTTGTACACTCTTTGGCTTCGCATCGGTGGTCATGGTGAAATTTCCAATTGCGCCCGAAAAACTGGCCGGCGCATTTTTCGGCAATGGCTTTACCTCAAGTGCCACAGGTTCACTCTTGATCTCCACATCGCGGCGCTCCCCAAGTTGACCGAATGGATTCGAGAAAAATGGATCGGAGAATGGGTCATCGTGATCGAACAGGTCGAAAGGCGAACGCGGGCGTGAGCGTGGCGCGCTCTGCCTGCGAGGAACGATAACTTGCGCCTTCGCCTTTACCGGCCCGATTTCAAATTTCCCCGCGCGCGCCGCAGCGATTGCAGTTTTGTACGTCACGACCTCATAAGGTCTTCCGCTGATCGTTTCAGTATTTTCCCCGGACTGCTGCAACTTCTGGGCGGTAAATCCTTGGCCCGTGATTTCCGGTGGTTCGATGAGTCTTGGGCGAACGCGCGGATCAAATCCCATTCGAATCTGAACCGGAACGATCTCGCCCACGTAGGCGGTCTTGCTTGGTACGATCAACTCTGCGAAAACCAGGTTGCTTGCGCTGGCTGCCCCTGCGTCACGGCCAGGCCGGCCACCAGACGAACGCCCGGGCGAATCCGCGACGTTTAATGTGAGCGCCGGTGTGCGCAGCGAATTGTTTCCGATGCGAATGGTTTGAGGCGGGATGGTGAATCTTCCCGCTCTCAACGGCATCACAGTATAATCGTATATCACACTGGAGGTTAAGGTGAGATTGTTCATCTCGATGCGTTGTGACGTGCCTGTTCGCCGAATTTCGAGACCGTTCACCATGATATTCTCCGGCGCGTCTGCGCCACGTGCTCCTGCGACTCGAATTTCCAAATGCACCATTTCGCCCAGCGTGGCTTCCGAGCTATTCAAAACCGCTGTTACACTCGGCGAATCAGCATGCGCAAACTGCGCCGTTGCGATTATTCCGAAGACAGCAATAAAAATTCGTCCGGGCGTCGACATCCTAAAGTGCATCTCGCAAGCCTCATTCCGAGCGGAGTCGAGGAATCCCGTGACTTAACACACGGTCAAATTCACGGGATTTCTCGACTTGGCTCGACATGACAAACCTGCGTTACCAGTCCTTATAGACAGGGCGCGTTGCTCTGCGTTCATCAAGTTGAACCCGCGCCTCCTCGTCTTTCATCGATTCCAGAAGAGCTTCGGCCTGGCGCTCGCTCATCTGACCCTCCTTCTCCGGTTCGGCTTCGGCAACTTGCGCATTGTTGTCAGGCGGCTTTTGTGATTTGTCTTCGCCGGCTCCCTTGACCTCACCTGCAAATTTCTTTTGCGGAGATTCGCCCGGAGTCGCGGAGGGTATCGTGTTTTCCCCTTCACCCTCTCCCGGAGACGGTGAGGGGGTCTCATTTTCTCCTTCGCCCGGGCTCGGCGATTCTTCACCTTGCCGTTCTCCTGGCGAGGGTGAAGGCTTGGGGCCGTGTTGCTTGTCGGCGCCCGGCGACGGAGAAGGAGTCTCGCCAGGCTGCTGTTGTTTTTTTTGCGGTTCGTTCTTCGCCTGGGCTTGGTCGTCTTTTTTCTGTTGCTGATCTTTCTGATTTCCAGACTTGCCTTGTGATTGCTGATCCTGGGACTGCTGCTGGTCTTTCTGCTGCTGCTCGCCCTGACCTTGTTGTTGCTGCTGATTCTGCTGATTCTGTTGTTGCTGTTTTTGTTGCTGGTCCTGTTTTTGTTGCTGGTCCTGCTTCTGATCCTGGTTGTTCTGGTTGTTCTGTTTGTTCTTTTTGTCCTGTTCGTTCTTCTGCTGCGGCGAGGGGGAAGGAGAAGGCTGCTCTTGTTTTTTATTCTTCAGTTCGTCGATCTTCCGCTTTACATAATCGTAATTGTCCTTCGCTTCCTTGTTTTGCGGGTCGAGCTTGAGGGTTTGCTCATAATGATCGAGCGCGTTTGTCCAGTCGCTGAGCTTTTTATCATCGCTCTTTTGTGCTTCGCCACGCTGATAAAGCGTGTTCCCAAGATTATAATGGCCTTTGCTTTGCAAAGCGGTATCCAGGGAAAGCAATGCCTGGCTAAAGGATTCCAGCGCCTTGCTGTAATCTTTCAGTTTGTAAGCAGCCGCGCCTGAATCGAACTGCAGCTTGTCCTCTGCGCGCGATTGCGGATGCGATTTTAACGCCTCCTGAAACTGGCTGTAGGCATCTTCAAATTTCCCGCCGCGATACGCATCGAGACCCGGCGCGGTGGCGAAGGCAGACGAAGAAAGGAGCATCGCGAGAAGTGCGGCTGCAGTTGCGGCCCCGGCAGGCGTGCCGGCAACGCCGCGCGCAGCCTTGCGAGCAGGCGCAGAAGCGTAAGCTCTTTGTCGCGCTCGTTTGCGTTCGGGAATCAGGATCGACAGTGCGAGAGCGATTAGCGCTGCGCCGAGCGGCCATTCGTAACGTTCAATCGGTCGACGCGATAAGCGCACATCCATTTCGGCGGCCTGCATTTTTGCCAGGCCCTCATTCTGAATTTGCTGCATCGCGCGGGGTCCGTTTTCCGAGTGAAGATAAAAACCCCCAGTACTCTGAGCGATTTCGCGCAAACGTTTATCATCCAGTTTCGATTTAACGACTTCGCCGGATGAATCTTTGACGAAGCTGGTTTGACCATCGTCGCCGGTCACCGGAATGAGTGAACCCTCCGGCGTTCCAACGCCCACTGTGAAAATTCGTACACCGACGTCAGCCGCTTCTTTGGCAGTTTTCACGGCGTCCCCACTTAATTCTTCGCCATCGGTGAAGATAACCAGAGCGCGATTTCCCATGGCGCTTTTACCGAAACTCTGCGTGGCGAGAGTAATCGCGCTCGAGATATTGGTGCCGCCCTCGGGAATCGTCTTGGTATCCAGATCGTTCACGGCCTCAACTACCGCGTCATAGTCAATAGTCAGAGGAGCCTGTAAAAACGCGCGGCCGGCAAAAGCAATCAGACCAACACGATCGCCCTGCAACTGACTGATTAAATCCTGGATTGCGAGCTTGACGCGATCGAGTCGGCTCGGCTGGACGTCATTGGAAAGCATGCTGCGCGATGTATCCACGGCGATCAGCAAATCGAGACCCTTGCGTTTCACATCTTCAAACGTGTAACCCCAGCGTGGCTGCGCCAGACTGACAATGGCCAAAGCAAGCCCGAGCAATTGTAACGCAAATCTCAATATCCGACGAGGACGGTTCACCGTTCCAGCGAGCTGGGGCAGCAGTCGCGCCGAAACGAATTCCTGCAATCGTTTCAGTCCGCGCCGTTCTGAGCGAATGAACAGTGCAATCAGAAGCGGGATCAAAAACAATCCCCAAAGCCATTGTGGCGCGCCGAAAGTCATGTGTTCGTTAAGACGTTGAAGGGTTGAAGCGTTAAAGCGGCCGTGAACATCATTGTCATTCTGAGCGAGGTGAAGAATCTCTGACTATTCCTCCGGCGGCGCGCTAAGATGGTAATCTGAGATGTTTCGCTTCGCTCAACATGACAGGGTGAACGCTTCAACGGTTCAACGCTTAAACGCTTCAACCTTGTTTTCATGGCAGTTTCTTCCAGATGGTTTGCGACATCAAAATCTGCGCCAGCAATAGCCCGCAGCCGCTCATCAGACACAACGGAAACAAGTCGCGGTATTGTTGATATTTTTTCACGCTAACCGTCGATTTCTCCAGCTTGTCTATGTCGCTATAAATTTGCTCCAGTGATTGTGTATCGGTCGCGCGGAAGAATTTGCCGTCTGCAATTTTAGCCACTTCTTTCAGACCGACCTCATTAAATTCCACGCGCTGGTTTTCATAGAGAATGTTACCTAATGCATCTGTTAACGGTCCTTTGGGAGTGAAGATCGGAGCCGGGGCGATTCCGTTGATTCCGGCGCCGATTGCATACAAGTGGATCTTTAACGCTTTGACTGCCTCGGCCGCAGTGTTTGGTGAAATTTTACCAGCATTATTTTCTCCGTCGGTTAAGAGAACGAGCACGCGACTTTTCGAACGTTTATCATTTAACCGGTTAGCTGCCGCTGCCATGGCCGATCCAATGGCAGTCCCATCCTCGACGAGTCCAATCCGCACGCGGTCCAGGTTTTGCAAAAGCCAATCGTGATCCAGTGTCATCGGGCTAACCACATACGGGCGACCCGCGAATGCGATGATCCCGATTCGGTCGTTTGGCCGGCCTTCAATAAATTTGCGTGTGACTTCGCGGATTGTATCGACACGCGTCGCCTCTTGTCCGCCAATTGTAAAATCTTTGGTCAGCATCGATCCCGAGACATCGAGCACGAGCATAATGTCGATCCCACTGGCCTCGATCTGGGTAAGAGTCTTGCCGAGCTGCGGACGCGCCAGCGCAATCACGAAGACAGCAATCGAAACCAGAAGCAACGTCCGCAGAATTTTCCCTGCACGTGCGGCGCTTTGTTTTCCGATCGCCCGAAGGCTGGCAGTGGACGAAAAAGTCAGCGCAGCGGCCGGCCCGCGTTTTCCACGCAAATACGCGAGCAACGGAACTCCGAGGAGCAGCACGAGCAGCCACGGATGCACGAAGGTCAACGCGCTATTTCCTTTGAACCAATCAAACATGGTTGACCTCCTTTCACAAAACGGATCGCTTCCTCAAGTAACAATTCACTGTCTGACGTTGTTGCCTCGTATCTTGCAAACTTGATCAAGTCGCAGCGGTTCAAGAAATCTTCGAGCAACGACCTTTCGTCTTCAGAGAACGGCGATGAACCTCTGAGCCCATTCAGAAACTCGACAGAGGTTTGCCGCGTGACTGGCAACCCGAACTGTTCCGTCACGTAGCCCCTGAGAATGTCGGACACACGGATGCTGAAGCGATATGGATTAATCGCTGTGATCTGCGCCCGTATTTGCTCGAGCGATGCAAGTGCGCGCTCGCGCGGTGGCTGGGGCGGCGTTGGACGCCGAAAAGATTTCGCAACAAACCACACAATCAAACCAATCGCGGTGAGCAAGACAAACATTCCGAGAAAAATCAGCCACGGCGAAATCAGCGAATAATCGATCGGCGGCGCAATATCGTGAAACTCCTCAGCCAACAGCAAAGGAGTAATGGAGCAGTGGGCTAGCGGAGTAGCGGCAGGCGAGTTCATTTCATTACTCCATCACTCCGTTGCTTCTGCGATCCCCTCATCGAACACGAATGCGGCGCTCGCGTTGTTTGAAAAAGGAGCGCAGCTGCGGCAGATAGTCTTTGCCGGTTTGCAGAGCGATCGCGTCGATATTGTTCCGGCGCAGCACGCGCGCAAGCTCATGCTCGCGATCATCCACAATCCCGTTAAAACGCGCTCGCGTTGTGCGATCAGCTGTGTTGATCTCAATTTGATCGCCGGTCTCGGCGTCTTCCAAGGTGATGATGCCTATATTTGGCAATACTCGTTCTCGTTCATCGTGAATATGGATGGCCACGAAATCGTGCCGCCGTCCACTCACCGCCAGCGCTCGCGAAAAATCGGGCGCCTGAAAATCCGAAATGAAGAAAACCACGGCGCGTCGTGTGACAATTTTATTCAGATAGTCGAGAGCCAGCGCCGGCTCTGTGCCACGTCCCTTTGGTTCGAAAAACAAAATCTCCCGGATAAGTCGTAGCGTATGGGAGCGGCCTTTCTTTGGAGGAATAAAAAGCTCAACGCGATCGGTGAAGAGGATGAGCCCGACCTTGTCATTGTTCCTGATTGCGCTGAAAGCGAGCAAACACGCGACTTCGGCGGCCAATTCCCGTTTCGACTGCGTTGTGCTTCCGAAGTTTCCCGATGCGCTGACATCCACAACCAGCATTACCGTAAGCTCACGTTCTTCTGTAAATTTTTTCACAAACGCGTTGCCCATCCGCGCCGTGACGTTCCAGTCGATCGCGCGAATTTCATCGCCTGGCTGGTACTCCCGCACGTCTTCAAAATTCATTCCCCGGCCTTTGAACACGCTGTGGTAATCGCCAGCGAACGCGGTCTCGACGAGGCCGCGTGTCTTTATCTCGAGCGCGCGAATTTTTTTAAGAATTTCCGCTGGGGTTCTTGCATGCTCGTCATCCCGAGCAAAGCGAAGCGAAGTCGAGGGATCCCGTTGCATTAGCGTGAAGCTCTGACTGATCGCAAGGCGTACATCTGGGAGAACAGGTCGCGCCACTCGGGATTCCTTTGGGCGATCAGCACTTCTTTTTTTGCGCGACTCCAGCGTTTGAGTTGTTCTTCTCTCGCTATTGCGCTGGTCGGGTCTGAATACGCTTCGAAGTAAATCAGCTTGTGGGCGTTGTACTGGCGAGCAAACGCGCTTCCGAGTCCGAGCGAATGTTCGCTGGCACGCCGCTCGAGATTATTCGTAATACCAATGTATAAGACAGTGTGGCGATCTGCGTTGGTCAAGATGTAAACGAAGTAATTTTGATGTCGCATTATTACATCTCGGGTTGCGCCACGGGATTCCTCGACTTCGCTCGGAATGACCCAACTCCAATTACGGCACCGGCAATCCAGCAAAAATTCTCTCAATAATTGTCTCGCTGGTGACTGCCTCTGCCTCGGCTTCATAGCTAACGATGATGCGGTGTCGCAACACGTCGGGGCCAATGCTTTTGACGTCCTGCGGCGTGACGTAGCCCCGGCCGTTCAGAAACGCATGGGCCCGAGCGCCGAGCGCAAGATAAATCGTCGCACGTGGTGAAGCTCCGTATCGGATGAGTCCTTCGAGTCGCAGATTGTAGGTTGCGGGCTCGCGCGTCGCCCAGACAACGTCGACGATGTAGTCCTTCACGCGGTCGTCGATGTAAATGCTGTTGACCACGTCGCGGGCAGCGATGATTTGTTTTGGATCAACCACCGGATCGACGTGTAAATCTGGCGCCGAAGTCGCCATTAAATCGAGAATGTTTCGTTCCTCAGACTTTTGCGGATAGCCAATATTTAGTTTGAACATGAAACGGTCGAGCTGCGCTTCCGGCAGTTGATAAGTTCCTTCCTGTTCAATCGGGTTTTGCGTCGCCAAAACAAGAAACGGATCGGAGAGTGGATAGGTTTGCTCGCCGATGGTGACCTGCCGCTCTTGCATCGCCTCAAGCAGCGCGCTCTGTACCTTCGCCGGTGCGCGATTTATTTCGTCGGCCAGGATTAGATTTGAAAAGATCGGGCCGAGCTTAGTGGTAAACTCCCCGGTCCGCGGATTGTAAATGAGGGTGCCTATTAGATCCGCAGGCAAAAGGTCTGGGGTAAATTGCAACCTTTGAAAACCGGTCTGGATGCAGGCGGCCATTGTTTTCACTGTCAGCGTCTTAGCCAGCCCCGGGACACCTTCGAGCAGGAGATGACCATTAGCGAGCAGCCCGAGTAAGAGGCGATCCACCAAATATTTCTGGCCTATGACAACATGACCGACCTGTTGGCGGAGCGGTGGAATCCATTGGCCCAGCTCCCGAACTTCCTGCGTAATTTCCTGCGGCGATTTCATACGGTCTCGTCAGACACGTAAGGCAAGGAGAATGTTCGATCAAACGTGCTGCAACCTCATGAATTCCGCTCATTTTGCTCGCAAATCCAATGCGTCCTCCGGTTTCGGCGCGTGGGCGCAGCGCCGGAATCATGCTAAACGTTAGACCACAATGTTCCTTCTCAAACCACGGCATCGAGCGATTGGGGTAGCTGCGTTTGCAGGTGTCGCGATATCGGTCCTTGCGTGGATCGCCTGGAGTGATCCGGCCATCAATTTTTTGAGCCGTGATAAACGGGCGGAGTGGATAGTCTTTCCTGCTGCAGTTGACGCGCACGCGCACTGGTTCGCCAGTCTCGACGCGACATTCCGGCGGGAGTTTGATTTGACGGATCGACCGCCGAGCGCGCTTTTGAGCGTTCGCGCAATGCGGCGCGCCGACGTGAAAATCAATGGCACTCCGATTCACTTTCGGCCGAATAGCAATTGGAAAAAGATTGTGACCGCCGGTGTCGCCGAGCAATTGCACGCGGGCACCAACGTGATCGAAGCGCGTGTGTTCAACTACAATGGACCGCCGGCGCTCTGGCTGGCTTTGACTACTGACCAACTGAGCCTGAGCACTGATCAAAGTTGGGAAACATCTTTTGCGGGTTCTTCATGGCGTCATGCCGCACTGGCGTCATGGGCGAAAACTCCTGGGGCCGGCAGTTCCGTTGCCAGCGGCGAAGGCACGTTCGATGCGGTAAAAAAAATTTGGATCTTTTCGATCATTCTCATTGCAATCGCTTCTGTAGTAACATTTCTGTGGAACGTCAGCTTTAAGCAGACCATAGCGCGATGGCGGGAACAGATCCTACTGCTCGTTCTTGCCGGCTTGTGGTTGTTGTTATTCTGGAACAATGGGCGGCTCTTACCGTTCCACGAAGGCTTCGATTCGAAAGAGCATCTCAACTACATCAGCTACATCCAGCAACACCGGTCGCTGCCATTGCCGACTGAAGGCTGGGAAATGTATCAGCCGCCGCTCTATTACTTGATCGCCGCGGCGAGCCTTTCAGCGTGCAAACTCTCAATTAACGATTCGACGTCCGTTTTAGTACTGCGCTTATTCGGAGCATTCTTCGGCATTGCTCAATTCGTTTTGGTCTTTTTGAGTTTGCGGTTCGTGCTTCCGAGGCGAGCTGCCTTCATCGGACTTTTGCTGGCGGCGTTTCTGCCGATGCATTTGTATCTCGCGCATTATGTGACGAACGAATTATTGTCGGCTACGCTGTCTACAGCGGCGCTTTATCTCTGTCTCCGTCTTTTGAAAAGCGAAACGCCGGGCACGTTGCAATTTATCTGGGTCGGATTGGCGCTTGGCGCGGCAATACTGGCAAAAGCGACCGCTATTTTGCTGCTGCCAATCGTAATTGCTGCGATCATAGGCAGGCTCGCTTACGCGCGAGCTCCAATCGCAATGTCGTTACGCAATGTTGGATTACTGCTCGCGATTTGTTTGGTTGTGTGCGGCTGGCATTACGCACGCATCTGGCTGAGGTTCGGCACCCCGCTCCTTGGCAATTGGGATGTGATCAGCGGGTTCAAGTGGTGGCAGGACCCCGGTTATCACACGGCGGCTGATTACGTTCGTTTCGGCCGCTCGTTGATGCATCCATTCTTCAGCGGCTTCGCCGGGTTTGCTGATGGAATCTATTCCACGCTATGGGGAGACGGTTTGTGCGGTGGAACCTCGAGCTTGAGCGTAGCCTGGAACCTGCAGTCCATGGTCGTCGGTTATTTGTGGGCCGCGATTCCGACGGCGCTGATTCTCGTAGGCGCGGCCGTCGCGCTCGTTCGCTTCATTCGAAACCCCTTGAGTGAAGTGTTCCTGTTACTTGGTTTCTCTGCAGTGCTTGTGCTCAGCTTAATTTTTATGACCCTGAAAGTTCCTTCCTACGCGCAAGCGAAGGCGTTTTATGGATTGTCGGCACTCGCGCCACTTTGTTTCTTTGGCGCCCTGGGTTGGGAAACACTGACACGCAGGAATGAGTGTGTGCGATTTGTCCTTGCTATGCTGATCTTGGCTTGGGCGATGAATAGTTTCGCCACTTACTGGATTGTGCCTTCGGTATCGCAGCACCTGTATGCAGCTAAGGCCTTTGGTACCGAAGGCAATATCGACCGGGCCAACGCTGAAGCAGTCAAAGCAGTGGAAGTCGATCCCTCAAACGCCATCGCGCGAGGCTTTCACGCGTTGAGCTTAAGTGAGCTAGGCCAGGACGAGGAAGCTATTCAGGAAGGCGAGCGCGCAGTTGAATTAAATCCGGCCGGTTCCGCTGCCCACTTGGATCTGGCCATTTCTGTAAAGCGGAGTAACCAAGAACGCGCGATCACCGAAGCTCGCCACGCGATCCAGTTCGGTCCGGAGAATTCTTCGGCCTACCAATTCCTCATGAATTGTCTTTTCGAATCACACCCCTACAGCGAAACAGCCGATCTGGGGCGCGAATGGCTGGCTGTGACGCCCTATGACGGAGCTGCTCATTCCGAATTAGGTTCGGCTCTAGCCCAAAATGGCGATCTGGTTTCGGCGGCGCAACACTTGGGTTACTTGATGCTGTTGCGGCCAGACGTCGAAGAAGCTCATGCAAAATTACGGCAGCTTCTGCTATTGTCGGCCAAGGTGCCCGATGGATTGCAGCGATTGCGCCAAGTCGCTGCAAATGCTCCGGACTCGCCACGAATGTTGGACGAACTCGCCTGGCTTCTTGCGACGAACCCCGATTCACAGGTGCGCGATGGGGCCGAAGCAGTTCGCTTGGCTGAGCACGCTTGCGACCTGACTGAGCGCCGGATACCAGCTCTTCTCGACACGTTGGCTGCGGCTTACGCCGAGGCGGGTGATTTTCCGCGCGCGATCGTCGCGGCCGAAGAAGCACTTAACCGTGCTCGCTCTTCCGGCGACAATGATGCTGTCAAGCTGAGCGAAAGCATACTTGTATCACTTCGTGAAAATATGCCGTACCGCCAGGAGCCGGAGTGATTATTTCGTGACAGTCTGACATCTATTTTGCTCGCAACCGCGACGCTGGCGTCGCGGTGTGCGCACGCGGGCGCAGAGTAAGGATGATCGGCAACCCTGGAAAAGGTTGCGCGTCGCGAATTTGAGATTCGAGGTAGCGTTTGTACGTTTGAGTCAACAAACGAGGATCATTCACGAACAGGACGAACTCCGGAGGCTGTAGTTGTTGATCTTCCTTTCCCTTCGATTGGGCAGCATAAAAGAGTTTGAGGCGCCGCGCCCTTACCGTTGGAGGGGGATTGGCTTCAAACGCTTGTCGCAGTAGTCGGTTTAGAACTCCAGTGCCGACATGCTGGCGCGCAGCACTTTGGATTTCTTCGATCAACCCAAACAATTTGCTGACGTGTTCTCCAGTTAACGACGACGTAATTAAAATTTGCGCATAATCCAGAAAGAAAATTCGCTGGCGCGCGGCCTCCACGAGTTTGGTGATGGTCTGCTTTTGATTGCGGTTTGTTTTAACCAGGTCCCACTTGTTCAAGATAATAATCGCCGCTTTGTGCGCCGCTTGAATCAATCCACCAATTCGTTTGTCCTGCGCAGTTACGCCGGCTGCGAGATCGACAACCAGAATGCAAAGGTCGGCGCGGCGACTGCTCCGTTCTGCGCGCATCACACTGAAGACCTCAACTGAAGTTGATTGCCTGCCGCGTCGGCGGATTCCCGCCGTGTCGATGAAAACGAACGCGCGCCCGCCGCGTTGATAAAGAACGTCGACGGCATCACGCGTGGTTCCTGGCAATTCACTCACAATAGCGCGTTCGCTATGTACGATGGAATTGATCAGTGAAGATTTTCCCACGTTTGGTCGGCCGAGGATCGACACCGCGAGTGACTTGTGACTCGTAAATCGTGAATCAACAGTGGGCGAGGGGAGAACTGGATCGATCGCGTCTAGCAAGTCCAAGATGCCCCGATCATGTTCTGCACTGATCGCAATACTTGTTTTGAAGCCTAACGCATCGAACTCTGCTGCAAGCGGCTCATGTTTCTCATTGTCGATCTTGTTGATCACCAGAATCACGGGCTTTTGAGATTTGCGCAGCGAGCGCGCAACCTCTTCGTCTATCGGCGACAAACCTTCCTTTGCATCGACGACGAAAAGCAGAAGATCGCTGTCGCGAAACGCTTCCCCGGCCGTGCGGCGAACCTGCGCAGTTAGTTCCACTTCACCGGCCCCAAAAAGCCCGCCGGTGTCCCACAAAACAAAAGGCCGTGTGCCACGCGTGCAGGTCGCGGAGATTCTGTCACGCGTAATTCCTGGCTGATCGTGAACAATCGCAATTTTTCGACCAATCAGGCGATTAAATAGTGCCGATTTGCCCACGTTTGGCCGGCCCACGATGGCAACGGCGGGAAGCTTGTTCGCAGCGTCGTTCATTATGCGGGAACGTCGATCTCACTGTTTTGTCGCATGCGCGTGGCCTTCGACTTGCAACTGGCGGACCCCGTCGGTGACATAAACGATTCCTGAGATGAATGTGAACACTCCGGCCGCGATAACTACATAGATCAGCGGAAGAAAGTGAAGCTGTAGCATCACCCATCCAATCGCGATCATCTGCAAGACGGTCGCCACTTTTCCGGTCCAATTTGGTTTCACGTGCACTTTGCCATTGAGCAAATAAAGGACGATTGCGCCCACGAGGATTACCGTGTCACGCGAGATGACGAGAACGGGAAACCACGCCGGGAACCTGCCATAATCAGGATCAATGTCGCTCCAGTTGCTGATGCTCAGCGTAATAATGCCGCTCAAAAGCAAGCCCTTATCGGCGAGCGGATCGAGAATGACTCCCAGCGAACTCCTCTGGTTGTAATGGCGTGCAACGTAGCCGTCCAAACCATCACTGACGGCAGCGAGCACGAAAATCGCAATTGCAGTATAACGCATCCACTCAAGCGGCGTGCCATGCTGGATGCTCTCGCCATAATAGATCGCCATCGTTACAAAAACCGGGATCATCAAAATCCGGACAACGGTGATTTTGTTCGCAGTGGTCATAACATGGATGAGCGCAGATAATTGTAGGGCGATTGATTCGCTCGCGCCAGCGAGCTCACCTTTTGGGGCTGCCTGTCTATGTAGCTCGGCGCCAGCCGGCTCCATTCCGCGAAACGCCAATTCCTCATCGTCGCGGGACAAAGCTGACTTACAATCAATCCGCCGTTGCTTGCGCGCAGGCGATGGAATCTCGAACCAGGCGATTTATGCCGCAGCGGCTGCCGAGTGTCGGCCTTCGGTAAACTCTTCGATCATCTTTCTATTGAATGCCGGGACGTCGTCAGGTTTTCGACTGGAAACCAGTCCGTTCTCCACGACGACTTCTTCATCGACCCACTTTGCGCCTGCGTTGCGCATATCGACCTGAATTGCTGGCCACGAAGTCATTTTTCTGCCGCGAACAAGATCCGCGCTGATCAAGACCTGCGGTCCATGACATATGACCGCCACCGGTTTGTGCTCCCGGAAAAAATGCTGCGCAAACTGAAGCGCGCTTTGATCTGAACGGAGCGCATCCGGATTGAACAAACCGCCCGGAATCAGAAACGCACCCGCTGATTGCATGGGGGTTGCGAACGTTCCCGGCTTTGGGCAGCGGATTTCTCGGCAATCCTCGCAAGCGCCAGTTAAGCCGAAACTGCGTGTTGCTCTGCTGTCGGAATTCTAAATCCTTCGATCTGTTTCTTAGTTTCGTTCGCGAAGCTGGCCGCGCCGGCGCCATTTACCACACGATGATCGAAAGTAAGCGAAAGCGTGATGACTTCCGCGCTTTCGTTTTTCTTCCCGTTTGGAATCAGCTCGCGATGCGCGGTGCCGACAAAAAGCGTGCCGACTGACGGCGGCACAACAATGGGCGCGCCGGCCTTGACTCCGAATGCGCCCAGACTGGTTATCACAACAGGGGCGTTCATCGCATCGACACGGCCGCCGCGAGCAGCATCGACCGTCTCGTTGTAAGTCTTTACGAATTCCGGCCAAGTCTTCCTGTTCGCATCAACAATTACCGCTGTTGCCAGACGATCGCCTTCCATCGCTACCGCAATACCCAAATCGAAATTTTCGTTCTCGACGATATGCTCGTCTTCCAAAATGAGGCGACGGAAAGGTGGATGTTTTTCCATGGCTCGCACCACTGCCCACGCAATCATCACGGAAGGAGAAGGGGCATCTTTCCCATTTTTCCTTTTTGCCGCATCGCGCGCCTTGCGAATTGCGTCCCATTGCGCATCGATCTGCAGATTGGCAGGGATCACGTGAACGAGCTTGCGTGTGATCGTTGGTGAAAGCGCAGGTTCGATTGCTGTAGCCGGGGTCGGCGACCCCGGCTGGGTGATCTGACGCCGAGACACTGAGAGGCCGCGGTCAGCGCCCGCGGCTACAGGTCCAGCGACCAATTCCTCAGCTGCTTCTTGAAACTGGTCGGCAAACGATGCTTCGGCGATTATGATCGTGCCAAGGTCCTGACCGATCTCGACGGTGTCGCCTACCTTTGTTTTCCATTCACCCATCACGCCGGCAAAGGACGACTGAATGGGATAGACTGCTTTATCGGTCTCAACCTCGCAGAGCTCATCATCGAGCGCGATGGTGTCGCCGGGATTTTTCAAAAGCGAAACGACTTTTGCATTGCGAATCCCTTCGCCCATGACTGGGACGGTGATGCTTTGCATCCGCTGCTTGCTGGTTGCCGCTGCAGCCGGAGGCGCTGACACCGGGACTTGCGTAAGGGACGGGACCAAGCGGCCGCGTTCAACGCCCGTGGCTACAACCACGCGTTCGTGTCCTGAAGCAAGCGAGCGTCGAATCGCGGAGACGATCCGCTCCACGTCTGGTAACGCCGCGTATTCATAAATCGGGTTGTAACCGATCATGACGTTTGGCTTACTTACAAGAACCGGCGGGCTGATCATTTCGTTCCATAGTTCGGGTGCGCTCGCGATGTGAGAAATCAACATCTGACCGACACTACAATTTTCGGTGTCCTCCTGAACCACCACCAACCGCCGAGTCTTGCGCACGGATTCCTCGATTGCCGGTTTGTCCCACGGAACGATGCAACGCAGATCAATCAGCTCGATGCTAATCCCATTATCAATTTTATCCAAAGCCTCGAGCGATTTTTCGACGGTGTTGCCCCAAGCAACCAGCGTGACATCGGAGCCATCGCGTAACTTGCGCGCCTGACCCAGGGGAACGGCGTGAATTGGTTCCGCATATTGGTGTTCCGCCCAAAGGAGATGTTTCGGTATCAAAAACATGATCGGATCCTCACCATGCATCGCTGTCCATAGCAATCCGGCGGCATCAGCTGGCGTACTTGGGATCACAATGTTCAGACCGGGATAATGAGCGAGCGCTGATTCGTTCGCCTGGCTGTGCCACAAACTTCCGCCAGGCAGATAAGCTCCATATGGCGCATAAATCACCGCCGGGCATTTCCAATTGCCGAACGATCGCCAGCGCAAATTCGAGATGTTTGTGACCAGCTGGTTGAATCCCGGATAAATGAAATCAATAAATTGCAGTTCGAAAACGGGGCGTTTGCCGTACGCCGCGAGACCGCAGGCGACACCGAGAATCGTCGATTCGGCAAGAGGCGAATTGAACACCTGTTTTGGAAACTTGGTTGAAAGCTTTTGCGTGAGACGGAACACACCGCCCTTTGGATCTTCAATGTCTTCACCAAACAGGATGCGCCGCGGATCGTCCTCCAGGCCTACGCGCAATGTTTTATTCACAGTATCGCCAATGCGATATTTTCCCGGTGGCAGAATTTCCTTGTTAACTTTTGGAGGTGATTTGCTAACGTTGGCAAGTAACTCGTTAGGCGCTGGATCCTCGGCTTTCTCCGCCTCCGCATACTCGCGGCGAATACGCTCCTTAACATCATTGTCGAGCTTCGCGAATTCCTCGGCGGTGATCACGCCTTCCTGAATCAGTTGATCTTTCCAGCACTTGAGTGGGTCTGATTTTTCCAGCGTCTGCAATTCTTCGGGGCTGCGATAAAGTTTCTGATCATCGGAGCTGGTATGGCTGGAAAGGCGCTCCATCCTGATCCAGAAAAAGAACGGCCCGCTATCCGCGCGAATTTCTTCGAACGCCTCTGCGGTTGCCTCATAAACCTGCTGCACGTCTTGTCCCTCGATTCGGCGCCAGTTGTCGGGTTCGAGAACTTTGAGCGCTAGCGGATTATTCTTCCGCGTCGGCATGCTGATGCCGTAGCCGTTGTCTTCGACGAGGAAAAGCATGGGAAGTTTCTTCTCCCTGGCGAAACAAAGCGCCTCAAAAAAATCTCCCTGGCGCGTTGCAGCATCACCCACCGTTGTGACAACAAGATTTTTTTTGCCGTCGAGCTGAATGCCCCAGGCCATGCCACACGCCGGAAGTAACTGCGAGCCGGTCGGAGTCGGCACGCTCCAGATATGCAGGTCCGCATTGCTGTAATGCGATGGCATCTGCCGGCCACCGCTTCCGGTGTTGCGCTTTGCAAAATATTCGAGGCCAAGCTGGCGCGTTGTCATGCCGCGCCCGAGAACAAGACCGCGGTCGCGATAATACGGTACGATGTAATCGTCCGGTTCCGTTTGGATCGAGACCGCCGCAAGCGCCTCGTGGCCCATGCCAGAAACGTGAAAATGTCCTTTGCCCTGACGATTCAAGTTCTGTTCCCGCAGATCTGCGTGACGACTCTCCAGGATCGTGGTTAGGAGTCGCAGCTTATCTTCCTTGCTCAGCACAGGCATACGGCATGATCTTACACGGCACTTAGAGATCGACAATCACACGGATTCGCTTCGAATAGAAAATGCACACGGAAAGGACAACATCAAAATTCGGTCGTGGTGTAATCGAGCATTATCGCGAATACCTTCCTGTTGCTGAATCGATGCCGGTTGTCTCCCTCGGCGAGGGAGATACGCCGCTGGTGTTTTGCCAGGAATTGAGCAAACGCGCCGGTCGCGTGGTTTTCGTGAAGAATGAAGGCGTTAACCCAACGGGCTCATTTAAGGATCGCGGCATGACCCTGGCCGTATCGAAGGCGAGAGAGCGAGGCGCGACTGCGCTGATTTGTGCTTCTACGGGGAACACTTCGGCGTCGGCAGCGGCCTATGCAGCGCGCGCAGGAATTTCATGCATCGTGATTTTGCCCGCGGGAAAAATTGCGACGGGAAAATTACTGCAAGCCTTTGTTTACGGAGCGAAAATCGTCGCGATCGATGGCAATTTTGACGACGCACTGCGACTCGTGCGCGAGCTCGGCGCAGCCAGCGATCTTGCCATCGTGAATTCAATTAATCCGGATCGGATCGCCGGCCAGAAGACCGCCGCGTTCGAAATTGTCGACGTCCTCGGCGACGGGCCTGATTTTCATCTGTTGCCCGTGGGCAATGCCGGAAACATCACGGCGTACTGGGCCGGCTATCGAGAATACCACGCGCTTGGACGGTCGACGAAGTTGCCAGCGATGATTGGCTTTCAAGCCGCAGGCGCTGCTCCAATTTTTTACAATCGCATCGTCGAACAACCCGAAACGGTGGCGTCGGCGATTCGCATCGGCAATCCAGCGAGTTGGAAACAAGCCCGCGCCGCGATCACCGAATCACATGGAGCCATTGATGTTGTTAGTGACGAAGAAATTCTTGCGGCGCAGACCTGGCTGGCACAGCACGAGGGAATTTTTGTCGAACCTGCAAGTGCGGCCTCCATTGCGGGGCTTTTTAAATGCTGCGATTCAAAAGAGGCAGCATATTCATTTCAGAAGATCCAGGGACAGAGTCGAATTGTTTGCACCGTCACCGGAAATGGACTGAAAGATCCGGATGTGATCACTGCGCAGATGAAGGAATTACAATCTGTTCCGGCGACTCTGAATGAGGTGCGACGCGCGGTTGGCCTCTAGTTGCTGACGCGCGTCTAAGCATTGCGATGCAAACCAAGTCTTAGTTTGTTTTGGAACTTCTCGATCCTGTTTCGTAATCTATTCACGCCATGCGCCTGATCGTTCAAAAATATGGCGGCACGTCCGTCGGGACACCGGAGCGAATCTGTAACGTGGCCAGCCGAATTCTTGAGACGCAGCGTAAGGGCTGTCGGGTTGTCGCAGTCATCTCAGCGATGGCAGGAGTAACCGATCAGTTACTCAAGCTTGCAAAAGCTGTCTCGCCGAACCCGACAGAGCGTGAGCTCGATATCTTGCTTGCCACTGGCGAAGGTGCTGCCAGCGCCTTGACTGCAATGGCCGTGAACGCGCTGGGTGGAACAGCTATCTCGCTGACTGGCGCTCAGGCAGGAATCTTGACCGACCATCATCACACCAAGGCACGCATCGCGAATATCAGTCCGAAGCAGATTCACGAGATGCTGTCGGAGGGTTACATCGTAATCGTGGCTGGATTTCAGGGTCAGACACCGGAAGGAGATACGACCACACTGGGTCGCGGCGGCTCGGACTTGACCGCCATTGCGCTGGCTGGGGCATTGAGCGCCGATGCCTGCCAGATCTTTACGGATGTCGATGGTGTGTTCACGTGCGATCCGCGCGTTGTCCTCGACGCGAAAAGAGTTAGCGAAATTGCCTACGACGAGATGCTCGAGATGGCGGGTAGCGGCGCAAGGGTGATGCAGTCGCGAGCGGTAGAGTTTGCTAAGAAATTCGGCGTCGAATTCGAAGTGCGGTCGACCTTTACTAAGAGGCGAGGGACAATAACTAAAGAAGAGACTCCCAGCATGGAAGACGTAGTGGTTCGCGGGATCAGTCTCGATCGGCACCAGGCAAAACTCAGCATCGCGGGCGTACGTGACGAACCTGGAATGGCTGCCCGAATTTTTTCGAATATCGCCGCAGCGCATATCATCGTCGACATGATCGTGCAAAACGCATCGATTAGCGGAACGACCGACGTTTCGTTTACGATTCATGAGGACGAACTGGAAAACGCCCGTACAATCCTGATGCCGGTGATTGGCCAGATTGGCGCGAAGCGATTGAACACAATGTCCGGCGTGGCCAAGTTGAGCGTGGTCGGAATCGGAATGCGATCGCACTCAGGAGTAGCAGCCCGAATGTTCGAGTGCATGGGGAAAAGCGGGATCAACATCCAGCTGGTTTCTACTTCGGAAATCAAGATTGCAGTCATCATCGATGAGAAAGACGCGGAACGCGCAGCGCAATTGATCCACGCCGAGTTTGGTCTGGCGCGGCTGCTGCCCGCTGCCTCTGCGACGCGGCCGCTCGCTTGATCAATCATGACGGCTACGCGCGCATCCATGCCGCGCCACAAACGTACTGTCAGGGGAGCGAACTGATCGCGCCGCCACAACTGGAACCGGCTCCGGCGGTACAACCAAAGCAGTGATCACCGGTCATGATCTCACGATCTTCGAGCGAATCCGGATCGATATCCCAAAGAAAAAGAGGCTCGTTCCCTCCATTGGAGGACCACTGCATTCCGAGCTGCTGATTAAAATCGCAATCGTACACTTCGCCGCGCCAGCCGACGCTGATCGTGTTGCGACACATCAGTCCGCAAATCGTTGCTGGATTAAACGCGTGAATGAGCAATTGCATGTATGCCTGCAGTTGGCCGTTATGTCGGAGATAGCTTGCAAAGCGGCCGATTGGAAGATTTGTGAGCGCATAAAGCTTATTAAACACAATTCCGAAATGTTCTCTGAGTTCGCGCTTATAATCGACCTCAAGCTCATCCTGCGGCGGCGGCAGAAATACGCCAATAGGATTATAGACAAGATGCAGCGGTAATTCGGGATCGATTCCGTAGCCTAACGAGTTGAGTAACTGCAAAGCAGCGATGCTGCCGTCGAAAACGCCTTCGCCGCGCTGCGCGTCTACGTTTTTCGCCGAATAACACGGCATTGAAGCAATGATCTCGACTTTGTTCGTCGCGAGAAACTCAGGCAGATCTTCGTAATCGCGCTCAAGCAAAATCGTCAGATTGCAACGGTCGATCATGTGTCGTGATGGCTCCAGCGCTTTCACTCGCTCAATGAAATAGCTGAAATCTGGAATCATTTCCGGCGCGCCGCCGGTGAAGTCGATGATCGGAATATCCGTCTTCGACAGCCAATTAATGATCCGATCAATCGTCTCTCGCGTCATGATTTCTTTCCGCTTCGGCCCCGCGTTCACGTGACAATGCATGCAAGTGAGATTGCAAAGCTTGCCTACGTTCACTTGGAGGACCTCAGGATGCGCGCGCCGGAGTGAGAGAGAATCCGCACCCAGTTTCTCAGCGAAGCGATTCATCAGTTATACTGCCCGGCCAAAACTCTCTGGCAAACCAGGCCGATCATTCTGACTGGAAACGTAGCAAATCACTAGCTTCCTGGAAAGAGTGTGGATTTTAGGGGGCTGCGAATCGATGCGATTATTAATCCGGAGCTACTCAGCGAGTTTCTCTGCTGGTTGCACCTCACGTTCGGGAATGTTGCCGCTCGGCAACCGCCAGGGGCGTTGGCCACGAAATGGCATTGCCAAGAGTTTACCCAATGTTAGCTCGTGTTCCTCGCGATACGCAGCAACACCAATTGTAATGGCATCCTGCGGCACGTCACGGCGTAATGTGCGATGCAGCTTGTCCCACCAGCAAAAAATGGTGCCCCAATTGGAATTGGTCTCCCGCTGCACGATGGAATGATGGATCCCATGCATGCGCGGAGTGACGACGATCATGTTCAAAATCCGTTCGATCTGAATTGGGAGCCGCCAGTTGGAATGATGAAAGAGTGTTGCGGCCTCAAGGGTGATGAAGATGATCACCAGCATCAAGGGCGCGATGCCAAAGATCATCACCATAAGCGAGAGAAACCCGATGGAAAAAAACATCTCGCCAAAATGAAATCGCGCGGCGGTGCTCACATCGAGATCGAGATCGGTATGATGCACGTTATGAAACCGCCAGAACAGCGGCACCATGTGGTTGGCCCAGTGCCACCACCAGTAGGCATAGTCCATCAGCAAAAACGTCGCGATGGCAACAGCCCAACCCGGAAGGGAAAACCAGTTTAACAAACCGATATGCCGATCTTGCGCCCACATCGCTACCGCAAGTGGAATTGGGAGCATGGCGAGGCGAACGATGGCGAAGCCAGGAATCGAAAGCACAAAATTGCGCACCAGTCGTTGCAGCACGCTGAAATGCTGGCGACGCAAGGGGAATCGCCATTGCAATAAGAGGAGTGTGAAAAACACACCGGTCAGCAGTGGCCTTCCGACATAATCCATCAAAGGAATCTTAGGCATTGAATTAGTGACGGAGTTTCGAAAAACCCATCCAGACGCGCACAATATAGTGTCAAAGCGAGCGTAAAAGCGATGCGAAGACGCATCGCACTCCAAAGCACTTCGTGCGAAATTTACCAAGATCCGCCTGTTGTATTTCGCGAAGCTTTGGGAGTGCGCACGCGTCCTCGCGTCGCTTTTCGCCAGTCAGTAGGAGTCACGCGCTGGTGCGCCGGAACATGAACGTCGTCTCGGGCTTTACTATTTCGCCATTCATCTCCAACAGCGGGTAGGCGAGAAAGTTTATGGGGCCGCTCGCCGGCTCGGGTTCCACAACTAGATCGCGGCCTTTCGTCAGTTCGAAACGATTGGCCGGGTTATGCCCGAAATAGTAATTCGCCAACTTTGGATTCTTCCATGCTTCGCTGATGTCAACAGGAACCCAGCGACCAGCTGCCAGAAATTCGGCCCAGCAATGATAACCGTCGATTGTACCCTCGTTTTTGTCAGCAGGAATGGTAGCGCCTATGGCAAAGCGCGCCGGGATGCCGATGCTGCGCGCCAATGCAATGAAATAGGCGTGAAAATCAGTGCAGTTACCGGTGCGCGCGTCA
>DASZGW010000068.1:0-42397 GCA_035938475.1 Candidatus Udaeobacter sp.
TGAACGCGATCGAGTACAACTGGACAGCGTCATGTTTTCGATTCAAAAGCTCATAGGGCGTGACGGAAAGTTTTACGACTTGTTGGAGGCGAGTGCACAGCAGGCCGACAGCAGCGTGCATCACCTGATCGCGCTACTCGAAAAGCTTCAGCAAAATGAGACGCCCGAGCACCTCGAAGAATTTGCGCACAGCCGTCGCGAAGACAAACGCATCACACAAGAACTGACCGAGCAGCTCTCGAAGACATTTGTTACGCCGCTGGAGCGCGAGGACATCCAGGAATTGGCAGCTGCACTTTATAAGATACCGAAAAACGTCGAAAAAATCGGAGAACGAATTTTGATTTGCCCGCAGGATTTGCGCGGACACAGTTTTCAGAAGCAAGTCGAGTTGCTGGATCAGGCAGCCGAAACCGTGCTAGCCATGGTGAAACAGTTACGGAAAGGGATTGACGCCAGCACCGCCCGAGAAATGAATACGAAACTGCAGGGCATCGAAGGCGATGCGGACAAGCTCGAGCTCGATCGCCTCCGCGATCTTTTCCAAGGGAAATACGAGCCGAAACAGATCATTTTTCTCCACGATCTTTACGGTTTGCTGGAAAAAGTCATCGATCGCTGCCGCGACGCCGGGAACATCATCCTTCAGGTGGCGCTAAAGTATTCGTAGCCGGCTGTTCGCTACGGCGATGCTCACGTTCCTCATCGTCGTAGTCGCGGCAATCATTTTCGAATACAGCAACGGCTTTCACGACGCCGCCAACGCGATCGCGACTGTCGTCTCGACCAAAGTTCTCACGCCGCGCCAGGCCATCGCAATGGCCGCTTTTTTTAATCTGACTGGCGCGCTCCTCGGCGGCGCTGTGGCATCGACAATCGGCAAGGGCCTTGTTGACACCAACGTGGTTACAATGCCTACGGTTCTCGCCGCAGTCGTTGCTGCGTTCGCGTGGAACATCACCACGTGGTGGTTCGGTTTGCCTTCCAGTTCGAGTCACGCACTCATCGGAGGACTTTGCGGAGCCGCACTCGCCACGGCACGCGGCGATTGGTCGGTCATAAAGTGGAATGCCGGCATATGGCCGAAAGTGATCGTGCCCATGATTACATCGCCGCTCGCTGGATTTATTTTTGGCGGGTTCCTGATGTTTCTGCTTTTCCTGACGCTTCATCGCTTCGCGCCGCACTTCGTCAACAAGCTATTTGGCAAGCTGCAAATCTTCAGCGCTGCGTGGATGGCGCACAGCCATGGCTCAAACGACGCCCAAAAGACGATGGGCATCATTGCCCTTGCGCTTTTCACCGGCACCAAAGCGGGAAGCTTCGATCATTTGCCCGGCTTCCTGACTTTTCTCAGAACCCCGACCTTTATCTTGCCCGTGTGGGTCGTTGCTCTCTGCGCTCTAACGATGGCGATCGGTACAGCCGCCGGCGGGTGGCGGATTATTCGGACGCTTGGTCATCGGATGGTGAGATTGCAACCAGTGAATGGCTTCGCTGCCGAAACGACGGCCGCATTGATTATTCAAGTCGCGAGCTACTACGGCATTCCGCTCTCAACGACGCACGTGATCACAACGTCAATCATGGGCGTAGGCGCAGTCAAACGTTTCAGCGGAATAAGATGGACGGTAGTCGAGCGAATTATATGGGCCTGGCTTTTTACTCTACCTGCGAGTGGGTTGATTGGTTACGGGCTCGAACGGGCGCTCGCAGCGCTTTAATCCTTTGATGTAGCACCGTTCACCGCTCGCGAATCCCATTACAAATTCCAAGGTAAATCTCGCTATCCGCTCTCGTTGAATAGCATAAAATAGAAGAGCACCGTGGTCCTACCGAAGCATATCCTTGAGACATTCGATGAAGCGCTGAGCGATCTCCGCAAAGATCTGCTCACGATGGCGGGCCTAGCCGAGCGCAGCCTCCATCGCGCGATCAACGGGTTGCTTCAGCGGGATGATAGCCTTTGCACAAACGCTATCGAAGACGACCAAGAAGTTGACCAACTGGAGAAGCAAATTGATAAGGCCAGCATCGAAATTTTCGTCCGTTTCCAGCCCGTGGCGTCCGATCTACGGCATGTGACTTCGGCAATCAAACTTTCCTCTAATATCGAGCGCATAGCCGATGAAGCGACAAACATCGCCGAACGCGCGCACAAGCTGAACCAGCATCCGCCTTTGGTCGAAGTGAACTTGATCGTGCCAATCCAGGCGCACGCAACGTCGATGTTTAGGGACAGCATCAACGCATTTGTACAAGAAGATGTCGAGCTAGCGCGGGCGGTCGTCAGCCGGGACAAGCAACTCGACAACATGAATGGCTCCGCAAACCGGCAGTTGACCGAACGGATGTTGCAGGACCCTTACCAACTGCGCGGCTACCTGAACCTGATCTTAATCTCGCGCTATCTCGAACGCGTCGGTGATCACTCGACTAACATCGCCGAAGAGGCCGTTTACGCTGTTGCAGCGGAGGACATCAGGCACCAAAGTTGACGGCCATCGCCGAAGGGTGCGCCGGACGTGCGCAGTTGATCTCGGAATCGCCCGGGCCAACCCAGCAATGCGGGCCCGACTACGCTTTCCTACTTTTACGGACTCTCAATCCGTGGTTCCACGCTTTGGCGTTACTTTTCGTATCGGCATTCGAATCCTGCGGTATCGTTTTCACTCGCAAGTGCACTCAGCGCACGGCCAAGCATAGCGGACTGGCATAACAGATACAGGTTTTCCGCGCCGGAAATTGGCTTAGAAGTCGTTTTTACCTGCGCCAGTTTCTCGCGAGTAAAGACGCCCTGCCTCGGAAGACAAGCGCGTTAAGCCACCCTTTTTTGTGTTTCCCCTTCGTGCCACACTGACCCCCTCATGGCCGCAGCGGTCCCGAGCAGCACGCGACCCCCACCCCGCCATCGAGCGGCACTCTCCTTTCGAAACTTATCCGTGATACATCCGCGCACAACCGCGAACACCACTGAAATCAGCAGCGTTGTTATGTGAAACTGTTATGCAATCGATCTCTTGTGGTCGTTCTACGAGGGAAACGGAAGGGGTGGGATTCGAACCCACGGTGGGTTTCCCCACGCTCGATTTCGAGTCGAGTGCCTTAAACCGGACTCAGCCACCCTTCCAATTCGCTCGGTATTGTCCGTGTTATTTCAGGACGCGCAATTGTCGTCCTCTGAGTTTGCAAAGGCAAAGGATGGCCCGAGCGTTTCGGTGATGCGATCGACATTACACTCGCCGATGGTGGAATCGAGACGCGGATCATTTGTGAAAGGCGAACGCCTCCCCGGTTGCTCCCAAGGAACTGGACAAACTGAACTATTTGGCCGCGACCGAGTCCAGATCTTGGTGCGGGATGAATTGGCATGCGCGCGAGAATTTGATCTAGCCATTCTGGGTGGCTGTTGCGGAACCGACGAAGATTATATCGATGCCTTGGCGAAGGCGGTAGTTGGGTAGGTCGGATAATGTTTCCGGAGGCGAAAAATGTTACAATTTTAGGCTTGCCACGCCTTCACCGAGGGCTGCATATTGTATGTCCCAAGGACAGCCAACGCTATTACTTGTTGTTCACCAGGATTCACAAGTTGTTTGCGCCGCTGTTCACAAGAATTCGCACCTTATTCGGAACTTCAACCCCTCACTGCCATGATTCAACTAAAACCCGGAATCCCGCCCGCCTCACTTAACGGACCACCTCAACAGACTGTGCGCCGAAGAAACAGGAGCGACAAAAAGAAAAAGACTGGCCTGCGTTTTAAGCGCGTGTTCAGCGATGCCGGTGTGGCGCCATTTGATCAAGTTGAATGGGAGCAGCGCACCGCAGAAATCACCGATGACAGTGGCAAAGTCATCTTTAAGCAGGAGGACATCGAAGTCCCGAAGAGCTGGAGCGCCCTCGCGACCAAAATAGCGGTCTCGAAGTATTTTTACGGCGACATCGCCAACGGCACCGATCCATATAAGGGCGGACGAGAAACTTCGGTGCGGCAGCTGATTCATCGCGTCACGCGCACGATTGCCGACTGGGGTTTGGCGGATGGCTACTTCGCGGATGCGGAAGCTGCGGAAGTTTTTTACGATGAACTGACCTGGCTGTGCTTGAATCAGTACGGTGCGTTCAATTCGCCGGTCTGGTTCAACGTCGGCTTGTATCATCAATATGGCGTGGGCAAAGGCGCCGGGGCTGGTAATTATTTTTACAATCGCGAAACCAGCAAAGCGCAACGAGCCGCGTCGCAGTACGAATATCCGCAGGGAAGCGCGTGTTTCATCCAGAGTGTGGAGGACACAATGGAAGACATCATGCGGCTGGCGACTAGTGAAGCGATGCTCTTCAAGTACGGCAGCGGCACCGGCACTGATCTTTCTTCGCTCAGATCAACGAGAGAAAAATTGAGCGGCGGCGGCAAACCCAGTGGACCGCTCTCCTTTCTGAAAGTTTACGACCAGGTTGCCAACGTGGTGAAGAGCGGCGGAAAAACGCGGCGTGCCGCGAAGATGAACACGCTCAAAGATTGGCACCCGGACATCGAAGAATTCATCGACGCCAAACAGAAGGAAGAAAAGAAGGCGTGGGCGCTTATCGAGCAGGGCTACGACGGCAGCTACAACGGCGATGCGTACGGCTCGGTCATGTATCAGAACGAAAATGTGAGCGTGCGGGTAAGCGATGAATTTATGGAAGCGGCGCTGGAAGGCCGGGAATGGTGGACGCGCCGTGTAACGGACGGCAAACCGTGCGAGCGCAAAGACGCGCGCACGCTGTTGCGCAAGATCGCCGAAGGAACATACATCTGCGGCGATCCTGGAATGCAGTTCGATTCTACGATCCACAAGTGGCACACCTGCAAAGGCACAGGCCGTCAAAATTCCACGAACCCATGCTCGGAATATCTCTTCCTCGATAACACCGCGTGCAATCTGGCTTCGTTCAACTTAATGAAGTTTAAAACTCCAGAGGGCGACTTTGATGTCGATCGATTCAAAGCGGCGGTGCGCATTTTCATCACAGCGCAGGAGATCATTGTCGATAACGCGAGCTACCCGATCAAGGAAATCGCGGAGAACTCCCATATTTTCCGCACGCTCGGACTGGGCTACGCGAACCTCGGGTCGCTTATCATGAGCTACGGCTTCGGTTACGATAGCGTGGAAGGCCGCGCGCTGTGCGGCGCGATCACTGCAATCATGACCGGCGAAGCTTACGAACAAAGCGCACGGTTGGCGCGGGGGATGGGGCCGTTCCCAGGTTATCGCGAAGCACGCGCCAGCGGTGTGCCGAAGCCAGTCGCCAAGGACAACGTCGCGTCGATGCTGGAAGTGATCGAGCTGCATCGCCAGGCGGTGCGCGAAATCTCAGACGCAAAGGAATTCGCACATTTGAAAGACGAAGCCGCGAAGGTCTGGGAGAGCGCGGCGGAACTTGGGAAGCGTTATGGTTATCGGAACGCCCAAGTCACCGTGCTCGCACCGACCGGCACGATCAGTTTCCTCATGGATTGCGACACGACCGGAATCGAACCGGACATTGCGCTGGTGAAATACAAGCTGCTGGCGGGCGGCGGAATGCTAAAGATTGTCAACCAAACGGTGAAACCCGCTCTGGAGAAACTCGGTTACAATTCCGATGAGATCGAAGGAATTATCGCGCACATCGACGCTTTCGACACCATCGAGGACGTCACGGATACGGATGGGTCGACAATTTCATCCGGATTAAAGCCGGAGCACCTGCCGATATTCGATTGCGCGTTCAAGCCGTTCAAAGGCGAGCGCAGTCTCAATTACATGGCGCACTTGCGAATGATGGCTGCGGCACAGCCGTTCCTTAGCGGCGCAATTTCGAAGACGGTCAACATGCCGGAAGCCGCCACGGTCGACGACATTATGAAAACCTACGTCGAAGGATGGCGGCTCGGGTTGAAATCGGTAGCGATTTATCGCGACGCCTCGAAGCGTTCTGCGCCTCTGAACACCCGAAAAACAAAAGACATGGGAACTGTGGCCGCTGGCGACGACAGCGGCCTCTCCGCGGATTCCGGCACGGACGCGCTTCAAAAACGGGTTCTTGAACTGGAGCAAGAACTCACAGCGCTACGGGGTCGGCTCGATCAACCAGTCCGGCATCGCATGCCAGACACGCGCATATCGTTGACCCACAAGTTCGAGATCGCGGGTCACGAAGGATACATCACCGTCGGTTTGTACGAGGACGGCCAGCCAGGTGAGCTCTTCATTACCATGTCGAAGGAAGGCAGCACCATTGGCGGGTTAATGGACACCGTCGGCACGCTCACCTCGATCGCGCTGCAGTACGGCGTCCCGCTCGAAAGTCTCGTGAAAAAATTCGCCTATCAACGGTTTGAACCGAGCGGGTTCACGAAGAATCCCGATATTCGCCACGCAACCAGTATTACCGATTACGTATTTCGCTGGCTGGCGTGCCAATTCATTAAAGGCTACAAGGAGGCCACTTCGCCCAATCGGACTCAGCCGGACCTGCCGCTCAAAGAAATTGCTGAGATCGAAAAGAAAGCTCTGAACCGACCGGTAACGGATCTGGCGCGCACTGCTGAAAAGGAAGTGATCGACGTGATCAAGAGTCATCCATCCAATCGCGCAAACGGCGGCACATCCGCCGAAGCGAACGGGAACGGCGACAAAAACCCGGACCGCGTTACAGTAGCGCTTGGCAGCATCTTCATGGGCATCACCTGTTCCGTCTGCGGCAGCGACAAAGTCATCCGCGCTGGCGCCTGCGGCGTATGCACCGAATGCGGCACCAGCCAGGGGTGCAGCTGAGAGCGAAGCGCCAATCACTGGGCCTGTATAGCAGCCAAATTTTCAGATTGCGCGGCTGGAAACCCCGGGCCGCTGCCTTGAGGTTTTGACCCTCAGGATCTTGCGGGTTTCTGAAGACGATGTGCAGCAATGCGGCGCGTGATTGGACACACGCGCGCGCATGGCTACAATGCGTCGCCCGTTTTTCTAAAGACAACCTGAATGAATAAACTCGACGCGCAGCGACAGAAAGAGATCCAGCAGGCTGAAGAACTGCTTTTCGCAGGTCCGCAGGCGCTCGGTTTTGCCAAAGGGCTTTTCCAAGGGCACTTCGTTGCCGATTGGGTGATGCCTTATCCGCGCATTCCGGCGACGCAACAGGTCGAATTGGATGGAGCTCTCACCGAGCTTCACCAATTTCTGGACGAGCATCTCGATCCTGCGGAGATCGATCGGAAAGCGGACATACCGCGCAGTGTGATTGATGGCCTTGGCCGAGTTGGCGTGCTCGGCATGACTGCGCCGACGGAATATGGCGGGCGTGGATTCTCGCAGATGGCTAACTGCAAAATTCTGGAAGAGATCGGCTGTCGCTGTGCATCGACATCCGTTTTCGTGAATGCGCACCACTCGATTGGAATTCGTGCGTTATTGCTCTTTGGAACGCACGAGCAAAAACAGCGATGGCTTCCAAAATTGTCGACCGGCGAACAGCTCGGCGCGTTTGCGCTAACCGAAAAGGAGGCCGGGTCAGATGCGGCAAACGTGCAAATGCAGGCGCGGCCGAGCGAAGACGGCTCGCATTTCATTCTGAACGGTGAAAAGCGCTACATCACCAACGCGGCAATCGCAGACGTGCTGACCGTCATGGCGCGAACGCCGGTGCCTGGATCCGACAAGACGGCGATCACAGCTTTTCTGGTCACACCCGACATGCCCGGCTTCGAAATGCTCGAGGCGCGGATGCCGAAGATGGGAATCCGGGGCACGGCAACCGGGCGATTCGCGTTGCGCGACGTCAAGGTTCCGAAGGAAAATATTCTAGGCCCGTACGGCAAGGGTTTGAAAGTAGCGCTGACGGTTCTCGATTTCGGGCGCACAACATTCGGCGCGTGTTGCACGGGCGCGGCCAAGACTTGTTTGCGTTTGGCGATCGAACACGCAAACACGAGGAAACAATTCAACAAAACGCTCGGTAATTTTCATCTCGTCCAAAAGAAAATCGCGCGCATTGCGGCGGACGCTTACGCCATGGAGGCGATGACCACGATCACTGCGGCGTTGATTGACCGCGGCCTTGAGGATTACATGCTCGAGACGGCGATGCTCAAAGTGTTCACCACCGAGCGGCTTTGGGAGTGCGTCAACGATGTATTTCAGATTTATGGCGGCTCTGCGTATTTTGTCGATCGTCCGCTGGAAAGAATGATGCGCGACGCGCGCATTAACCAGATCGGCGAAGGCGCGAACGAAGTGCTTACCTCGTTTATCGCATTGGTGGGGATGCGCGGGCCGGGCATGGAGTTCAAGGAGATTTACGACACGATGATGAAACCGACACGCGAGCGGGGCCTCGCAAAAGCGTGGACAGCTGGCAAGCATCGGCTCGGTGCGACCGTACGGGTTCCCGAGATCCCTGTCCGTAGCGCCGAGCTGCGTTGGTCCGGCAATCAACTTGGGCGTCTGATCCGCCGTTTCAATGTAGCCGTGAACCGCGCACTGATCACTTACCGCGAGCCGATACTTGATATGCAGCTTGTCCAGGAGCGGATCGCAAACGCGGCGATGGATCTTTTAGCGTCAGCCTGCGTGCTTAGCCGTCAGGATGCCGAGCTTCAGTTTGCGCAACGAAATGGAAATTCTTCGTCCCCGGACCAGTTCGCTGCCGATCTGTTTTTGCGCCAGTCATTCCGCCGGATTCGCCAATTCCTCGCTGAACTGACGGATAATGACGATAAATCGGTGCTTGCGACAGCGAATTCCATCTTGGGTAAGCCAGGCAAGTAACTCCGAACGCATTCGCGAGTAAAATTGGCCGCGCGTATTTACACCGACAAACACGCCGATCTCCGTTGGCTGAAGGGAAAAACGTGCGCAGTGATTGGGTTCGGCGCACAAGGTCGAGCACACGCTCTCAATCTCAGAGACAGCGGGATTAATGTGATTGTCGGCCTCTATCCGGGAAGCAAGTCCCGGGTCCGTGCCAGGCGCAGCGGTCTTGATGTCCTGGACACATCCCGAGCTACGCAGCGCGGAGACGTCATTTTTCTTGCGCTCCCAGACAATGAGATGCCGCGAATCTATGCGGAACAGGTCGCGCCGAATTTGCGATCTGGCCAAACGCTGCTGTTTGCCCATGGCTTCGCGATTCATTATCGCACTATCGTTCCCCGGAGAGATGTGGACGTTATCATGGTGGCGCCGAAAGGCCTGGGGCCAATGGTACGTCGCGAGTTTCTTAGAGGGCGCGGTGCGCCCGGTCTGATTGCAATTCATCAAAATCACAGCAGGCATGCGAAGCAAACCGCCTTGGCCTGGGCAAAGGGAATCGGTTGCACGCATGCCGGCGTAATCGAGACAACTTTTCGTGAGGAGACGGAGACCGACCTTTTTGGTGAACAAGCAGTCCTTTGCGGAGGAACAAGCGCGCTCATTCGCGCCGGTTTCGATACGCTCGTTGGCGCCGGCTATCCTCCTGAGCTTGCCTACTTCGAATGCCTCCACGAACTCAAGTTCATCGTTGATCTCGTCCACGAAGCGGGCATTTCGGGTATGCGTAAATTGATCTCCGATACCGCCAAGTGGGGCGAGCTGACGGTTGGGCCGAAAATCATCGATCGGGCTGTGCAAAAGCGGATGAAATCAGTGCTGCAAAAAATCCGCTCTGGCCAATTCGCGCGTGAATTTATTCGAGAAATGAAGCCTCCCCGCACGCGCTACGCGCAATTGCTCCTGGACGCCGAAAAGCATCCAATCGAAAAGGTGGGCGCGCGATTGCGCGAAATGATGGCTTGGCGCGTGAAAATATAAATCTACGTCCGCGCTGCCGTCCTGGCAGCACGCCTATTACCGGCGAAACCGTCGGAGTTTTGGTTATTGCCCGTTACGGTGGCCTAAAATATCCAATGCGCCATGTGTGGTCGGAATTGCAGCTAGCCGATCGCAAGGTTGCGGAATGCGGGAGCCTGCGGTCACAGTGTAGCACATCTTCTTTGTGGTCTTAGCTACCTGCTGTGGTTGTGGCCGGAGCACGACGTTCTTGCTCGGATCAGCAAATGCCGATGCGCAAAACGCAAGCGCAAGCATGACGCTTACGCATCGGACCGACCAGCCGCCCAGGCGACTTGGTCTGCCTACTGTTTTCACGCCCTCATTGTGATGCGGCTTCGAATTTTACGCAAGCTTATTAACCGTTGCTTTGAGACAAAAAACCGAGATTTTCGGCCACAGACTCCTTGCGATTAATCCGTCCAGAGGAAATGCTCCAGGCGAAGATTGGTAAGACGCGCTTTTGCTTCTTCGCTCCGGTTGCCTCCCGCTGCAGCGAGTTTCTCATAGATAGCAGCAGCAGATTCCCACTTCGAGTCTTCCTCCAACAGGCGCGCGGCGTTAAACCCAGCCTTGTAATACCAAAACAGTTCGCGCCGCCGATCCGGGCGCGCGTCTTCCTCCAATATTTTGTAAAACGTTGCAAGCGCAGTAGCGCGCTCGCTTTTCTTCTCCAAACATAGTCCCTTCTTAAAGAGCGCTTGGTTGCGCCAGTGAATCCGCTCGTCCTTATCAGAGGCGAGTTGATCATAGATGTCGATCGCGCGCTGATAATTGCTTGGATCGGTTGTACCCATCTCAAAGAAAATGTCGCCCTTGCCACACATCGCCTCGCGTTTTTCGGGGGAACCGGCGTCGCTCTTTAATACCTCATCGTACAGGGCGAGAGCGTCCTTGGGTTTGCCAAGCTTGCGCTCGATCACAGCCTGCTCATTACGTGCTGCCCATCGTAGCGGGCCGTTCTGCCTCACGACCTGATCAAACAGGACAATCGCCCGATCCAGCGAATGTTCACCCATGCTGGACATTGCCGACTCTGCCGCGAAGAAGAGGGCTTTTTCACCAAGCGAATTGTCGGGAGTCTGTTGTGCAATAAGTTCAAACTGCGTTTGTGCGTTCGCAAAATCCTGGCGTTGGTAATAAAGCTCAGCCAACTTCATTCGAACTTCCGGAGCGAACGGCGAGGTTCCATGTTGTTCGAGGAAGCGCTTTGCGAGCTCAATAACTTTCGCTTCGTTGCCGTCGGCTGATTCCTCAATCCAGATGTTGAGATAGTCGCCGCGCTCCGCGGCTGCAGGCGTTGGTGACTCGGCTGCGCGAGTCAGATACTTGCGCGCTTCGTCGAGGCGCGGCGGCGAGGCATGAAAGGCCAGTTCCGCCAGGCTGACCAAAGCTTCCGACGTCCGAGGATTTTTAGGAAAATCGTGAATGAACTGTTGCAGCGATTTTGCCGCTTTTTCGTCGCCTTTTGCTGCTTGCATCAGACCTTCCTCTAATCGCAAGTCGGCACGAGCCTTTTCGTCGCCACCCACCTTTTCCAGTTCGCTGTAATCAGCTAGAAAACGTGCGTGGTTACCGAGTTGGAGCCAGCCGGTAGACGCATTGAAAAGCGCAATCTTTGTCCACGGCGAAGGGAAGCGCGCGATTTGTTCAAAGTCCGCAGAAGCTCTATCAAATCGCCTCGCGAGATATTGCGCTTGGGCAGATAAGAAATCGATTTGGGTCAGCAGAGACGGCGCGGGACTAAACGAGCGTGCATCGTCCAAAATCGCAATCGCCTCATCGAAGTGTTTATCTTCGACTTCGAATTGTGCAAACTCGAGCAAAGCAGGGGAAATCGCCTGGAACTTTACGCCGGTGCGGCGAAGATCGGTAAATAATTGTAGCGCTCGCTCCCTGCGCCCTGCACGAATTTCGAACCGCGCGAGATACCATCGCGCAAATGTTCGTCGTGGCTGTTCGGGACTGCGCACCCATCTCTCCAGTTCGTTACGCGATGGTTTGTGTTCCGCACGATACAACTCATCGAGTCTTGCGAAGAGAACGGGAAGATCCGGGTCCGCCGGATGACGATCAATAAACTGCTCAATGACATCGTCTGCGACTTCCGGCGTTTTGAGTTGCATTTGCGCTTCCGAGACACCGAGCACTGCCGCAATGAGCGTGGAGTGAGCTGCTCCTTCTGGTCTTTTCACGAGACCCTGAAAAACGCCGACCGCTCTTTCAGGTCGCCGCTGGATTAACTCCAGTCGCCCCCGCAATAGACGGCGTTCTCTTCGTTCCGCGATCGATGTGGGCCGCGTCTCTTCAAGAAGACGACGCGCGCTGGCAGCATCGCCTGTTTCAATGTACAATTCGGCCGCTCGCAATTGCGTTCGCGTCGCCCATTCCTTGTCATGAGTGAGAAGCGTAAATCTTTTCAGCGCTTCATCGGGTCTTCCCAATGCCCGCAGCATTTCCGCTGCCCCAAACGTCGCCGCGCTGCGAAACGGCGACCGCTCGTCGCTGGCCAGTTGCTCGTAAAGCGGCAGCGCTTCGGCCCATCGATGCAGGCTTGCGAAGGCCTGGGCCCGCCAAAATTTTGCCCACGGCAGATCACGTACCCGAATATCCGCCAACAAACTCAGAGTGTTTGCCGGCTGTTTTGCAGCGATTTGCGCTTCGGCAAGCTTTTCCACGACTGCGCGCCACTCGACTTCTGGCAGATTGTTATTCAACAACGCCTGTAACCGCACGAGTGCTACTTCCGGCACCCCTTCTGCAATCGGTGCGCTAGCTTCGGAAATTTCTCTGGAAACGTCTGCCTTGGCGAATTGCGCAAGCAGGCTCATCAGACACATCAGTCCTATGCGTCTTGTGTGGCTCATGTGTTCTTCAATGAGGGCCGCAGATATTGTCCCGTATAGCTGCGTGGCAGCTCGGCAATCTTCTCGGGTGGACCTTCTCCCACGATGTCCCCGCCGCCTTCTCCGCCTTCCGGGCCCAGGTCAATGATCCAGTCCGCGCACTTGATCATCTCCAAGTTATGTTCGATCACAATCACCGTGTTACCTGCGTTGCGCAGCTTCATCAAAACTTGCAGCAGTTTTTCGATATCGGCGAAGTGCAATCCGGTCGTCGGTTCATCGAGGATATAAAGCGTGCGGCCAGTGGCCTTTTTCGCAAGCTCCGTTGCCAGTTTTACGCGTTGTGCTTCTCCGCCGGAAAGGGTCGTTCCGGCCTGACCAAGTCGCAGATAACCCAGGCCCACATCTAGTAATGAGTCTAACTTTTCTGAAATGCTCGGCACATTTCGGAAAAAACGAGCTGCTTCGTCCACGGTCATATCAAGGACGTCGGCAATGTGCTTGCCTTTGTAAGTGATCTCGAGAGTTTCACGATTATAGCGTTTGCCGTGGCACACCTCGCATTCGACATAAACGTCGGGCAAAAAGTGCATCTCGATCTTAATTAGCCCATCGCCTTCGCAATTTTCGCAACGACCGCCCTTAACATTGAAGCTGAAACGTCCCGCGTCATAACCGCGCACCCGCGCCGCGGGCAATTGACTGAACAATTCGCGAATCGGAGTGAACGCGCCCGTGTAGGTGACCGGGTTCGACCGTGGCGTTCGGCCAATCGGACTTTGGTCGATCACAATTGCCTTGTCGATTTGTTCCACTCCGCGAATTGCTCGATAAGCGCCCGGTTTTTCCTTCGCACTATGGAAACGTCGAAACAGCGCACGTCGCAGAATGTCGTCTACCAAAGTGGACTTACCGCTGCCGGAAACGCCAGTCACACAAGTAAAACAACCGAGCGGAAAAGAGACGGTAATGTTCTTCAAATTGTTCTCCGTCGCCCCGACCAATGTTAGCCAGCCTTCGGATTTGTCGGTCGACCGCGGTTTAGCGCGCTGTTTGGGAATGGAAATTCTCGCGCGACCCGAAAGGTAATCGGCAGTCAAAGAATTCTTCGCGCGCAGGATGTCTTCGAGTTTACCTTGCGCAACAATTTCGCCGCCACGCGGGCCCGCACCGGGACCAAGATCGATAATGTGATCCGCAGCCCGTATCGTTTCTTCGTCGTGCTCGACCACAATGACGGAATTGCCGAGGTCGCGAAGGCGGCAGAGCGTCCCCAGCAGCCGTGCATTGTCGCGCTGATGCAGTCCAATGCTTGGTTCATCCAAAATGTAAAGGACGCCCGCGAGCCCGGAGCCGATCTGCGTCGCCAACCGAATTCGCTGTGCTTCACCGCCGGAAAGCGTCCCGCTCTGGCGATTGAGAGTGAGATAACCCAGGCCAACTTCGACGAGAAATTGCAGGCGGGATTGAATTTCGCGTACAACATCGCGGACGATGGCCCGTTGCTGTGCAGTCAGCTCGAGCGCCGCAATAAAGCGCGCGGCCGCTTGAATCGTGAGCTCACTCAGCTGATGAATGTTCAACTCACATGCGTGGCGATCCTTTAGGGTGACCGCTAAGATTTCTGGTTTGAGCCTTGCACCATTGCATACCTTGCATTGTTCGTACGTCATGAATGATCGAATGCGATTGCGAGTGAACTCGCTTTCAGTCTGCTCGTATAGGCGCTGCATCTGGGGCACCAGTCCCTCGAATGGTTTTGCAACTTTAGCTTCGCCATTCTTGCTGAAATCCATCTCGATCGGCGTTCCATTGGTCCCGAAGTAAAGCGCCTGCTTGAATTGGTCTGGCAATTCGCTGAAGGGCACGTCTTCATCGGTGTGAAAGTGCTTCACCAGCGCCTTTTGCAGTTGCCGATAGTATGCCTGCATTCGCTTCGTCCCACGCCGCCACGGCGTGATAGCGCCTTCAGCCAATGTTTTGCCCGGATCGGAAATCATCAGCTCGGGATCGCAAACCAACTGGGTGCCAAGTCCATGACAAGCCGGGCATGCTCCGAGGTGGCTGTTGAAGGAAAAATGTCTCGGAGTTAGTTCGCCGATTCTAAAGCCAGTCGCGGCGTTTCCGTAGTCAGTCGAGTAAACCAGTTCCTCCCACTCGGCCGCTGAAGTGTTGGGGTGCTGGAGTATCGGAGTAGTGATTTTCTCATTACTCCATTTCTCCATCACTCCATCACCGTGTCGTTGTCGCAGGACAACAACACGATTCCCACCCCATTTGAGCGCAGTCTCAATGGAATCAGTGAGACGGATGCGAATGCCATCACGAACAACCAACCGATCCACTACCGCCTCAATGGTGTGCCGTTCGTTCTTTTTGAGCCGGATCCGCTCGGAGCGATCCAACTCCACAAGTTGACCGTCAATCCGTGCGCGCACGAATCCTTCGCGTCTAATCTTTTCTATTATGTCCCGAAACTCCCCCGGCTGATTCTCGATCAGCGGTGCCAGCAAAATGATTTTCGAGTCAGGCTCGTAAGCAAGGATTTGATCGACAATTTGCTGCGGTGTTTGCCGGCTCAACGGCTGGCCCGTCAACGGATCGTGTGGCCGCCCTATAGCCGAAAAGAGGACTCGTAGATAATCATAAATTTCGGTCGTGGTCGCGATCGTAGATCGCGGGTTCGCGCCGGCGCTGCGCTGCTCGATGGCGATGGCGGGCGAAAGTCCCTGAATGAAATCCACGTTTGGCTTTTCCATTCGATCGAGAAATTGCCGTGCATAAGCGGAGAGGCTTTCGACGTAGCGCCGTTGGCCTTCGGCATAAAGAGTATCGAAGGCCAGAGAGGATTTCCCCGAACCGCTCAAACCGGTAATAACAACCAGCTTTTCCCGCGGAATTTCCACGTGAAGGCTCTTGAGATTGTGCTGGCGGGCACCGCTAATTTTGATAACTTGCGCAGGCATTCTGACGAGAAATGTCGAACCTACTAGTAAAACACAGCCGCCCGTTTTCTCCAGCAAAATTGTGTTATTTGAGTGAGATTGCGCATCGGATTCATCCGCAACTTTTGTCGCCTTTGGCAAAGGCAATCCTGGGGCCAAATTTCCGGGCAAACAAAGCCGTTGATTTCCTTCTGTAAAAAACGCTGACGGCGGCCGGTTTTGAAGCTCTTTAGACCATAGAATCGTTCTTTTGCCGAAATATTTGCCCCTGCGTTTTTTGAATCGTCTTTGTGCACGCCTGCCATCTCTGAGCAAGGTCTGCATGACGCAGGTTGTCGTCGCGCGAATGGTTCCGCAAGCCGTCGCCGTGGAAGACCTTGTCGTCTCGGCCGTCATTCGATGCAAAACGAGAAAGGAAACGTTGAGGATGCCGTTCGCCGCATTCCGCCTGTGGCGGGCCGGACAGAGATCATTTTCTGTGATGATCAATCGACTGACGTCGCGCTCGAGGAACGAAACACCGGCCGGCCCGCCAGCTACGGCTGTATCCGGGATGCTTTCGCGCGACGCCATCAGCCTCTACGATCTCATTGGTCGCGGCGCGGAAGTCACAATTGTTGACGCGCCGCTTTACACAATGCTTCCGTCTCTGATGCAGGCCGATTCCAAAGCTCAGCCGCATGAAGTCGCGTTCGTTGATCGATAGATTGCGGCAGAGGCGCGCATGCACGCTGCCCGCGATTACGTCACGGCAGCTTGCCGAGATGCTTTCGCGGCGTTTCGCGCGAGAGCAACTCCATATCGGCATCGACCATGATGCGGACCAGCTCTTTGAATCGCACTTTCGGTTCCCAGCCGAGGAACTTTTTCGCTTTGGAAGCGTCGCCGATCAATAAGTCCACCTCAGCCGGCCGCTCATAGCGCGGGTCGTGCTTTACATATTCTTTCCAATCAAGATCGACGTGGGCGAATGCTTCCTCCACGAACTCGCGTACACTGTGGGTCTCGCCGGTGGACAGCACGAAATCGTTGCTTTCATCCTGCTGAAGAATCCGCCACATACCCTCGACGTATTCCGGCGCGTAACCCCAGTCGCGTTTCGCGTCTAGATTTCCCAGAAACAATTCGCTTTGCAGTCCGTGTTTGATAGCCGACACCGCGCGCGAAATTTTCCGGGTCACAAATGTTTCGCCGCGACGCGGGCTTTCGTGATTGAACAGGATGCCATTGCTTGCGTGCAGGCCGTAACTCTCGCGATAGTTCACCGTTGCCCAATACGAGAACACCTTGGCGACTCCGTAGGGGCTACGCGGCCAGAACGGTGTCCCTTCATTTTGAGGCACGGCTTGCACTTTGCCGAACATCTCGCTGCTTGAGGCCTGATAAAATCGGGACCGCACTTGCGTTTTACCGATTGCCTCCAGAATTCGGATCGTGCCGACGCCGGTCACGTCTGAGGTGTACTCGGGAATCTCGAAGCTGACGCGTACGTGACTCTGCGCACCCAAGTGATAAATCTCGTCAGGCCGCAGCTCGTAGAGAAGCTTCACGAGATTGACTGAGTCGCTCAGATCGCCGTAATGGAGGAACATCCGGACGCCGTTGATGTGTGGATCGGCGTAGAGATGATCGATTCGCGAAGTGTTGAATGTGCTGGCCCGTCGGATGATACCATGCACTTCGTAGCCTTTCGCGAGCAGAAGATCGGCTAGATAACTTCCATCCTGGCCAGTGATGCCGGTGATCAAAGCTTTCCTCATGAGCCGCGTTCGGCTTTAAAGCAGAAAGCGTGCGGAAGCAAAGAATTAGTAATCCAAAGGCGAAACCCTGATGCGCGCCGGAACAGCGTGTTAGGCGCTTCGCCCGAACAGCACACATAGATCGCGCGCAGCCGCTCGTTATTGAGCTTGTTGCGAAATGCGCGGGCTTTTTTTGTTCGCAGGAAGAACAAGTGCCGAATCCGATTTTTTCCATTCACCGGCTACGCCATAGCACGTTAAGAGGCACCTCGTCATTCCGCCTAATCAGGGGACTTGGACCTGTCTCAGTACGCGACCGGCTGCGACGCACCGCCAGTTCCCAGTGGCCCCGGTCGAGTCAGGAGTGTGCGTCGGGAGAAGTCCGTGGCGTGATAGGGACAGTTTTCCGCGCACTTATACGGCCGTACGCCCCGATCATCGGAGGCCTTTGCTTCTTGCAGTCGGTTCCAATTTTGGGCAGCTTCGATCACGAGTTCATTTGCAACTGGCCTGGGGTGTGTCTCCTTTCTAAGTTGGATTTGTGCTGGCGCAGCCTGTGGAAAGTTGCTAAGCTGCGCACCCACGAAAGAGCTGGATGATCATCGCTCAACAACGGGTTGGAGGTGCGGTGCTTCTCGTTTCGTTGAATGCCGCGCGTCAATCCGAGAAATCACTGAACCGGCCATTAACCTTGTGCTATGAGATTGCACGCTGAAACAGAAAACGAGCGCCCCGCGATGATGGCGCGATCCGCTTCGCGTGATCGTCCTATCGCTTCCGAACGACGAGAGTCCGCGATCCGCCGATATTTCTACGACGCTCTCGCTTCCTATCTCTCACTCTATGTTCGGCCCGAGGACGTGGTTGTTGAGATCAATCCACTGAGTAAAGGGTTGGGCGAAAGATTCACAAATTATCGCGTCATTCCCGGGGTGGAGGCGCTAAAGACAAGCGCAGAGCCAACGCCCGATTATGTCCTGTTGAATGGTGCACTTCACTACGAGCGCGATGTGCAGGAAATGTTGAATGCGTTGCACGAATCGCTCCACGGATCGGAGCGAGTTCTGTTTGTCTATTACAGTATGCTCTGGAAGCCGCTAGTGTGGTTGGCTTCAAAAATGGGCTTTCGCACACGCACGCCAGAGCAGAACTGGATCGCTCACGAAGATCTTGAAAATTTCTGCTACCTCGGCGGGTTCGAGATCATCCGCCACGATTTGAAGCTGCTTTGCCCGATCCCGATTCCGTTGCTGGCTGATTTCGTTAATCGTTATCTCGCGCCGCTGCCCTTTTTTCGCCTTTTCACCATGTTGAACATCGTGGTGGCGCGCCCACTGAAACCCGGCCATGGAGGACGTCGATCGGTTTCAATCGTTGTGCCGGCGCGCAACGAATCCGGCACCATCGACAGTATCCTGGCTCGCTGCCCGGTAATGGCGCCTCAGAGTGAGCTCATCTTCATCGAGGGAAATTCCACCGACGATACTTGGAAAAAAATTCAGGAGGCTGCGCGCGCCTATGATGGTCCGCACCGGCTCGTGATCGCGCAGCAGAAAGGTAAAGGTAAAGGGGATGCGGTCCGGCTGGGGTTCGATCTCGCCAGCAACGATGTTCTCATGATCCTGGATGCCGACCTGACCACACCGCCTGAAGAACTGCCGAAGTTTTATGAGGCGATTATCGGGAACAAAGCAGAGTTTGTTAATGGCAGCCGCCTGATTTACCCAATGGAGAAGGAGGCGATGCGCTTCTTCAACATCCTGGGAAACAAATTTTTTGCGGCCGCGTTTTCTTTCGTGCTGGGACAGCGCTTGAAAGACACGCTATGTGGCACCAAGGTGCTCTCGCGAGCCCATTACAAGAGGCTTGCGGCAGCGCGGCAGTTTTTTGGAGAATTCGATCCGTTTGGCGATTTCGATCTGCTTTTTGGCGCCGCCCGCCTTGGGCTAAGAATTGTCGAAGTCCCTGTCCACTATCGCGAGAGAACATATGGCACCACAAATATCCAGCGCTGGCGCCATGGAGTAATCCTTCTTCAGATGCTAATTTTTGCTGCTCGCAGGATGAAATTTCTGGGTCGAGAAACGGTCCACAAGCATTGCTCTTCGGTACGACCTTAACCCGCTGGAACGTTCCGTGAATCGCCTCGATAACGAAATCGCGCACGGCCGTTTCCTTGCCGCTCATGGCGCAGGCGAGGTTTGGAATTGGGAAAGTCCCGCCGGCAGACTGCGCTGGGAGCGACGTGTGCAAATTCTCGGCGCTCACCTGAGACCGGGAATGACCATTCTCGAAGTTGGCTGCGGCATTGGCTACTTCACTGGCGAGCTGGCACGCTCGGGGGCGGAAATCGTTGCGATTGATGTCTCACCCGAGCTGTTGGAGATCGCGAGGGCAAATTATTCTGCGCCAAACGTTCGTTACGAAATCCAGAACGCCTACGCGCTCACCTATTCTGACGCGACATTTGATTCAGTCGTCGGTAGCTCGGTTCTACATCACTTGGAAATCGAAGAGGCGTTGCGCGAGATTTATCGCGTGCTGAAACCAGGCGGCACCATTTACTTTACCGAGCCGAACATGCTGAACCCACAGATCGCAATACAAAAGAATATCCCGTGGGTAAAACAAAGACTTGGCGACTCACCGGATGAAACCGCCTTCTTTCGGTGGCTACTCAGGCGGCTGCTCGAACAAACAGGTTACCGCGATATTCGGATCGATCCGTTTGATTTTCTGCATCCAAAAACGCCAGGTGCTCTGATCGACCGCGTGAACGCGCTCGGTCGGTTTCTCGAGAACGTGCCTGTCATCTCGGAATTTGCGGGCTCGCTTTACATCCGTGCGATCAAATGAGCGAAGCGTCAACGGTCTCGCAGAACCGGGAGCGAAAAACCGAGCCGCAACATTGCGCAACCGCGAGCGGCTCGGTGCCAACAAGAATCTTCTTTGGTATCGCGAGCTTTGCCCCGATCAGTTCAGAGACCTTCCCAATCCGGCGACGCTCTCAATACTCGAGATAGGAAGTGACACTTCGCCGCTGAAACAATTTCTTCCAAATATCAAAACATAATATTTTCTCGGCGGTGCGAATGGCTGCAGCGATTGAATGAGAACTTTGATGTTGGGACTGTTTCGGCGCGGCCTTTTTGCGCCTTGTCCTACTGGCTACAGGTGGAATCTCGCGCAGACTCCCGATCCCACATTTGTTTATCGCTGGTTATTCTTGGTGATCTCGCCATCAGTAGCCGCGTTCCGGGCTTCTGCGCAGCTTTGTTTAGTGTAGTCCTGAAGGAACCCAGTGGCTTCCTTACGTCTTACTCCCTTTTTCTGAACAACGCGAAACGACCGCGGCGGTCTAGCAACACGTAGTCTTCGAGGTGAATTCCAGACTCCGCGTTTATTCTATCTGTGGTGATTCGTAAGGGGGCGTAAGCGTCGGCGCTATCGCCAAGGATCCAGATCGGCGTGGGACGTCCATGCAGTCGGGTCAGCCAAAAGAGATTTCGGTCATGCGCGTAGCGGAAAAGCGTAGTTGATGCGATAACCGGTTCCTCCGGCTTTGCTTCTCGGCAGTAGCGCACAAACACCGCGTCAGCCTGTTCTCGCTCGGATGAGGAACAAAGCCTGGTTGAACGAAGGAGGTACGCGCCCCGGGCAAACCACGGCACGAGGGCAAGTTGCGCAGACGCTGTCAAAGTGATTATGATTGCGGCCGTAAGAACCGTAGCCCGCATCCATTTGCTGCTGGGCGGTACAGCCCGCGCAATCGAAGCAAAACCTAGCAAGGTGATACACCAAACCAATGCCTCGGTGGAAAAAAATCGTGGCGCCCACAGGAGGTCGTTGCGATTCATGAGCCATGCGACCACTGTTGTAGGGACACCAACAACCAAATAATACGGGCGCAACAAGACTGTTCCGAAAGTGCCTACGATCATGACCCATAGCCATTGGCGGACAACATTACTGCCAAGCCAATGAGCAATATTTGATCCGACAAAAGCAAAAAGCGCTCTGGGATTGGATAAAGTTCCCGGCGCCACGATACCAAGACGGTCAAGCGAGTGATGAGCGTACGCCGTTGGCGATTGCGCCGACGAAATCGCCAGCAAAACGGGAATCGCACAAACCGACAGGACAAGTGTGATCGCCGCAGGCCAGTTAAAGCGATAAGGCGCGGGTTTGCCTGGAGAAGAAATCCATGTCTCAACGGCTGCTACTATGGCTACCATAGCCGCGGCTACCGGTGCGTCCTCCTTCACGCTGATGACAGCAATTGCCGTCACGATTGATGGGATCACCCGCTGCCGAAGCAGGAAATAGAAGAGAATTAAACACAACGGCAGCGCAAGAGTCTCGACATAGAACCCATTACCCGCCTCTTGATAGAATGCGACAGAAAGCGGTGAGATAAGGAGCATCGCGGCTGCAATTACCGTAACGCGCCCATCGACGCCGAGAAGGCGCAGAATTCGCGCTGCCCAGAAGTAAACCGCTCCTACCGCGGCAGCAAGCACGAATAGCAAGCCGGGAGCACCGAACGGCTTTGCTATAAGTCCGAGCGGGAGGAGCAAAAAGTAGGTGTGAATATTAAGGTAATTCCCAAAGCAGTTGTCTTGGAGTAAACCCCGCCCTTCAAGCCAACTTCGAGCAAGCTGAGTAATCACGAAGATGTCCCCGGAATAGCCGAGATCGTAGAAAGTTTTAAGTTTGAGCGCGAAAACCCAAACGGCAGTAAGCATACCGAGGGCGAGAGCAACAAAATCCCAGCGATCCCAGGGCGCCGTCTTATTCAGCTTCGACGTGAACAGCTCTCTCCAGCGACCCCGCATTGGACGAACATATGGCTTCCCAATATGTTTTCCAATGTTGTACCTATGAGAGCATCCATCCCCGATGAGAACGGCATTGCCTATGACATGCCCGAGCGCAGACCGAGAGAAGTGTATCTACTGAGCTATTGGTTCCCGCCGTTTCTGGGGTCTCTACTTGCCGCAGCCTAACCCAAGCTAATGTCGACAACTTCAGTCCTACATTGCGCTGCTAATAAACTGTACGAATACGCCTTTCCAATCTATCGGCCGCTTTATGCCGCGTACAAGACCTATGCTGATCGCGCGGAGCGACAATTGCTAAGGAAGATCGTGTTTCCAGGCGCTGTTGCTGTAGATGTCGGCGCTAACATTGGAATTTACTCGCAGTTTCTTTCCCGCTGTGTTGGCCCGACCGGGCTGGTTCATTCTTTCGAACCTTCGCCGGATAACTTTAGGCGGTTGACTGCTGCTACACGTGATCTTTCAAATGTCCGGCTCATTCAGGCTGCGGTTGGAGAGCGGAGCGGCGAATGCACGCTTTATATTTCAGACAAGTTAAATGTCGATCACAGAGCGTACAAAGCCGATGGAGATTCACGCCGCGCCGTTTCCACTGAAATGGTCGCACTCGACGATTATTTCAAACCCGGCCAACGCGTTGATTTGATCAAGATGGATATTCAAGGATACGAGCTTCATGCGTTACGCGGCGCCCAGCGCGTGCTACAGGAAAACCGGGGCATCAACCTTTTGCTCGAGTTCTGGCCTGCAGGCTTGGAGCAGGCGGGCGTCAACTGGGAAGAACTTGTCGAGAAGCTTCAGGGTCTAAATATGAATCTGACCCTGGTGAAACCCTCTGGTTTGGTCCCCTTCGATGCAGATGACGTCCGATACGATATCTCCTGGTATGTTAACCTTTTCGCCCATCGTAGCCGCGGCTAGATCCACAATTGCCTGGATTAATTGTGTAGCCACATTTCGCAGAGTGATGTCACCAGGATTCCCAGGCAAAATGGTCTTAACTATTAGCGGCGAGTAAATGCGCACAATTATCGTCACTGGATCGGCAGGATTGATTGGTTCGGAAACCGTAAAGCGGTTCGCAAAAGAGGGGACGCATGTTGTTGGGATCGACAACGACATGCGCGCACAATTCTTTGGCGCAGAAGCATCGACGAAAAAGACGCGTGATAATCTAATCGCGAACGTCCGCGGCTATGACCATCATGACCTCGACATTCGGGATGCCTCTGCAGTTGCCGACCTGTTTAAGAGTTATTCAGGAAAAATCGATGCGATTGTGCATACGGCCTCGCAACCGTCACATGATTGGGCAGCCCGCGATCCTCAAACCGATTTTACAGTTAATGCAAATGGCACGTTGAATCTGCTCGAGGCAGCCAGAATATTTTCTCCCGAAGCGCCGTTCCTTTTTACTTCGACAAACAAAGTTTACGGCGACACGCCGAACCGGTTGCCACTGCAAGAATTTCCGACGCGGTGGGAAATCGAACCAGGACATGAGTATGAGCAGGGCGTCTCAGAAACCATGAGCATCGATTGCAGTAAGCACTCGCTCTTCGGGGCATCCAAAGCCGCGGCCGATCTTCTAGTGCAGGAATATGGACGTTATTTTGGAATGCCGACTGTCTCTTTTCGCGGTGGCTGTCTCACAGGACCGGCACACGCGGGCACTGAGCTGCACGGTTTTCTTTCTTACCTGATGATATGTACGGTGAGCGGCAGGCCTTACCGCGTGTTAGGTTACAAGGGGAAACAGGTTCGCGATAACATTCACAGCTTCGATTTGGTCGAAGCATTCGTCGAATTCATTCGCGCGCCGCGCCGCGGAGAAGTGTACAACATCGGCGGCAGCAGGCACAGTAACTGTTCGATGCTAGAAGCGATTGCCTTATGTGAAGAAATAAGTGGGCGCAAGTTAACCTGGAGCTATGAAGAGACGAACCGGGTCGGCGACCACATCTGGTGGATCAGCGACGTCGGAAAATTCCAGAAACACTATCCCAGTTGGGAATTTCGCTACAGTTTGCGAGAAATTCTGGAAGAAATTCATCGCGCAGTCAGTGCGCGTCCAAAGTAACGGTAAGCCAACAATCGCCAGGAAATGATTAAGTGCGCGAATTTATGCGCGCGTTAAGGAGAAGCGATCAGGTGAACGATTACTGCCTTGTGTCCGGAGGCAGTTTTTTTGGGCCTTTGGAGCCGCCGCCACCCTGAGGAAGCATTTCCTTCGGAACATCATAAACCAAATACGAGTAGGCAATGTGATCCACCGGAGTAAAATGCTCTCTCAACCATCTATACTCCTCAGGGGGTCGATTGACTCCAACCAGGGCGTTGACAGGCACAATAATTCGACCTGCCTGCGGTTTACGAGGATCTACGATCACTTCAGGATGACGGCGAACATATTCCGCTAGATACCATTCGTTTCCGCGCCAATCCAAGTTCGAGTCTGCAAGATGTCGGTAGGCGAGTTTCCTGTCTGGAACAAACTCGTTAAAATACGAGATAAAATGCGGATAATACGAAAGAGCCGATGCAGCAGCCCAAATGACGAGAATCACGGCGGTACATCTTCGAAACTTGGATTCTGGGGCGGCCAAGAATCTTCCGCAAAAGATCGTAGCCAGGGCGAATACAGGCAATACATGACGAATGCCGATCTGCGCGTTAAAGAAGAAGTTGAAATAGATCCAGTAAAACAGAATCGGAACTAGCAAAAAAATCTCCTCTCGACGAAGTCCTCGCGCCGCTGGCTGGCCACGCCTTGAAAAGTATCCGACCAATGCCACCAAAAATATGATTTGGTTCGCAATCGGCACCTTGAAGAAGGCCGCGTAGAAGTAATACCCCGGGAACCCGTGAAGGGTCCCGTCATGATGATTCGCTCGAAGTTGCCCTGCCATGTAAATGTTTCCCCAAGCTTCTCCCATCCTCTCCTCGAACTTGACTAGATCCAAGCCTTGAACGTAAGGCACTGGCAGTGGAAGAGGCAGGTTGCGGACGATCGGGGTTCCCTGGAGTGTTTTGAAGATTGGGTCTTTCAAGGTATACCCAGACAAGGGAGTTCCAATTCCAGCGAAGCAGAACCCCAGATTAATTGTCACGATACTCACCACATCGAAGACCGTTATTACGATGAACCAGTGGCGCAGATTCCAGGTCACGCTGTGTGATGGGTCAGCCTTTGCCCCTTCGGTTGCTGGCCTAAACCGACAATAAATCGCCGCAATGGCCAAAAAGATTGGATAAAGATAAACGCACGAGTATTTGGCCAGTTGGCTTAAGCCGAGCGTCGCCGCGCTGAAAAGAGCTCGTCGCTTGCCGCCTAACTTTAGAAAATGCCAAAAGTGATAGAGTGCCATGGTCGTCATCAAGGCAGCCGGCAAGTCAGCCGTTACCAATTGGCCATGTGCCAACAGATTTGGATCGAAGACGTAAAGACTCAGCGAGAGAAGAGCCCCGCTACGACCATAGAGTTCATAACTCCACTTCAACACGTATAGGGCCAGTAATAGCGAAAGCGCAATGGTCGCGTACCGCCCACGCGTTATCTGACCGCTCCAGGAAGTGTCTAGTGGAAGTCCGATAGTCCGGGCAAGGACGGCCAGGTTGATGCTCGTCATGGCGTGCACACTTGAAAAGGGCATGGTGCTGCTATTTAGGGCGCTCGTTCTTTCCGGAGCCCCATGCAACACGCGATAGCCGTAATAATAGTGAAGAGGCTCATCAGTAGTAAGCCCCTTGTGGCGCAGGCTCGTCGCCTGTGTCAGCAGTAACACAGCTAACAGCGCGCCACAGACAATCAGCCAGCCAGGCCTCGTGATCGACTGCCACACTCTACTAATCATTTATAGGCTCCGTAACACGATGGATTGACCGCTCAGTCCGATTTTGGAAGCTCCGGCGAACGGACGACGTCTGCTTCGAATTCACTGACTGAAATGATGTAATCGACGTTCGCCTGCTGCTGCGGCGTGAGTTCATTTACGTTTTCGACCCAAATACGCAGGGAATGATCGTTCCAGACCAGAGAGGCAATGAAAAAAACATTCCACTTGTTTTGGAAGAGATTTTCTTTCAACAAAAGGAGAATGCTACTGCCATGTAATGGACGCAGACTCAGGGAACGAAACGTATGGATAACATGGGAGGTTTTTGCGCCTACGTTGAGCCACGGCACTCGAAGGCGCTGATTCTCTTTCTGTGTAAAGGCTGCGAGAGCGAAAGCTACTAAGAGCGTAGCGACGATTCGGAAAACTCGAAGAGATACTTTCCTGGGAGCATCCCCTATGATTGCGCCTGTTGCTGCGGGCACCGCACGGTTGCCAGGGAATACCGAAAATTCCGAAATCAGAGTGATCAAATCAAACGTAACCTTTGCAAAGATCATTGCCCATCCGAACAGCAGAAGATAAAGAGATGCATCGCCGCGCGCGGGGACGATAAAAGCCACAGGAAGGGGCACGATCACTATCCAGAAGGCCATGAGCTGAAGTGTGCGGTCCCGGCGTACAAAGGCGTAAATGAAAACCAGCGCCCACAAGAGTAGCAGCACTTTTGGCGTGATTGTATGCCCGGCAAAAAACAATTGGCTAACAAACCTGGCGTTGGAAGCTGTGAAGTTATGCCATGAATATTTGGGTTGATAAGGATCTAAACTTGCTAGCGAGCCGCTGCCGTGAGTTTTCCCGTAGACATAAAAAACCGTGAGTAGTCCAGCAATTAGCGACGGCGCGGCACAAGTCCGGATCCAGCGAAGGAACGCGTTCCAATCCGTCCAGCCGGGAGATTTGAGAAACTCATAAATTAGGACAATCACTGGAAGCGTAACTGCCATTTCCTTGCAGTTTAGCGCCATAACGTAAAGGGCCAGAAATCCGAGCAATTGCACGGCCTGCAAAGAGGCCCCTCTCTCGCGGAGATGTACGTAGTAAGCCAATGCCGCGAAGTAAAAGAATCCACATAACACGTCATAAATAAACGCACCGACGAATACGAGGCCGGCAAGCCGCGGGTGGTAACAAAGAGCAAGGACAGCGAGAAAAGCGATACAGCGCGAGGAGGCGAGACGCCGGCTCAAGTAATAGACCAGCGGAATCGACGCAACGAGAATACTGATCTGGACAATTCGATACGGCAAAGCATTCAGGTCGAAGAAGTGATAAAGCGGCAGATAGTAAAGAGCGCCCCCCGGGCGATACAGGTGGAGTGGCAGATCATAAAGAGCGCATCCGGAAGAAAGAAATAACTTCCAGAACACGATGTTTGCCAGGAGCGATTTTAGCGCTCCGGCACACCAACAGATCCCCATGTTCATCATTTCGTCTTCACGAAATCCCCCGCGCAGCGCGGGAAGGGCAAAGTGCACGAAGTAGGCGATGAGAACCGCTACGAAAATCGCATCAAACACGATGCGCCGATACGCTCGCACTGTCTCTGAGCTCCGCATATGACGCGAAGTTAAAGGAGGGATCATACGATTGTCACGAAATTGCAATCGCGTTAACCGCTGGCTTCCTGCGTAAGATAGTCGCTTTGGAGTCTACGAAGAAGATCGCGCACAGTGCGAAACTAAATTCACTTTCATTCTCTTATTCTGTGGCGATGGGTCACTTGGAAGCAACCGCTGGGTTTGCTCCAGCTGAAGATCCCTCGAACATTGCATTTAGAAGGGGCGGACCGGTGTTCGAATTTGCCCACTTGGCCATCCAGAAGTTACTTACAGTTCTAACAAAATGGCGACTTTCTCTCGCGATACGGTCTATGCCCCGTTGCGGTTGCCGCGGCTTTACAACCTCTTGCAAAGGTTGGTGGGCGGCGGCCGGGACCGCGCAGCTTTTGTCGGAACGCATGTAGCTTTCCGCTCCGACGAAAAGGTTGTGGATGCAGGTTGCGGCACAGGTAGAGCGCTTGAGTTTCTGCCTTTGGTGAATTATTTCGGATTTGATCCTAACCCCGAGTACATTCGCGTGGCGCAGTCACGATACGGGAGCCGTGGAGAATTCTTCTGCGGAGATGCCAGCAGCTCACGAGTTCGGGAGTTGGCGCAGGATGCCGATGCGTTTCTTTCGCTGGGAGTGCTCCATCACCTCACCGACCAACAGATTGACGAAATATTGGGCTTGGCACGAGCCTGTCTACGTCCCAGCGGCCGTTTCATCTTCTACGAGCCTTGTTTCAGCGCGAACGATGATTGGGTGGGAAGAATGTTCATGCGGCTTGATCGGGGTGAAAACATAAAAACAGATCAGGCATGGCGAGCCTTGGTATCGGACTATTTTGCGACCGTAGAAGAGCATATTCGCCGGCCGGTCTATCTGTTTCGCTACACGATTCAAGCCCTCATTGCCCGGAACCCGCGCGAGCCATGATTTTCCCGCTCTCGGTCAAATAATCGATGAAGGACTGAGGCTGAAAATCGTAATCCCGGCGTGCGAGCGTGCTGTCGTACGCCTTTGGTAGAACGAGTCGATCGATTTGATCGCGCTTGAATGGCATAGGTAATCGAAGTGCGTTCGCTGCGCGAAGCATCATGATGGGCACGGGTATTACAAAGAGAGGACGCACCGAGCTGCGGAGCGCTTGGGCCATCTCGGGGGCGGTGCATAAACGATCAGCGCAAAGAATGTAAGTTTGTCGCGTCTGACGGCGACAAATTGTTGCCTCCGCAATAAAGTGCGCAGCTTCCTGCGTGCTGATCGGCGCATACTTAATTGACCCTCCATATCGAAAGTCCGGCAAGATTCGGACTTTTCGTGCAACTGCAATGAGCGCATCGATTCCCTCGCCATCCCTGGAACCATAGATTTCGGACGGCCGGATAATGGTATAATCCAACCGACTGCTGCGGATTGCTTCTTCGGCGAGGCATTTGGAGCGCCCATAGGCGCCGCCATCGGGGTGTGCGCAAATTGTGCTCACATATATAAAATGCTGCGACGCGCTGCAGGCCGACACCAATTGTTTCGTTAACTCCGCGTTCACATGAAAGTATTCGGCCGGATCGTCTGCATGTGTCACTGCAGCCATATGCAGGACCACCTGTGCTCTGTGCAATGCCCGAGGGTTGCGAACAGTCTCTTCCAATCCTCCGTGCAATAGTTCAATTTCGGCATCCGGAATTTCAACATTGTGCCGATGCACCACTGCGAGCACGTGGAAGTGCGAAATCAACCTGCGCAGGACGTGTTGACCTAATGTTGAACTGCCACCGGTGACAAAGACGGTTTCAATCATTTGCGTTTTCCGGTTGGTGCACGTGAACCGAACCGATACTCAATCATGTGCTTGAGGAACTCTAAAATTGCGCCCGGCTTCACAAACGATTTTCGTTTTCCTAGAGATTGGAATTCAACTGGAATCTCATAAATGCGGAGGTTCAGATTGACGCAGTTCAAGATCAGCTCCGCATCAATGAACCAGTCGTCAGCCTGCAGCGTCATCCTTTTGTACGCTTCGCGTGTCATGATCTTCGGCTTTGAGTTCACATCCCGAACCTTGCTGGAGCCGGGAAAGAAAAGATGAAAGAGCAGGTTGTAAACCGTCGAAATAAATCTCCGATAAAAGCTGTCCTGGCGTTCAACGCGATATGTCTTTACTAGGTCGAAACCGTCGCTTTTGATTTTCGCGAAGCAGGAGAATATCGCTTCGACCGGAAACTGGCCGTCGCCGTCAATTACTCCGATATACTTACCGCGACAAGCGTCGAGTCCGCGGCGCATGTCCCATCCCATTGCCCCTTCTTTTGGTTCAGCCAGCACGCGAACAAAAGGCAACCGTTCTGCAAGTCGCTTGCAGATTTCAGGAGTCCGATCATCCGTGCTTGGCCAGAAATTTGCCACTAGAAGCAACTCCCATTCAAAGCGGAACAGCGACATTATCTTGTGAAGATTCTCCACAAATGGAATGATCTCTTCTTCCGCGCGATAACAAAGGACCGCAATGGAAAACTCGACGGGCGCTTCGACCATTATTCAATGCAGATCATCGCAGAGTCACGATCTTGGTCAATTGTGCCAAGGGGTATTGGCACATCGCATAGGATAATGGTTTGATGGAAAAGAGTTACGCCCAGCACTATGCACTGCTTGAAGGAGAGCACTGGTGGTTTCGGGCGCGCCGGGTGATACTGCGAGATTTGCTTGTCCGGCTTAAATGGCCGCCGCAACCGAAGATTTTGGAGATTGGTGTAGGCCCCGGCTACAATCTACTCGAAATCTATCCATCAGGCGCTCGCCTCGAAGGCGTTGAACCAGATTGTGCGCTGGCTAGTCTTGCAGCGGCGCGGGGTTCAACGCCAGTGTTCAACACGTCGATCGATAAACTTCCGTCGGAGATCCAAGAAGGATCCTATGACGGAGTCACAATGTTTGATGTGCTGGAGCACGTTTCAGACGACGCACGTGCTCTCCAAATCGTAAATCGCAAATTGAAACGCGGTGGTCGGATTATCTTGTCTGTGCCCGCTTATATGTGGTTGTGGGGGCAGCAGGACATCGTAAATCAACACTGCAGACGCTACACACTGAGTGAGCTGAGACGGAAATTGCAGGCCGCTCACTTTACCCTTGAACGCATGACGTACTTTAACACGTTCCTATTTGTACCAATCGCCATAGTCCGGTTGATTGCGCGTTGTAGCCGTCGAACACACAAACCTGAGGGAGACTTCGTCTATATCCGCAAGCCATCAAACGCTGTCCTATTTACTCTTTTTGGCGCAGAACGCCTTTTCCTGCGGTACCTGGATTTTCCATTCGGTGTCTCGGCCTTCGCAGTGGCGCTAAAAAATTAGATCGAAGAACTTCCCCCAACTGGACAGGGTATTTGGATGACCTTGGTTGGTAAAGCAGGCGCACCGCAAAACATGGAACAACAAGCCGTGGGTTCTAAGCGGTTGAGAGTATCGCGATGGTTCTTGGCGGCATTGTTGTTGGTGGCCGTTTTCCTGATCAACAATCGAGACTTAATAAGTGGAGCGAGGGTTCAGATCTGGGATGCCTGCTCGTTCTATACTCCGGCATTCACCCTTGTTGCTGATCATGCTCGTAGTGGCCAGTTGCTTCTATGGGATCCCTGGCTGGCAGGTGGCACACCAGATTTTGCTGATCCACAAGTGGGAGCTGCCTCTCCTATTGCGATAATTGCAGGTGCGATCGGTGGCGGTAATGCAGCAGCTTTTCGAGCTTACTGGCTTTTTATCTGGGTGCTAGGACCGCTTGGTCTGCTTCTGTTGGCACGCCATCTCGGGGCTCCCCCCTGGGGCGCTTTCCTGGTCGCACTAGGATACGCCTTTTGCGGTTTCTATACGGCACACGCCGAGCACACAGCGGTTCTCTATTCTTTCTCCTTTGTGCCCTGGTTTATCTGGCGTTTTGACGTGGCGCTAACGTCTCTTCGCTTCACACCGGCTGCTCAAGCGGGCGCGCTGTGGGGGCTTTCTGCCTTGGGTGGATATCCAGCTATTGTGATTTTGAGCGGAGTAATGTTGTTCTTATGGGGGCTGGGACGATGTTGCTCTAGTGGCAACGGGGCGACACTTCTGGTCCAGAAGCGACCAATTTGGGATCGATTTAGGTTCACTCTCTTAGCACTGGCGATCGTTTTTTGCATCGGAGTGTTGATTATGGCGCCGACTTACGTGGCGTTTTTCAGGGAAGGACTCGGTTATACCGAAAGAGCTGGAGCGATGCCCCGCAGGCTGGCGATCGCTGGGAGTGCTCTCGATCCGAGGGCGCTTGCGACCTTTGCGAGCCCTTATCTCACCGCGTTGAAGTTTTCTCCTCGAAACCCCAAGCTGTGGCCAAAGACCAGTATTTCGATGGCCGATGTTTACATCGGCGTTCTTCCTTTCATCTTAAGTTTATTGGCGCTCTGGCATCGCCCGCGGTCGGTGTGGCGTTGGTGGCTGGTTGGAATTATCGCTTTTTTTATGGTGTGTGCGGTTGGCGACAGATTGCCGGTTCGCGGCTGGCTTTACGACTACTGTCCTCCCACGAGGTATTTCACATATCCCGCAATGTTTCGCGGCTACGGTATTTTTTCGGCAGCCGTGTTAGCTCTTCTAGCTACTAGTGATCTTGAAGCAGCAATCCAAAACGGTGGAACTCGGATATGGCGGCAACTAGCGGTTCTCTCACTGACAGCGAGCATTGCTGCTGTGTGGGCTTACGTACACGTCGTCTCGCACGTAACTGACCTGGGCAATCAGTTTTATCTTAGCAATCTGCATCTAGCCGGTATTTGGTTCGGAGCCGTGGTATTTTCCTTACTACTGTTGATGTTTCAGAAGACAAGGAAGCGGCTTGCAGTTTTGTTCGGCGTTCTAGCTATTCTAGACGCGTGCCTCACGCTGCATCTTTCTCAGCAGTTCGTGTCCGACAACGGCTGGACACGTTTGCTCTTGAACCGGGTGGATGCCGGCCATAAAACTGCGTTGACCCTCAGCGGTCTTCAGCGGGAGCTAAAGCCTCCCTTGGTCTTCGGTCCCTTTAACCAGACGCAGACCCTCAAGATTGCCACGTTTTACAATGATTCCACTATGACGAATCGCTTTCACCAACGATTCTTTGATCATCCGGTGTTACTGAACATGGGACTGGGCGCCAACCGAATCTGGTTCAGCGAAAATGCCACTATCGCGGTCCCTTCAAACCTGGCTTACTTAGCTCTTGTGAATCGAAGCGAGCAACTGGGAGCGCCGGTTATCATCGTGCATCCCCCCGCGCAAATGGCGAGAGTAAGTCTGACTTCCCCAGCAGTTCCAGATAGAACCGAGCTCGCTTCTATCTCTCGCCTGGCGTCGGCTCAGAACATCCCAGCGGAAGTTCTAAAGTACGCTCCGAACGATTTGAAGCTCAAAGTTTCTTGTCCCGCGGACGGCTGGCTACTAGTGACTGACCGATGGGCAGCTGGCTGGCGCGCCAAAGTGAACGGAATTCCAGTGGAAGTCTTCGGTGGAAACTTCATCTTTCGAGCCGTGCGCGTTGGAGCAGGAGAAAACACGATCGAATTTTATTACCCGCAGCGTCTGTATTTCGCGCTGGTCCTTCTTAGCTGGACAACACTTGTGGCAGTATTTGCAATGCCGCGATTGCAAGCTGCCAGACCCGCCAAAGAGGTTCTTCAGGAAGCGCCATAGAAAAGGCGCAATCGCAGGTTGGAACAATCAATTGATATCTCTACAAGCTCAAGTGTTTCTGCCACACGTAATGCCTAACTATGCTAACGTAATGCCAGAACTTCCCCGAGCAGTAACCGACGCTGTAACAGTATCTGTGTGGAAACTTCGAGATAGCGCTTGGGAACACTCTACAAGCAAAACCGGTCTCGCGAATACCGAGCCGAGGCTAACTCTACTCGATGTAGGTCCGAAGAAAAACGAGTCCATAATCTGGATCAGGCAAACCGCCCAACTGATCCAGTTTGCCAAGCCACGGCGCTGCGTTTCCGAAAGTATTTTTGTGTCCTTCCAGGGATTGCCAAGACCGCGGACAAAACATGAATGGATGCATGGAATATCCAGGACGCCGGCATGCGGTGCCGCTAATCTTAAAAATCGTGCATTGACTGCATGGGATTCTTCCGGATGGTTCGAGACTCTAAAATTCGCACACATGCCCATTCTTGCCGCGGAATTAATCGACAAAGCTGACTCTTACCGCAAGCAATTTGACACTGCGAAACCGTTTCGCCACGTCCTGATTCCACAGTTTTTTGATCCAGCTATCGCCGAGGCAATGCTGGCCGCGTTTCCTGTTCCACGCGAGAGCGAAATGATAAACGAGTTCGGAATAAAGAATCGAAAGTTTGCCTGCCGCGATGTTCGTTCGATCGGACCGAGCTATTGTTTGATTGACGACTACATTTCGTCGCCTGAGTTCGCTCAGATTATGGAGCGCATCACAGGAATTCAGGGCCTACTGTATGATCCGATATATCAGGGCGCAGGTACCCATGAAAATCTGTCGGGGCAGGGAATGGACGCGCACGTTGATTTTAACGTGCACCCGGCGACCAAACACCATCGCCGGTTCAACGCAATCATTTATCTGAATAAGGAATGGAAGGAGGAGTGGGGAGGAAATTTGGAGCTTCACACCAATCCGTGGGACTTTGAAAACGACCAGATCGTGTCCTATCCCCCGCTGTTCAATCACTGCATTCTTTTTGAAACAAACGAGTATTCCTGGCACGGCTTTCAACGGCTTCAAATGCCCGACGGCCGCGAGATATCTCGCAAGTCGTTTACCATTTACATGTATACCAGAGAGCGCGCGGCAAACGAAATCGCGCCCGAGCACGGGACGATATACGTTCAGCCGGGCCCGCCGAAGCGTCTTCAAGCCGGATATACTCTCACCGCTGACGACATACAGGAGCTCAAGATAGCCTTTGTGCGGCGCAATGGGTATCTTCAAGGAATGTACCAGCGTGAATCGCGACTGCTCACGCAGATCGGCAACCTGACAAAAGCGGTGGAGCACCTAAAAAAAGTGCAGCAATCCAACTTGGAAGCAGCCCGAAAGTAACATCGAGGAACACGAAGGAAGGGTTGTTCGTGAATCACCTAAGCAGCCTTGGTATGCCAATTCGCAAGGCCGCATCAGCCGGACGACAGATCTTAACGGCGGTGAGTCCCGCGGGAAATCCGAACTAAGCCAGCCAAGTAGGTTTCACTCGATTCCAGCTTTGCCAGCCGCGATCCTGTACAGCGCGCAGATCGCCACTTTTAATGAGTTATTGGCGCTTTGAACGAAAGGTAGTGAAAAGTTCGCTGGCGAACCGAAACAGTTTCGGCGATAAAAGCGAACTGCCATGGAAGCTGCGCAAGGAAACACAGTCCTGATCATCGAGGACGAACGCGATGTGGTCGATCTTCTCGCACTCAATTTGCGTAAAGCCGGTTTCACGACGTCGACTGCGTCCGATGGCGCTGCCGGACTTGAGAAGGCGCGAAACGAAAAGCCATCTTTGATTATTCTTGATCTGATGCTGCCGAAGATGCCCGGGCTGGAAGTTTGCAAAATTCTGAAAACCGATCCGGGAACGCGCCGCGTCCCGATCATGATGCTCACGGCGAAGGCGGAAGAAATCGACCGGATAGTTGGTTTGGAATTTGGCGCGGACGATTACGTAACAAAGCCCTTCAGTCCTCGGGAAGTGGTGTTGCGCATTCGAGCGATTATGCGCCGCGGCGAGGCGAAACCGGATGACGAACGTTTGACAGCCGGTCCCATCACTGTTGATCCGGCGCGTTATGAAGTTTCTGTTAGCGGCAAGCGAATCAATCTCACCAGCCTTGAATTCAAGCTTCTTCGCACGCTGATGCAGCGACGCGGTCGTGTCCAGGCGCGTGACCGCTTGCTCAACGATGTATGGGGTTATGAAAGTGTTATTGACACGCGAACAGTGGACACGCACGTCCGACGCCTGCGTAAGAAACTCGGCAAAGCCGCCGATGTCATTGAAAGCGTGCGGGGGTTCGGCTATCGAATGAAAGAAAAGTAAGGCCAGATGTATTGGCTAATTCTGGGCGTCCTCTGCGCTCTATTCGCAGTGATAGCGCTGCTTCTCTGGCAAAAATGGGCCGCGCCGTGGCCGCAAATCGAGCAACTCGTTTCGCAAGTAGCCCGCGGCGAACCTCCATCCACGTTTTTGATAAACGGTGGAGCAGGCCCGCACCGCATTGGTCTGGCGTTGGAGAACATTTTCGCCCGCCAGCAGGAACTCGAGCGCCAAATCGCGGGGCGCGAATCCGGCACGCAAACAATTCTGGGCGCGATGCAGGATGGCCTGCTCGTCGTTGATGCGCGCAGCCGGATTATGCTCATGAATCAGCCGTTTGAAAAATTATTCGAGTTGCGTGACCCAGCCGTGGGCGTTCCCTTGATTGAGGCAGTCAGGCACGCCACGCTCGATGAATTGATTGCGGAGACGCTGGGCACCGGCGAGGCAATGCGAAGCGAGTTGAGTGTGACCGATTCACGCACTCACGGCGAGCGGCATATTGAAGTCAGCGCCGTTCCAATCAAGAAGGCTGATGACGAAATGTCCGGCGCGGTGGTGCTTTTCCATGATATCACCGAGTTGAAGCAGTTGGACCAAATCCGGCGCGAATTTGTCGCGAATGTTTCGCACGAGCTGCGAACGCCGTTGTCGATTTTACGCGGCTACATCGAGATGTTGCTTGATGAGCCGGAGACGCCAAGCGAGGAACTTGCGCGGATCCTTTCGATCATGGAACGGCATTCCAAACGACTCCAGCGGCTGGTTGGTGACCTGCTAAGCCTTGCCCAACTAGAGTCGTCTCAGGCGACGCTGGAGTTCAGCGACGTGAGGGTCGATGAATTGTTTAATAACCTCATCCGTGATTGGAAAGAAAAACTTGCCGCGAAGAATTTGAAAATGATTGTCGATTTGACTCCGGAGGCGTTCACGCTTCACGCCGACGGAACGCGTTTGGAGGAAGTGCTCTACAACCTGCTGGATAATGCGGTGAAATTTTCACCCGAGAACGGGCAGATTCATCTCCGGGCGACACCTCGCGGCTCCGACATGGTATTAAGCGTGACTGATAGCGGACTTGGGATCGGGAAAGAGCATTTGTCCCGAATTTTCGAGCGCTTTTATCGCGCTGACAAAGCTCGCAGCGGCGAACTGGGTGGCACTGGCTTGGGGTTGGCGATTGTGAAACATATTGCCCAATTGCACGGTGGACGCGTGGAAGCTGAGAGCGAGCTGGGGCGTGGAACCACAATTCGAGTGGTGCTGCCGCTGCGTTCGGCGGGTTAGAACATTAAAGCGTTGCAGCGTTGACGCGGTACGGGCTCTAAAGCACGAGACCGAGAACGCGCATCCGTTTTAACGGTTCAACACGTCAACGATTTAACATCGCGAAGCCTCCTGTCACACAAAAGTAACATTAAAAATTTTGACGCTTCGGCGCGCACTACGGCAGGCTGACTGCTCTATGAAATCTCGCAATTTTACCCACAAACTCCTAGCAACACTGCTATTAGCCGGCGTCAGCGCGACCGCCTCGGCACAGATGTTGATTAACGGCGCAGGGGCGACTTTCCCGTATCCCATCTACTCAAAATGGTTCGATGAGTACGTGAAAGTCGATCCGTCTGTCCGGTTCAATTATCAATCCATCGGATCGGGCGGAGGCCAAAAACAGATCCTCGCGCAGACGGTCGATTTCGGGGCATCCGATGGGCCAATGAGCGACGAGAACTTGGCCAAGGCCCCGGGCAAACTGCTGCATATTCCGACGGTTGCGGGAGCAGACGTAGTAGCCTACAACCTCCCTGGCAGTCCCCCTTTAAAGCTCGATGCTGATACGATCGCAGGAATCTTTCTTGGGCAAATCAAAAAATGGAATGACCCAAAGATCACAGCGCTAAACCCTGGAGTCACGTTGCCCGATAAAGACATCGTGGTCGTCCACCGCTCCGATGGCAGCGGGACGACCTACATTTGGACAGACTACCTGAGCAAAATCAGTCCAGAATGGAAGACGAAGGTGGGCGCAAATACGTCGGTGAACTGGCCGACGGGTATCGGTGGCAAAGGAAATGAAGGGGTTGCCGGTCAGATAAAGCAAACTCCAGGCGCGCTCGGTTACGTCGAGTTGATCTACGCAGTTCAAAACAAGATGCCATATGCGGACGTGAAAAACTCCGCCGGAAATTTTGTAAAACCGACCCTCGAGTCGGTCACCGCTGCGCTTGCAACGGCCGAGATCCCGGATGACTTCCGGTTCTCGATGACAAACGCACCGGGGAAAGACGCCTATCCGATTTGCGGTGCGACCTGGTTGCTCGTTTACGAGCAGCAGAAAGATCCTGCGAAGGGGAAAAAGCTCGTGGAGTTTCTAAAATGGGCTGCGAAAGACGGTGAGAAAATGGCTACCGACCTTCAATATGCGCCATTGCCGGAGTCCGTACAAGAGCGTGTCTTGAAGCGGATCAACGAAATCAAAATGTGATGTGAGAAAGCATGGAGGTTTCTACAGCTCCAGCCTCGAAAGCTTTCGGGGCACCGGGTGAGCCCCGATCCGCGGCCCAGGTGATGGCCCGGCCTTCGCGCTTTGGCGACAAAGCGTTTGAGTGGCTCACATGCGCCATGGCGCTCTCGGTGGTTGTGCTGGTGATTCTGACCGGGTGGGAGCTGTGGATCGGGTCGGTGGGAGCTATCAAAAAATTTGGGTTCCATTTCCTTGTCACATCCACGTGGGACCCAGTCGCGGACCAATTTGGCGCTCTCCCATTTATATACGGGACACTGGTTTCTTCTCTAATTGCGCTGTTGATTGCGGTCCCGTTGGGCATCGCAACGGCGGCGTACCTTACAGAGCTCGCGCCGCTTTGGATTCGCCAACCGCTCGTGTCTTTGATCGAAATGCTGGCGGCAATTCCGAGTGTCATTCTCGGGCTCTGGGGCATTTTCGTAATGATTCCGTGGCTGCGCGATTATCCCTTCGCATGGCTCAAACGGTTCTTCGGTTGGACACCCTTGTTCAGTGGGTCGATTTACGGTCCGTGCATGCTCGCCGGCGGGATTATTATCGCGGTTATGATTTTGCCGATCATCGTTTCGGTCTCGCGCGAGATCCTGCGCAGTGTACCGGACTTGCAACGGGAGGCTGCCTACGGTCTCGGCGCGACCCGCTGGGAGGCGACTCGAATCGCGGTGCTCAGTTATGCCAAGAAAGGGTTGTTCGGCGCAGTGATTCTTGGTCTGGGACGCGCTCTGGGCGAAACGATGGCCGTAACGATGGTAATAGGCAACACCCCGCAGATCGTCGCGTCACTGTTCCAGCCCGGATACACCCTTGCCAGCGTGCTTGCCAATGAATTCACCGAAGCGACAACTGATATTTATCTGCAGGCTTTGTTCGAAATTGGGCTGGTTCTTTTTGGAATAACCATCTTGGTCAACCTTCTCGCCCAATTGCTCTTGCGGACGATCTCTGTCAAATCAGCAACTCGCGCGGTGCAATAGCTATGCATTTGGCACGAACACAGAATCACACCTGGCGCAAAATCAAAAGCGCACTGGCATGCGGGATCGCCTTTGTTTCTGCGGTTCTTGTGATCACGCCTTTGGGGCTGGTATTCTTTCATCTTGTCATCAATGGCGCCAGTTCCGTCAACTGGGACTTTTTCACAAAATTACCGGCACCGGTAGGAGCCGTTGGGGGCGGCATGGTGAATGCCATCGTCGGCTCACTCGAATTACTCGCACTTGCTGGTGTCATTGGAATACCGATTGGCGTTTTGGGCGGAGTTTATCTGGCGGAATACGGCTCGGCGCGGCTCAATTCTATTCTCCGTTTCTTGGCTGATGTGCTCAATGGCGTTCCGTCGATCACTTGGGGTGTCGTGGTTTATGGTTTGGTAGTTTTGCGCTTCAAAGGCTTCTCGGCGTATGCCGGGGGGCTCGCGCTTGGTCTGATCATGATTCCACTGATCCTGCGCACAACAGAAGAGGTTGTTCTGCTGGTACCCAATGGTTATCGCGAAGCCGCCCTCGCCCTGGGTGTTAGCCGGTGGAAAACAATTGTCCACATCGTGATGAAGACCGCGTCGAGGGGGATCATCACCGGGATCTTGCTAGCCCTCGCTCGCATAGGCGGCGAAACGGCTCCGCTCCTTTTCACTGCTTTCGGCAATCGTTTTTGGAATCACAGCCTCAGCCAGCCTATCGCTGCGCTCCCGTTGCAGATTTTTACCTATGCAATCTCTCCCTACGACGACTGGCACCGCCAGGCTTGGGCCGGCGCGCTCGTGCTCGTCACCGGAATTTTCTGCGTTAATGTGCTTGTAAGAATCCTGACTCGCGGACGCGGCGCGCCAGTCGTATAGCATCCTAAAATGGTTAACGTGATTATGGCAACAACACCCGAACAAAGCGTCACGGAGCGCATCGAGCGGCCTGCCCAGCCGCCCGTTAGCGCCGAGCCCCCACCAACGTTAACTTTTGAGGCGAAGAATGTTTCGATCTGGTACGGGGAAAAGCAGGCCATTGAGAATGTGAGCCTCGACATCGCTTCCAATGCCGTGACAGCGATCATTGGGCCTAGCGGTTGCGGAAAATCAACGTTTCTCCGGGCGCTCAATCGGATGCACGAACTGGTGCCAAAGACGCGGATGGACGGGACGGTCCTTCTTCATGGCGAGGATCTTTATTCCAAAACCGTTGATCCCGCAATTGTTCGACGCCGAGTTGGCATGATCTTCCAGAAATCGAATCCGTTTCCAACCATGACGATTGGCGAAAATGTCGTCGTCGGCTTGCGGTTGAATGGTGTGCGCAATCAAAAATTTCTCAATGAACGGCTGGAAAAATCGCTGCGTATGGCTGCTCTGTGGGACGAGGTCAAGGACGATTTGCACAAGCCGGGCACCAGCCTTTCGGGTGGCCAACAGCAGAGGCTCTGCATCGCGCGCTCGCTCGCTGTGGAGCCGGAAGTGATCTTGATGGATGAGCCTTGTTCGGCCCTCGATCCGATCGCCACGGCGAAAATCGAGGAACTGATCCACGAACTAAAAGCGAAATACACCATTGTAACGGTAACGCACAATATGCAGCAGGCCGGCCGCATTTCGGATTACACCGCCTTCATGTACCTCGGTCGGCTGATCGAGTTTGGACCGACGACAAAGATTTTCACAAATCCAACCGAAAAACAGACGGAGGACTACATTACTGGCAGGTTTGGTTGATGAGTTGACGGAGTGTGTACAGGAGTAAGAATACGAGTGAGAACAGGAGCGGGAGCGAAGAAAGATAAAGGTCGATAAACGATGGTCGCAAACAGGCATATTCTTGGAACATTTGATGAATCGCTGTCGGCGTTGCGCAACAACGTGCTCATGATGGCTGGGTTGACTGAACGCAGCCTTGAGCGAGCAATGAAAGGCTTGTTCGATCGCGATGACGATCTTTGCGCAAATGCGATCGCGGATGATGAAGAGATCGATCAACTCGAGATGCAGATCGATAAGGATGGCGTGGCAATTTTGTTGCGGTTTCAGCCGGTCGCATCGGATCTGCGTCGCGTCGTCGCCGCAATGAAACTTTCGTCAAATCTGGAACGTATGGCCGATCAAGGGACCACGATTGCGCGGCGCGCGCGCAAGTTGAATCATCATCCGCCCCTGCCCGAAGTAGAGTTAATTCGCCCGATGTACGAGCATGCCATGTCGATGTTCAAAGACAGCATCGATGCGTTCGTGCGCGAGGATGTCGATCTTGGCTGCGCGGTGGTTACGCGCGACGAAAAACTGGATGAGTTAAACCATGAAGCCAGTCGCAAATTAATCGACCGCATGGCGCAGGACCGGGAACAGTTGCGCGGCTACTTGAACCTGATTTTTATTGGCCGTTGTTTGGAACGCGTCGGCGATCACGCCACCAATATTGCCGAAGAGGCAGTTTATGCCGCCGCCGCCCAGGATATTCGGCATCCGTCCCTAACTGCGACAACATGAGGCGGGCCAACAGTCGCCTAACCGGTCTTGCGTAATTTTCCAAGCAATGGTTGCTTGAATTTGCGCGGGCCCGCCGTAGCAGGTGACAGACTGTTGGGACGGCTGCTAGCCTCCCAAGGGAGCCAACGGCTTCCTCTACAGAGTCGCCGCTCGGGGCGGTCGGCGACTTACTCAATGACGACGTAATATGCCTACTGCAATCGCCCAAAGCAGCGCTGCCCAGGAGCCTTCTGCAAAGGTCGAGCTGCTCCCGAAGGATGGTCCCCAGGAAGCGCGTTTTTCGGATCCTGAAAATTTTATCAACCGCGAGCTGAGCTGGCTTGAATTCAACCGGCGTGTTCTCGAGGAAGCGCAGGACCCCACTCAGCCGCTTATCGAACGAGTGAAGTTCCTTACGATCTTCAGCTCTAATCTGGATGAGTTTTTCGAGATTCGGGTAGCCGGGATCAAGCAGCAAATCAAAAGCGAAACGAGCGACATCGGTCCGGACGGTCTAAGTCCGACCGACACATTCGATCGCATCCAGAAAACGGTGCGCGAGCTTGTGGCGACGCAATGCGCGCTGTGGAAAAATGAATTGCTACCCGAGCTGGCGCAGAACGGGATTTACGTGCGCGAAATGGCGGAGCTGTCAGCAAAACGCGCCGCATGGGCGCATCGTTATTTTCAGCAGGAAGTTCTTCCCATG